>JAVBTZ010000056.1:0-8432 GCA_031555915.1 Planctomycetota bacterium
CAATTCGCCTTTTACCGCGAGGTCGCCCGGGCGGCCGGGGCGGGGGACTTGGCTTTCGTCGCCGTGGTGGTGGAAAAAAAGGCGCCCTACCGCACTGGGGTCTGGAAGTTCTCCCCTGCCGCCCTGGCCCCTTATGCGGCGGAAAATCTCGCCGCGCTCAAGTCGCTCCGCCGTTGCCGCGAGGAAAACCGTTGGCCCACCGGTTACGAAGGGGTGCGGGCGTTTCCACCGGCGGGAATTCCACAGGTTTGGTGGAACTAGGCTCTGGTTTTAGTTTTTTTTACACGTCAAATTAATTATATATCTTTTATCAACCGTTTGGGAGAGATTTATGCGTAATTTTTACATCGACGCGAAACTTGACTATATTTCCTTGCCTGTCAGCGAAAAGCCGCCGGAAAACCGCATCTTCTCCCAGGCCCGCCCATGGCTCCTCCTCACTCCCTGCCGTCTGGAGCGCCTGGCCCTGATGCTGGGCCTTGCGGATCCGCGGGTCGACGCCCTGGTACGGGTGGTCCGGCGGCATGCCCCCGACGCGAGCGAATTCTGCCGCCGGCTCGGTTGCCCGCCCCCGCCGGAGGTCGGCGAAGAGTATCCCATAGCCATTTGCCCCATCTGCGACAGCGTGCACCGCCCCCACCCGGACGACCGCGAACTCGCCTGTCCCGAGTGCCGGCGGCGGGCCGAAGAGCGCCAGGCGCGCCAGCCTTCCCCCAAGGTCCTCAAGGACCGGGCCGAGGACCAGGCCGCCCGGCGTACCATCCAGGAGAACGATCCCGAGGCTTTTCGGGACGGGGTTTTGTCGCCGAACTGGAAAATCAACGAATCGCGCCGTTTGGAACGGGATTGGGATCGGGCGGTGAACCGGATTGTCATGGGTGGGAGTTACCGCAAGGTGGCGCGGGAGTTCGAGTGTTCGGTGGGCTTGTTGCATCGTAAGGTAAAGGAGAACCGGCCTTGGGACGACAACTGAGTCTGGCAAACCGACCCGCCCTGAAATCCCGATTGACAAGGCGCGGGGGAACTTTATGATCTGAAGTCTTGCCGATTCCGTTTTTCCCACTAATCCCTTTCCCAACAGGTTCCCCCATGCTTGACTTCAGCGAAACCGACCCGAACCAGGCCAAAACCTATCTCATCGAAGTCGCCGTCCGCAATCCCGACATGGACGTCGAAGCCAAAGCCGCCCTGCACGACCTGCAGGAATACGGCCTGACCGAACTGACCCAGGCCCGTTCCGTCCGCCTTTTTTCCCTGCACGGAGTCCTCACCCCGCGCGAGGTGGATCACATCGCCGCCGAACTCCTCGCCGACCCCATCGTCGAAATGTTTTCCGTCAACCAAAACGTCTTCCCCAGCCGCGACAAACTCGACCACGTCATCGAAATATCCCGCCGCCAGGGAGTGATGGAACCGTCCGAAGCGTCGGCCCTGAAGGGGGTGCGGGAACTCGGCTTCAAGGCGGAGTGGCTCCGCACGGGGAAACGTTTCGTCTTCAACGGACCGGTCTCCAAGAACGCCCTCTACACCGCCGTCACCCGGATTATCGCCAATCCGGTCATTGAACAAGTCGCCATCGACACCCCGCTCAAACTGGACAAAAGCCCGGTCGAGACCTCCTACCACGAACGCCGGGAAATCCCCCTGGGGGAACTTTCCGACAAGGAGCTGGAGCAGCTTTCCCAGACCGGGCAGCTTTACATGTCATTGGAGGAAATGCGGGTGGTGCAGGACCATTTCCGCGGCCTCGACCGCAATCCGACCGACATCGAGCTGGAAACGCTCGCCCAAACCTGGTCCGAGCACTGCAGCCACAAAACTTTCCGCGGCAAAATGCGTTACCGCGAAAACGGCGGCGAGGTCCAGGTCATCAACAATCTCCTGAAATCCACCATCGCCAAAGCCACCCGCGAACTCAACCGCGACTGGTGCTGGTCGGTCTTCGAGGACAACTCCGGGGTCATCGACTTCAACGGCGAAATGGGCATAGCCTTCAAGGTCGAAACGCACAACCACCCCTCCGCCATCGAACCCTACGGCGGCGCCGGCACCGGCATCGGCGGCGTTATCCGGGATCCTCTCGGCACCGGCCTCGGGGGAAAACCGATTCTCAATACCGACGTCTTCTGCTTCGGTCCCCCCGACCTGGAACCCGAGGACGTCCCCCCGGGCGCCCTGCATCCCCTGCGGGTTTTCAAGGGGGTCGTCGCAGGCGTCCGGGATTACGGCAACCGCATGGGCATTCCCACCGCCAACGGCGCCATCTGCTTCGACCCGCGTTATATCGGCAACCCCCTGGTCTTCGCCGGCAACCTCGCCCTCATCCCCCGCGAAATGGCCAAAAAACGCTCCCCCAAACCGGGCGAAGTCGCCCTGGTCGTGGGCGGCCGCACCGGCCGGGACGGCATTCACGGCGCGACCTTCTCGTCCGTCGAGCTGGATGAAAATTCGGAAATGGTCTCCTCGGGGGCGGTGCAAATCGGCAACCCCATCGAAGAGAAAAAAGTCACCGACTTCCTCCTCC
Source organism: Planctomycetota bacterium (assembly GCA_031555915.1). Taxonomy (GTDB): domain Bacteria; phylum Planctomycetota; class SZUA-567; order SZUA-567; family SZUA-567; genus JAJBSZ01. The sequence goes on from JAVBTZ010000056.1 coordinate 2,525, forward strand.
GCGCCCGCGACGCCGGCCTCTACTCCTGCATCACCGACTGCGGCGCCGGCGGCCTGTCCTCGGCCCTGGGGGAAATGGGCGGCGAATGCGGGGTGAAAGTCAACCTCGACCGCGTGCCCCTAAAGTACGAGGGCCTGACCTATTCGGAAATCTGGATTTCCGAAGCGCAGGAGCGGATGGTCATCGCCACCGACGCCGCCAACCTCCCCGCCCTCCAGGCGCTGGCGAAGGAGGAGGACGTCGAGGTGACCCAAATCGGCGTTTTTACGGACGATCGGCATTTGTCCCTGTGGTGGCGGGAGGTCGAGGTCGGCCGGCTGGCGATGGAATTTCTCCATGAAGGCGTCCCCATGCCCACCCGCGAGGCGGAGTGGCAGACCCCCACCCATCACGAGCCGGAACCGATCGCGGATGAGGACTACGCCGGTACCTTGAAAAATCTTCTCGGCCGCTGGGACACCTGTTCCAAGGAATGGGTCATCCGCCAGTACGACCACGAAGTTCAGGGCGGCTCGGTCCTGAAGCCGCTCGTCGGCGAGGACAATTCCGGCCCCGGCGACGCCGCCGTCATCACCCCCATTCTCGGGCACACCCGCGCCATTGCCGTCGCGAACGGCATCGTTCCGTCCTATTCCGACATCGATCCCTATTGGATGGCCGCGGCGGCGATTGACGAGGCGCTGCGGAACCTCGTGGCGGTGGGGGCGCCGTTGGACCGGGCGGCGATTCTCGACAATTTCTGCTGGGGGAACTGCAACAAGCCCGACCGCCTCGGCGCCCTGGTTCGCGCCGCCCGGGCCTGTTACGACATGGCAATCGAATACGGCACGCCCTTCATTTCGGGGAAGGACTCCCTCAACAACGAGTTCGCCGTGCAGGGGGAGGTCATCGTCATTCCGGGCACGCTCCTGATTAGCGCGGTGGCGGTAATGCCCGACTGCCGCAAGGCGATCACGATGGATTTGAAGAACGGCGGCGGGATAATCTACCTGGTCGGGACGACCCACGAGGAACTCGGCGGTTCGGCTTATTACGCCTTGCGGGACATGATTGGCAACAGCGTGCCGAAGGTCGACCCGCAGGTGAACCGCAAGGTCTACGGGGCCTTGGCGGAAGTGATGGCGCGGGGGTTGGTGCGTTCGTGCCACGACTGTTCGGAAGGGGGCTTCGCGGTGGCGGCGGCGGAGATGGCGTTTGCGGGGGGCCTGGGGATGGAGGTGGATTTGGAGCATATGGCGGTGGACGCGCGGGAACAGGTGTCTTTGGCGGCACGTTTGTTTGGCGAGTCGACGGGCCGGCTGGTGGTTGAGGTCGAGGCGGGCCGCACGGGCGAGTTCGAGGACGTTTTGCGTCACGCCGGGGCGCCGTTCGGCCGCCTGGGGATGGTGACGGCGCAGCCGAAAGTGGTGATTCGCTCGGGCGGGGAGTTGTTGCTGGAGGCGGGTTGCGACGAGTTGCGGGAGGCTTGGCGGAGTCCGTTGTATGAGTTATTATGATAAAGCGGCGGAAAATTTCACTGTCGCCCTGCTTGCATTCAAGCGGGAAAAATACAACGCCGCCGCCAGCAGGCTTTACTATGCTTTTTACCAGGCATGCGTTGGCGAGCTTACCGCAAATGGCAAAACGGTGGCGGATTTTGTTTCTTCGGATAGAATGAAGGAATTGATGGGGAGAAAATCTGACAATGATTCCCCGGTGTGGCCGCATGATGTTGTCGTCAATAGTGCTTTGTCACGAAATGGTTTGAATCTTAACCGCCTGGAAAAATCGATCATTCGTCAATCCAAATATTTGCGGGTCAAGGGCGATTATTATGACAAAGTAACAGTGACCGTTGATGATTTGGAGGATCTTTTTCGCGAAGCGCCAAGGATTCTGGTAAGCCTTGGCGTTGTAATGTTGGAAAAGGAGACATCGTGATTTCCGACGAAATGCTTAAGGCGCATCAAGATATCATTCAAAAAAAATTCCCCACGGTTCTGGTGATTACAGAAGACACGCATAGCGAGGAATGCGGGAGTTTTATCAGCGCATTGGGAATACCGGATGAAAGAAGGGGTGAATTTACCAAATTTCTCTTCGAAGTTCTGGGGCCAGAGCTGGAAAAACGCGGCTTTGAATTTATGGGGGTCATGCCATTTTCGGTTGAAGAAGCCAAAGGCAGATTTCCGGTGCTTTGGGAAGAATGGCAAAAAACAAGTCGAAATGCCGCTAGTACGACTCCGGTGGCCACGGAGCAATTGGTTTCTGTGCCATAACTTGGCAAATGATCACTTTAAAATGGCCGGGGTCCCGACGGACTCCGGCCAAGTGAATTGAAGCGCATGTCTGACCGGGTTTTTGGCAGCCGGTTTTCCCTTACATTCCCCGCCACCACACGTCGGCCGCCGCGCCCTGGCTTCCGTCGGTGCGGGTGAAATTGCCCATCTGGCCGATGAGGTTGCCTTTGCCGTCTTCTTCGCGGGTATTGGCGTAATGCAGATTGATCGCCTTGATGCCGGCGTCCTTGAGGCTCAGCGTTTCGTTGGCTTCGCAGACGCCGTTCCCGTTCGACTCCACCCATAAGCGCAGTTCTTCGAAAACCGCGTCCTGTTCGTCAATCACGCCGTCCCCGTTCTCGTCATGCTGCCGCAATTTTTCGAAGCCGTTGGCATAACCGTCCATATTGCCGAAGAGCTGCCGGCCGTCCTGCACCACGCCGCTCTTGTCCCGGTCCAAAAACAACAGGGCGTCGTCCCCCTGTATAAAGCTGGTTCGTTGTTTCATGCCGTCTCCATTCATGTCGAAGTCCACCCCATCCTCGGCCGCCACAAAATCGAAGCCGTCGCCGTGCAAATCAAACACCAGGGGGTCGACGATAACGTTCGCCACGGCGATGATGGCGCTGGCGTTAATCCTTACTCCGTCCACCGTCACCCCCACGCCCGAAGGGGCGGGGGAAGGGGGGCTGGCGCCGGCGCCGAAATCGGCGGTGACCTTGAACGCGGCGGAAAGCGAGGCGGCATCCAGGCCGGCGGAACTGTTCAACGGAGCGCTGCCGCCAAGGAATCCGGCGGCTTTTTGAATGCCGTTCATGAGGCGGGCGCTGGCGCCGGAGACGCTGCGGCGGGCGGAGTCGTAGTCGCCTTGCGCGCCGCCGGGATTCGCGTCCAACTGGGCGATGCGGTCCAGGGATTTATTCCGCACCAATTCCGCCAATTCTTCGGCCGGCCGGTTGAAGTCGGTGAAGTCCATCCCGAAGACGGCGAGATCCCGGGCCAGGGATTCGAGGCCCCAGCTGGAGTCGCCGAGGTTGAGTTGGCCGGCGATTTTCTGGGCTTGGGCCATGGTCTTGGCGAGGGTGGAATCGGGGTCGGTAGCCGTGGTCACGGAATAGCTGACGGCAGTCCTGCTTCCGGCCGCGGTAGCGTTTTCCGAGTCGCCGGGCTGGTTTTGGGGGTGCGCGTTCTGTTTGGCGTTTTGGATTTTTTCGATGGTTTTTCGGAAAGAGTTTTCCTTGTGTTTCTGATAGGAGTCCTGGAGGCTTTGGCTGACGGTTTGGGCCACGTTCCTGACCGTGGCTTTTTGTCCTTTGCCAAGGTTGGGGAGCCAGCTGTTGGCGGCTAGAAAAGCCTGGTTCATCAGAGTTTTGGCGGTGGGGGCCATGCGAAATCCCTTCTTAACCGGATAAACTACACAGTTTATTCTCCATTTTCGCAATTGCGAAAATTTCCGGCGCGCAATCCTTGCGTCTTTACGGATAAAAATCCGTCCGCAACTCTATTAGCGGACATGCTTTCAAAAACTTGAGCAGGTTTTAACGATTCCCCTCAACTTTTTCGGAAAACTTGCCCCTAAATGGGTTTAAAGTTGCGTCGAACTCGACCGTAAAATATAATAAGGTTGAGGAGTGGCGGGTTTTCTCCAAGGAAGGAGACTATCATGAGCCTAGCTGCCATACAGGACAATCTGGTCAAGACGACCTTGGTCCAACATACCCAAAGCAAAGCCGACGATGTCAGTCGGAGTCAAGAAAGCTCTATTCTTGCCAAACAGCAGGAAGATAATCGTCAGGTCGATCAGGTGGTCATCCATTCGCGTCAGACCGACGAGGAAAAGAATCTCAAGGCCGACGATGAGAAAGAGAAGGAACGCCGGCGCCGGAAAGGCCGGGACCGTGATACCGAAGCCAGGGAAAAAAACGAAGACGATGACGAAGACGGCCCGGGCGGCCCTCGCGCCCGCATGCGGCGAATTAATATTGTCATCTGATTAATCCTCTTGACAGCACCCGGCCCGATGCCCAATCTTTTAACTGGGGCGGCCGGGGTTTTGAGAAATGATTCCGGCGGGATGGCGGTTGGCCATCTCGCCTTTTTTTTGAACGTTATCCTTTTTTTCAACGTTATAAGGAGACAGGGATGGGCTATAGAGTGACGACCCCGAAAGGGTTGGCGGTGCTGTTCGCCATTGCCGGAGTTCTGGCCTTACCGACCGGAAAAGTCAACGCCGCGACGCCCGAAGAAGCGGCGGAAATCGAGCATTTTCTCCAAGCCATGCCCTGGTTGAAAGAGCTGGGTCAGCTTCCTTCGGCGACGATTCCCTATAATACCTTGAAGGTCAGCGAAGTCATCCCGCCCGCCGGCGATCTCTATTCCATCGACCCCAACGTCATCGCGGTGGCCTATACCTATTTCTATCGGGTCAACACCCAGTATGGCTCGTACTTCATCGGGTCGTCGGTGAATTTGGCCAAATTCATTCACGAATTGCAGGTGATCGATCAGATCGAAAAAACGCATAAAGGCAAGGAGATCCTGCACGGCCTCGGTTCCGGCCTCAAGGATATCGGCACCGGCGTCGGCAACATGGTCGTTCATCCCGGTCTTAGCCTGAAAAGCCTGGGCCAGCGTTTCCGCCAGGCCGGGCGCACCATCGAACGCACCGTCACCGGCGAAGGGGCGGTTGGCAAGGATGCGGATGGCGACGACCGGGCGCTGTTGGGACGTGGCCCCGCCGGCGGCGCGCGGCGGCAGTTGGCGCATGAATTGGGGGTCGACGTTTATACCAGCAATCCCATTCTGAAGGAAGCGCTGAACGCCTTGGCCCGGGCCCGGGCGGGCGGGTATTTCACCACGTGGGCGACGCCGTACCATTTAAGCGCGCTGTCCTCGTTCAATCCCATAACCGGCGACGACCAGGCGGAGACGCTGATTCGCGATTTGGATCCGACCGAATTGCGGCGGCGGATCGGGGTGGGGCTGGAGAGCGTTTTCGGGACGTCCAGGGAAGATAAAAACTCCCCCCTGTACCGTCTTTTGAACAATCCCAATTATTCCCCGCGGGACATCGCCTATTTGGGGGGAGTTTTCGACACCTTGTCGGCGGCGGCGAATTTGTCCGCGGTTTTGGCGGAGCTGGCCGACGCGGAGTCGCCGGATGAAGCCGATTTCCTGACTTTGGATTTGCGGCTGTATGCGCTGCTGCACCGCAATGTGCAGCCGATTCGGGAATTCCGTTCCTACCACGAGACTTTTGGGGCGGTGGGGCAGAACGGCGTTTTGTATGTGATGTCGATTGCCGACACGATTCGGCCGTGGGGTGAGACGGCGGAGGCGTTTTCGAAGATTCTTGGGGGTGCGGTGCAGGAGGGGTTGCGGGGGATGGAGGTGTGGTCGATTGGGGACGTGCATCCGGCGTTGGTGGAGAATGCGGCCAAGCGGGGAGTGGTGGTGCGGCAGAATGTGCTACGCGATTTGCAGTTTATGAAGGGGACGGCGTATTGAGGCGCAATTCGGGGACACGCACGAATGGCGCTGAAATAAGGGTAATTCTTTGCGAGGCGATGATTTAAAATAATTTTTTACCACAGAGAACACAGAGACCACAGAGAACCACCTTAAACTACGGATGGAAGTTAATCCTGAAT
>JAVBTZ010000068.1:0-10104 GCA_031555915.1 Planctomycetota bacterium
GCATCAGGGCATTTCTCCAGCAGCCTGGCGGCAAGGACCAGCAGGTCGTCGAAGTCCAGGGCGTTATTCTGCCGGAGGGACTTTTCAGAGTCGCGGAAAACGTCCTGCAGGACCCGGTCGCGGGGAGTGATGCCGGGGAGGTCGTCCACGTCCATCAGGTCCGACTTGGCTTTGCTGATGGAGGAGCGCAGGGACGCCGCCCCGTAAGTCTTGTCGTCGATGTCCAGCTTCTTCAGGGCCTGCTTGACCAGGGCCTCCTGATCGGTTTGGTCCATGATGGTGAAGCGGCTGTCGCGGCCGGCGTCAAGAAGCGGCAAATCGTAACGGAGAATCCGGGCGCAGACCGAATGGAAGGTCCCCATCCAGGCGGGGGCCTCCCCCACCAGTTCTTCGACCCGCGAACGCATTTCCTTGGCCGCCTTGTTGGTGAAGGTCAGGGCGAGAATCCGCCAGGGGCGAATCCCCTCTGCGACCAAATGGGCGATGCGGCGGGTAACGACCCGGGTCTTGCCGGAACCCGCGCCGGCGACAACCAGCATGGGGCCGGAGACATGGGTGACGGCTTCGCGTTGGGGAGGGGTAAGGTCTTTCAGCAAATCAGGCATAGGGTCCTCGGGACAACGTTTTTTGGGTTCTGTTTGCACCTTTGTTCGACAAAAAAGCGTGTCCCACCGGGACACGCCGCAGCACTGCCATTATACATGCTTAGCGCCGCGCCGGAAAGGCCGCGTTCCCTTCGGAGCCGCCGTTTTCAGATAAGTTCCTCCCTTACCGCCCCGGCGTCCCCCGTGGCGGCCAGGAAACGCCCCAGCACCCGGTCCAAACATTCTTTGCCGCTTCCGGCCAATTCTATGGAACCGCCGGCGGCAAGATTGTGCCCGCCGCCCTTCCCTTCCGGTTCCACCACCGCCAACAATACCTGGGTCGCGTCCACGCAGGGCGCCTTGGCCCTAAGGGAAAGATAAATCCTCTTCTCGTGCAAGCCGGCCGCCAAGGCGAACTTCACCCCGCGAAGAGGGATGAGAAAATCCGAAACCATCGACAGATGATCGGGAGTCACCACCGTGCCGCAATCGGCAAACGCCGATCCGCCGTAAATCCCGGTCCTCTCCATCGCCCCGTGCAAAAAACGGTAGTAGCGCGTTTCATGGGGGGGATGGCTGGCCAGGCCGGCAATGGACAAATCCGCCAAGGCCAGAAGACTCGCGTAAGCGACGATGTCATAGGGAGCGGAAAAACGCAAGAGGCCGTCCGTATCGGTTTTGATGCCCAAAAACAGCGCCGTGGCCAAGCGGGCGTCGGGGATGATCCCCGCCGCCTGCAGGTAGAAATAAAGCAGGGTGGAACTGGCCCCCACCGTGGTGCGGATGTCGGAAAAGCGCACCACCGCAGTCTCCCCCCCCAATTGCGCCCGGCGGATGGATTCGTCGGAAAGGCTGTGGTGATCAATCACCCCCAGTACCGGCACGTTGTCGGGGAGAGACTGATTCCGGGCGGCGGGCTGGGTATCGAGCAGCATGGCGCCGCGGTAGTCCTGCAGATCGGGAATGGAGGCGAAGGTCTGCAGGTTGATTTTCAGGAGCCGCACCATCTCGTTGTTGTCCTCGCGGCCGATGACCCCGCCGTGGGCAATCGTTGAATTAATCCCCCAGGAGCGGGTCAGGGTCTGCATGGCAAGGGCCGAGGCGATGGCGTCGGGATCGGGATAATCGTGAATGGCGATGAGGAGGGGAAGCTCCCCCGACCCCAAGGCGGACCGCAACTGGCGAATGCGGGACGACGACACCAACGGTTCAATGGGGGGAGGGTTCATGCTTGCATTCCTCTATCAAGGCTTCGGCCCGGTTGCTTGCACCGGGCGCCGGGCAAATTTCGTCACAACGAAAAAGCCCTTCCCGTTACGGGAAGGGCCCTCCTCCTCTATTCCCCACTTCCCCGGCCGAAACCGAGGTTCCTTCCCCCGTTCTTTTTGGGTGACGGTGTGAACCAGGCGCTGGTAGCAATTAGCCAATCTTATTTGCGCTTGGCCGGTTTTTTGGCGGGAGCCTTCTTGCTGGCCGGGGCCTTTTGGGCGGCGGGCGTTTTGGCGGCGGACTTAGCCGCTGTCTTTGCGGCGGGTTTGGCCGGCGCGGCTTTGGGCGCCGGGGTGGCCGTCGTTTTCGCTGCGGGGGCGGCAGGAGCGACGGCGAGAGCTGCTAGGTCGGCGTGCGGGGTGTATTTCTTCAGCCCCTTGACCGACTCCTTCAGGGCCTTGGAGGCGGTGAAGCGGGGTTTCACCGAGGCCTTGATTTTAATGGGTTCACCAGTGGTGGGATTGCGGCCCATGCGGGCCTTCGATTGCGCCTTCACGAAAATGCCGAAATCCTTGACATTCACCTTTACGCCCTTGGTCATCGCATTGGCGATTTCGTCGAACACGAAATCAATGATTGCGGACGCGTACTTCAACTTGGTTCCGGTCTTGTCGACCAGAGCCTGAGCGAGCTGACGCTTGCGCAGGACTTCGATTTTGCTGGCAGCCATGTTTCTTCTCCTCCGTTCTCATCAATAACGCCAGTGGCAGGTCAAGCCGGTTTCAGCCGACGCATTTCCGTTTCTCTGGCCTTCCCTATGAACCTATTAAAACGAAAAGACACCTTCGGTGAACTTTCTCGACCTGAACCACTGGCAACTGGCCGCCACTCTCCCTCTCCCAACCCTGGATGATCACTTGCGGCCTGCGGCTTTTACCGGTACGCCCTTCGGGGGGACCGAATAATTCGTATCAACTTTTGGCGAAATATAAGCCGTATTTTCAGCATGTCAAGGTAAAAAAAGCGATCGGCCTTCGTTTTTGTCCGCCGGGCTTACGAAATGGCGGAGTTCGGTCCAGGCCGGTGCGATGCGGTTTTTCGGGGGGCGGGAGGAAAAACAGGTTTGCGGCGCCGCGGTTTTTTCCTAGAGCCGCCGAGTTTTTCCGCCTTTTCCTGGTCCCGCGTGCCGTTTGCCGGAATCTTGGGGGGAATGGGGGGAAAGTGGAGAAACAAGGCAAATCCGGTAACGTTAATTTTTAGGATTATTTTTGCAAAAAAAGTTTCCGGCCGGCCGAAAAAAACCGCCCTATTCCTGGTTCACCAAGCCGCCATCCCGCCGAAACGCCGCCAGTGCCGCCTCCCATTCACCCCCCGGAAAAGCGCCGGAAAACGCCGCCGCCAAATCCGCCGGCAGGGGACAAACCGCCTCCACCCGCCCGCCCCGCCAGGGAAAAGCCAAAACCCAGGCATGCAGGGCCGACCGCCGCAAAGCCAAACCGTGTTTCGCCGCCCGGTTCGCCGCCCGGTCGCCGTAGTTGTCGTCGCCGAGAATCGGACAGCCCAAGGACGCGGCATGCACCCGTATCTGATGCGTCCGGCCCTGGTGCGGGCTGAAAGCCAACAGTCCGGCCCGGAACCGCATTCCTTCCACCTGTAATTCCTCCCCCACGCCCAGCACCCGATAGGAAGTCTCCGCCGGGAGTCCCCCTCCCCCTTTCACCACCCGTACCGGCCGCCTGCCTCCCTCCCATTCGCTGAGGTTGCGGCGGATCACCCCCGTGCGGTTACGCGGTGCGCCAAGGCACAGGGCCAGATAGGTTTTCTCCACCTGCCGCCGGCGGAACAAGGCGGTGAGTTCCTTCTCCGCCTCGGCGTTCAGACTGAAAAGCTGGGCGCCGGAAGTGTCCCGGTCCAGGCGGTGCACCGCCGCCAGGGCGGGGTTATGGCACCGTTCCCTGGCCAAGGACAGGAGCTCTTTGCCCCCGTCCCGCGACAGCGTTTCCATACCGGCGGGCTTATTGAAAACCACAAAGTCGGGATGTTCCAAAATTGGCCTTAGGGCCGGATCTTGCTCGCAATAGTCCAACAAAGGCTTGAATTTCTCCAAAAGGTGGGAATAATGACGTTTGTTTTCAATAGAAATTGATTGGCTCGCTGACGACTCCATTTGTCCACTGACCTACACCTAGAGGTTCTACCCGCTTACGGCCCAAAAGAAAAAGGAAAATTTACATGAACAAAACAATCGCCGGGGTCCACGGCCCATTCCCCGTTCTCCAGGTCGCCCTTGACTTCATCGAAATCGAACGGGCTCTCCGCCTAGCCCACGAAGTCGTCGCCGGCGGCTGCGATTGGATCGAAGCGGGGACGCCCCTCATCAAATCCGAAGGCTTCGAAGCGGTACGCAAGCTCCGCGCCGCCTTCCCCAACCACGTCATCGTCGCCGACCTCAAAACCATGGACGCCGGCCGGATTGAATTCGAAGCCGCCGCCAACGCCGGCGCCAGCATCGCCGTGGTCCTCGCCGCCGCCGCCGACGCCACCATCTCCCAATGCGTCGAAGTCGGCCACAAATACGGCATCCTCACCTACTGCGACACCATCAACATCCCCGACCCGCAACTCGGCGCCCGGGTCGCCGCCATCACCAACCTGGGCGTGGACATCGTCGGCGTCCACATACCGATCGACGATCAGATGCTGGGAAAGGACTCCCTCTCCCGCCTGAAAACCGTCCGCGCCGCCACCAACCTCCCCATTGCCGTCGCGGGGGGAGTCACCTCCGAAACCGCTTCCGCCATGATCGAAGCCGGCGCAGCCATCATCATTGTCGGCGGCGCCCTCAGCAAAGCCACCGACGCCCGCAAAGCCGCCCAAGCCCTGCGGCAAGCGATCGACACCGGAAAAAGCGTTTTTTCCGACATCGGCAAACGCACCGCCCAAAAGGACATCGCCGACATCCTGCTCCGCGCCTCGTCCTCCAACCTTTCCGACGCCATGCACCACAAACCCTGCCTAACCAATATCTTCCCCCGCTCGCCAGGGCTCCGCATGGCAGGGCCGGCGCAAACCGTCCGCTCCGCCCCAGGCGACTGGAACAAAGTGGTTCAGGGGATTGACGCGACCCCTTCGGGCGGTGTGTTGGTGGTGGACTGCGGCGGAGTGACCCCGGCGGTGTTCGGCGAACTCGCGGCGCAAACCGCCAAAGGCCGGGGCTTGGCCGGGGTGGTCATTCACGGCGCCATTCGCGATTCCGACGTCTCGACCCGAATAGGCCTACCTATTTTTTCCACCGCCATCTGTTCCCACGCCGGCGAACCAAAGGGTTTTGGGGAAATTGGTACAGAAATAAACATTAATGGACAAATAATACGTCCCGGCGATTGGATCTTCGGCGACGACGACGGAGTCATGGTTCTTCCCAAGGAGCAGGCGGTGGAGTACGCCAACCGCACCCTGGACGTTATGGAAGCGGAACAACGGCTTATGGCGGAGATAATGGCTGGCAAGACCTTGTCGGAAGTGGTAAATTTGAAAAAATGGGAAAAACGTTCGTAACATGGCCGGCTTCGGGTAAACCAGAAATAGAGGAAGGCAGTTGCGTCAATCCACGCGAAGCAGCGCCAGAGAGGGGAATATATATCATGCACATATGTCAAATCTGCAAAAAAAATCCGGCCGTCATCCACCTCACGGATATTCTCTCCAAGGACCAGGCCGCCAAGGAAGTGCATATTTGCGAAAGCTGCGCCGCCGAAAAAGGCTTCAACCTGAAAGGGGCGGCCAACCTGCCTCAGTTACTGGGGCTGGCCGCCAAGAAAGGCGGCAAAACCGTTACGGGCGGCTTGCCGGTCAGCGGTAAAACCCTGCCGGCGGAACCGGAGTTGGCCTGCAAACACTGCGGGCTTACCTGGGCCCAGTTCGGCGAACGCGGTCGCCTGGGCTGCCCCCACGATTACCGCGAATTCGAGGTCAAACTGCGTCCCTTGGTCGCCAACCAGATTGCCGCCGCCAAGGACGGGGAAAACCTTCACCTGGGGAAACGCCCCGGCGCCAAGGCCATGCCGGATGAACGGGAGGTGACGATCCGCAGTCTGGTGAAAAGGCTGCGGGCCGCGGTGGCGGAAGAAAACTACGAAGCGGCGGCGCAATTGAAACATGAACTCGACACCCTAAGAGGCGACAGCGGCGCCGAGGGTCAGGAGCATAACTAATATGGAAATCAATAACCGTATCTTAGAGGACAACGGCGAATGGATGTCGGGAGACGGTCCGCATTCCGGCATTGCCGTAACCACCCGGGTTCGCCTGGCGCGAAACCTCGCCGACCGGCGCTTCCCCACCCACCCCGACCAATCCGAAAGGGGCGAGGTGCTGGAAGAAATCCGTTCCGCCATTCGCTCGCTGCCGGACGGGGATAAATTCGCCTGGTACGAACTGGACGAGGAAGGCCCCCTGTCGCGCCGGCTCTTGATGGAACGCCATCTCATCAGCCGCGAACTGGCCGACGGCTGCGGTCCCCGGGCGGTGGCGGTCAATCCCGGCTCGTCATTGGCGGTGATGGTGAATGAAGAGGATCACCTGCGGCTCCAATGCCTGATGTCGGGGCTGAGCGTACAGGAGGCTTACGACCGGGTGAACCGTTTGGACGATCAATTGTCGGAGCGTCTGGCTTTTGCGTTCGATCCGATGTACGGCTACCTCACCTCCTGCCCGACCAATGTCGGAACAGGCCTGAGGGTATCGGTGATGCTGCATTTGCCGGCCTTGGTGATGACCCGTCACATTGAAAAGGTGTTCCGGGCGGTGTATGAAATGCGCATGGCGGTCCGGGGCTTCTACGGCGAGGGGACGGAAGCGTTCGGCGAACTTTACCAGATATCCAATCAGGTGACCTGCGGCCGGAGCGAAGCCGACATCATCGACGACATGGAAGCGGTCATCGCGGCGATAATCCAGTATGAGGAAAAAGCGCGTAACGAATTGGCCACTTCCGAGCGGAGTCAATTGGAGGACCGGGTTTGGCGGAGCTGGGGTCTTCTGAAGAACGCCAGATTGATGAGTTCGGAGGAGGCGATGCGGCATTTGTCCAGTTTGCGGCTGGGGGTGGTGATGGGGGTGTTTGACAATGTGAAGCTGCCGGAGGTCCAGAAGTTGTTCCTCTACACCCAGCCGGCGCATTTGCAGCGCCTGGAAGGCAGGGAACTGGAATCGGGGGACCGGGACTTGGCGAGGGCCAGGTATATCAGGCACGAACTGGGCGCGGGGGCCAATTGACCCGCGCGGTTACGGATATAGCCACCGGGTCCCGGATTTAGTCCGGGACCCGGTGGCGTTGGTCATCTGGAGGGTCCGCCCCGGCTGGAAGGCGGGCGGTGGGGTCCGGTTGGCTGGCTCGAATCGGCGCGGTTGGAAGTTTGGGCGGTGGTGGTGCCGCTTTTCTTTACAACGGTGGTGGATTCGAAACGAGGGGCGGTGGTACCGGTGGGAGAGCCGATATTGGGAATTTTATTGCGCCGCATCAGTTGCAGCAATTGTTGCGCCCGCATCCATTCATCCCGGTCGGAACTGTCCTGCAATTGCCGGATGGTTCGCACGAGAATGCGTTGCGACACGTCGTCGATGATTAGGAACTGAATGTGCAGGCTTTGCCGGCTGCCTTCGTTCGTTTCGGGGTCGATGGCCATGATATTGACGATGGCGCCAAGCAGGGTGGCGGGAGGATTGCCGGAGACCATGGCTTTGGAGAAGCGCACCATGTCCCCCACCCGGAAGACGGCGTCGGACGGAGTGTCGATGCAGCAGCCGCCGAGGGAAAGGTCCGTAAGCCGTCCGGGTCGGATGGTGCCAAGGACTTTGTCGAGGCTGGCCATTTTGATGCTTTCGGAGGCGGCGGTGGAGATGTGGTTGAAATCGATTTCCAGGGAAATGGGCAGACGGATGGAATCGCGGGTACGCACTTCCCAGGCGGTTTTCCAGGCAGACATGCGGCAATAGGGCATGCTGCCGGCGATGGCCTGGATAATGGCGGAGGTGAAGGCCATGAGGGTGGGACCGCTTTCAATCGTGCCTTCGATGCGCCGGCCGGGGTTAAGCTGGGCGACGAGTTGATCGTTGTGGGCGGGCAGGGTGACGTTGATGCTGTTCAGATCATGCCCCATGACCAGGCATTGGTAGCCCCCTTCGATGCCTTCGAAGGTGAGCCGGCAGATCATCCCCGGTTTCAGGGTGGCGTCCATGAGGGTGAGAATGTTGGCGGGGGTTTGTCCGGCGGTGACGGTTTTCTGTTCCTCCACCAGGGCGGCGACGTCCTTGGTTTGGTTGGCATAGGCTCGCCGGGTGTCTTGATGGGGGGGGTAGAACAGGTTTTGCACCCGTTGTCCGAAGTTGATCCCGAAAACGCGTTCGAGAATGGGTTGCATTTCGGTCAGGTAGCGGTCCTTCAGCATGACTATGGCGGCAGGATCCAATTTCGGGAAGGTGCGGAATACATACAGGACGCGGTCGACGTCCTCCAGGGACCCGCCGCGTTTCAGGATGATTCTTTCGGCGGTTTTGAGGGCTTCGCGGTAAGCGGCGCGTTTGGCCAGGGAACGTGTACGGTAGGACAGGATAACCACGCAAATCAGGGCGAGGCCGAGTAAAACCAGGGAGATGACGATGGTGGGGTTGAGGAGGGTTTGTTGAAAGGGCGGCAGCCGCCCTTGCAGGTCGATGGTGGCGGCGATAGGAAGAGGTTGGGGAATGGCGGCCAAGCTGCAGGCGGGGGACAATACGCCGATGTCTCCCGGGCGGAAAATCCGCAGGGTAGCCGCAATAAACGATTTTGTTAACCCCATAGCCGAATCCGCTTGCAATTGTGGAATATATGCCTAAAAACTGGAGTCATAACCAGCTTCAGATAAAGTTAACCTTTGGCTGATTCACGTAACCTCGAACTTATCATAACCGGGCCGCCTTCAGGCTACAAGCATAATCTTTTGAGGAGTTACATCATGGCAAGCAAACCGGTAAATTCACCCGCCCCCGCCCCATCCGACTCTTCCAGGATGATCTACCAGATTCATGGCGCCGACCCGGTCGCAATGGCGAAAGCCCTATGTTCCGCCGCCGGGCTGAGGCGGCATATTCCTGCCGGCGGGACGGTGTCCTTGAAGCCGAATCTGGTGGTCGCCCGGCCAGCGGCCGACGGCGCGACGACCCATACGGAAATTCTGGCCGGGGTCATTGAATACCTGCGGGACGCTGGGGTAAAGAACATCGAAATCATCGAAGGCTCTTGGCTGGGGGACGATACGGACCGGGCTTTTCAACGCTGCGGCTTTTTGGAATTGGGTAAACGTTACGGGGTAGCGTGCCATAATTTGAAGAAGGACCAGACGGTCGCCAAGGAGACGCCAATCGGCAAGGTAATGGTGTGCCGGAAAGCGCTGGAAACGGATTTCCTGATTAACTTGCCGGTAATGAAGGGCCACTGCCAGACGCGCATGACTTGCGCCCTGAAGAACATGAAGGGTTGCATTTCCGACGCGGAAAAGCGGCGGTTTCACAGCGCCGGCCTGGACGCGTGGATTGCGGCGCTGGCGACGGTGCTGCGGCCGGGAGTGACCTTGGTGGACGGTTTGTGCGGCGACCTGGATTTCGAGGAGGGGGGGAATCCGGTCGAAGCGAAGCGGATGTTGTTGGGGTTCGACCCGGTGAAGTTGGATGCGTATGTTTGCCGCTTGATGGGGATGAGCTTGGGGGAGGTGGAGTATATCGGCTTGGCGGAGAAGTATGGCGTGGGGACGACGGCCTTGGGGGAAGGCGATTTGGTGCTGCTTAATCGACCCGAGGAAGCGGGGGCGTTGGGGAGGCCAAGCGGCAAGGCGCGGCAATTGGCGGGCAAGCTGGAAGAAAAACAGGCGTGCTCGTCGTGTTTTGCCAATGCGGTGCATGCCTTGAAACGCTGGGAGGAGAGGCGGGGCAGCGGCAAATTGCCGAAGCTTTCCATTGGCCAGGGTTGGCGCGGGGAGGAAATGGACGGCTTGGGGATTGGGGAGTGCTGCAAGGGGGCGCGGGGCGGTTTTGCGCCCGGTTGCCCGCCAACCGCGGAGGCGGTACTGAAGACGTTGGGAAAATATACTGACCACGAAACGAAATTATGAAAACCGGGAACCGCATGTAACCACAGAGAACACAGAGGCCACAGAGAACCACACTTAACCGTTGATAGGCGTAGAGCCTGAATACGTTTATTTAAATTGGTAAAATTTTAAGAAAAAAGTATTCATCTGCACCTCCACCAGCGGTTAAGTGTGGTTCTCTGTGG
>JAVBTZ010000235.1:0-7532 GCA_031555915.1 Planctomycetota bacterium
CGTAGCGGCAGCGTTTTGTAACACGCGGTGTCGGTTTGTGTTACAAAACGCGAGAGCGAAGCCCTGACGAAGTATCCGGGCAAAAGAGCATTTTTAGAGCTGCCCTACGGTGGGACCGCCCCGACGGGCCGAATGTAAAGCGTTTTTACTCAGCCCCTGCGACCCCTGGATTCCTCGCTACCGCGCGGAATGACCATTGTACGGTTTTTACCAAAGGTAACCGTTAGAGGTAGCCTATAAGAATTTTAACTTTTTCGTTACGTGGGGCAGCATATCGAAAGGCAAACCCATGTCGAATCTTCCCTTTACCCCCGAACACCTCCGCCTCGTCGACCGGCTCCTCGACCTGGCGATCGACGAAGACATCGGTTCCGGCGACGCCACCACTTTATCCCTTTTCCCCAACCCCGGGAAATGCCGCGCATTTTTCACCGCCCGGCAGAACGGCGTAATGGCCGGCGGAAGCATTGTCGAAAGGCTCTACGGAAGAATCGGCGCCAGATTCGCCGACAACGCCAAAGCCGTGAGCGTTAAACCAATCTGTCCCGACGGCTCCCTCTTCAAGAAAGGCGAACACCTCGTCGAAGTGGAAGGCGACGCCGCGGTGGTCCTGATGGGGGAAAGGGCAGCCCTGAACCTGCTGCAAAGAATGTGCGCCGTGGCCGGCCGGACCAGGGAATATGTGGACAGAATCGGCGGCAGCAAAGCCGGCATCTACGACACCAGGAAAACCAACCCCGGCCACCGCATCCTCGACAAGCTGGCGGTCAGGGCGGGGGGCGGCCGGAATCACCGCATGGGCCTGTACGACATGATTCTCATCAAGGACAACCACCTGCTGCATTACGGCGGCGTGGCCGGGGCGGTGAAGGCGGCGCGGGGCAGGTCCAGCTTGCCGATAATGGTCGAGGTTGACACCCTGGAACAACTGCAGGAAGCGCTCCCGACCGAACCGGATTACGTCCTATTGGACAACATGAATGCGGAAAAACTGGCGGCGGCGGTAAAACTCGCCGACCAGGCGAGCAAGGAAAAGGGTTTGAAACGCCCGCTCCTCGAAGCGTCCGGCGGGATTAACCTGGACACGGTGGCGGCGGCGGCGGCCAGCGGGGTCGACCGGATTAGCGTCGGGGCGATAACCCACGGCGCCGGCAGCGTGGACATCGGCCTGGATTTCGTGTAGGGACGAATGAGGAATGGCGGAGGCTTGGGGCATATGCTTGGATGGCTGAAAAAAAAGCTCAGGCTGTTTCCCGTTCTGGTGCTGCTGGGGGGCATGGCGCTGGCGGCGGAGGAATACACGGTCACCGATTTCGCGCCGGGCGGCTGGGGGACCTTGTTTACGGAGGTTTTCCGTTCGGTCGACTTCATCGGCCTGGCGCTGGTAACCTTGTTCGTCATCCTGCTCGGCATGTGCATCGACATGTTCAACCATCTGCGGATAGGGAAGCTCATCCCCGAGTCGCTCCTCGCGGACGTGCAGGAGGACATGGCCAACGGCGAGTACGAGAAGTGCCTGGAGGTCTGCGAAAAGTCGTCGTCCCTGATCGGGCAGATTTTTTCCGCGGCCCTGGCGAAATCGGATTATTCCTTCGACCGCATGGAGGAGGCGCTGCGGGGCGAGGTGAAGATTCAGGGTTTGGTGTGGCGCCAGTGGGTGGGGCAGTTCCGGATTATCGCCATAGCCGGTTTCCTTCTGGGATTTATCGGCGCCCTCATTGAGGGGATGCGGTTTATCTCGGACATGGTGGGGAGGCCGAACGTGGCGTTGGCGCTGGCGTCCTCGTTTGAGGCGAGGCAGATGGCGTATAGCATTTTATTTTCGCTGGCGATGGGGGCGTTGATGGCTTTGACGGCGTTGGTGGCGTACACCATAGCCAGCGCCAAATTGGAGAAGATTCTTCTCGAGGCGGAGCGCTTGGGGGGGGAGCTTCTCGACCCGTTCCGTCCGTTGCCTATAACCCAGGAGGAGTGAACCGTGGCGGCCGTCGGTTTTATTTTGTCGTATTTGTTGGGGTCGATTCCCTTCGGGCTGCTGTTGGGCAAGCTGGCGGGGAAGGACATCCGTCTGGAAGGTTCGAAGAATATCGGCGCGACCAATTTGTGGCGGGTCTGCGGCTGGAAGTGGGGGTTGGGCGGCTTTCTTCTGGATTTCCTCAAGGGTTTGGCGGCGGTGACGCTGGTGGCGAGGTTTTTTTCGGGCGGGTTGTCTATCCCGTGGCCGGGGATTGTGGCGGCGGCGGGGGCGGTTTTGGGGCACAATTTTCCGGTATGGCTGAAGTTCAAGGGCGGCAAGGGGGTGGCGACGTCGGCGGGGGTGATGGCGGGGTTGATGCCGGGGCCGTTTTTGGTGGCGATCAGTTTGTTTGTGGCGACGGTGGCGGTGTCGCATTATATATCGCTCGGGTCGATGTTGGCGAGCGTGGCGTTGGTGATTGCGGCGGCGGCGATGTTGCCCGAGACGTTTGGGCGCAATTTGCCGCTGTTTCTACTGACGGTCCTTTTGGCGGCGATGATATTATTACGTCACCGCTCGAACATAACGCGAATAATGGCCGGGACGGAAAACCGGTTTCCGCCGCCCCGCAAGCAGTAAAGGGCGCCTCCGAAGACAGCATTTTCAGGTAGCCAAAGGGCGGCGTTGCGAAATAGGCCCGACGGCGCCAAATGGTGCGCTTCTGCCGGTTCTCGGGCGAGAGCCGGTTTTTTTGTCACCACGCGGATGATTTCAGCAGGATGTCACACTACATACGATATAAGGGGTAAGACGCAATTTCGCCGTCGCCGGTCAGGCGCCTTTGTAAAGGAGAGGTGATGTTATGGAGCAAAAGCTTTGAGTGCGGAATCTCCGCCATCGATGAACAGCACAAGGAAATTTTCCGTCAAGTTGAGGTGCTTACCGATGTGAGCAACCGCGAACGCATTCCAGAAATGCTTGACTTTCTGGGACAATATGTGGTCAACCATTTTTCCACAGAAGAGGAGATGCACTTACGCTATAATTATCCAAAAACGGAAGAACACAAGGCCCAGCACGCCGCTTTTATCCAAACCTATTTGGTTTTGCGTAAAGAATATCTCGCCAGCCGCGGCAACCTGCACCAGAGTTTACAGGCTGCCGTGAAAGTTAACCAGGCGGTTTTTGCCTGGCTGCGTGAGCATATTATGGGCAGCGACAAGGAGTTCTCGGTCTATTTTAAAAATTTAAAAAAATAACCGTTTAATGTATTGGTAAATGCGGTAGAATGTTGCGTTAACCCTACCGCACGACTGTTGTGGAAACCGCCTCCGCAACAGTCGTGCAGTAGGGTTAGACAAACTATTTTTACGTTTAACTGTCTGCCATGCGAATGCTTTTAAGTTATGTCCACAAGTATATTATGTAGCGAAAATTGTTTCGCTACGCCATACGAGAAACGAGGGGACCAGGAGGAGAAGGAGATTTCGCCATGCAGCCAAAAATGGAACGTTGGGATTGGGAATGGGTTTTAACGTGTTTTGGCACGGCGGTGGGGGCGGGGATTCTTTTTCTCCCCATAGCCGCCAACCAGAACGGCATCATCGCCTTGGCCATTCTTACCTTGATAACTTTCCCCGTAACCTATGTCGCCCACCGTGGAATCACCCGCATCGTGGCATCCTGCCCCAAAGAAACCGACATCATCGGCGCCGTTGAAGTCGATGTCAATCGCGACGTCTCCTTCGCCGTGTCCATCCTCTATTTTCTCTCCATCATCAGTATTTGCATCGGCTACGCCACCGGCGTCACCAATGTGGTGCATTCGTTTCTCCAGTACCAGCTTGGCGTCGGGGATGTCTACCGGCCGCTGCTTACCTTCATTCTCCTGTTCATCATGATGCTGGTCATTCTCGCCGGCGAGCAATTCATGGTGCGGGTGACTTCCATCATCACCTTTCCCCTGATTATCCTCCTCGCTTTCCTGTCCTTGTACATGATTCAATATTGGAACACCGACATGTTCAAGGTGACCCTGGATTGGCGCGAGGTGCCGAAGCACATTTTCATTCTTTTTCCGGTGCTGGTATTCGCCATGAATTTCTCGCCGGTCTGCTCCACGCTGGGGGCCGCCTGCCGGCGGAAATACGGCACGCCGGAAGCGGCCGTGGCGCATTCGGACCATATCATCAAGTACACCGCCCTGATTCTTCTGATCTTCGTCATGTTCTTCGTCTACTCGATGTGCCTAAGCACCACTCCCGCCGCCATGCAAATCGCCACCGGCGAAAACGCCGACATCCTCACCAGCATCTCCCGCACCGTCGACAAGCCCTGGCTGCAGGAACTCATGCCCATCATCTCCTTCCTGGCCATAGTCAGTTCCTATTTCGGCCACTTCACCGGCACCCGCGAAGGCATCATGGGGATTGTCTCCCACCTCAGCAACTGGAACAGGAAGCCCGAGGACTTCCACCCGCCCGGGAACGGCGTCAAGGTGGGCATCACCGTCGGCCTTTCCGCCCTGCTATGGTTGCTGGCGGTCTACAATCCGTCCATTCTTTCCATCATAGAATTCATCTCCGCGCCGATTATCGCCATGTACGCCTATCTCATGCCGGTGATTCTCATGAAGAAGGTGCCGCGCCTGTTCATCTACCGTTCGCCCTGGGGCGCGTTCGTGTTCATCATGGGGCTGATTGGAATCTGCGGCGGTTTGCTTGGGAAATACATGTAGAAAGAATAGGCCGTTTGCCCGGGAGACAAAAATGTTGAGCGTCTTCGATATGTTTAAAATCGGCATTGGTCCCTCCAGCTCCCACACCATGGGCCCGATGGTGGCGGCCAAGCGGTTTGCCGACACGGTCTTCGCCCAAGGTCTGGACCGGAACGTCGCCGGCGTGAAGGTGGACGTCTACGGCTCCCTCGCCCTCACCGGCGAAGGGCACGGGACGGTAAACGCCATTCTGAACGGACTGGAGGGAAAGGAACCGAAAACCGTCGACCCCGAAACGGTCGTGCCGCGGGCGATTGAACTTCGCGACGGGGACGATCTGCGGTTGGGCGGCAAGAAAAAGCTTCGGTTCGATTTCGACAACGACATCGTCATTCACAAGGACCAGCTGCTGCCAAAGCACACCAACGGCCTCCTTTTCACCGCCCGGGACGCCGGCGGCAAGGAACTGCGTAAGCTGGAGCTTTATTCCA
Organism: Planctomycetota bacterium; assembly: GCA_031555915.1. Classification (GTDB taxonomy): domain Bacteria; phylum Planctomycetota; class SZUA-567; order SZUA-567; family SZUA-567; genus JAJBSZ01. The sequence goes on from JAVBTZ010000235.1 coordinate 5,165, forward strand.
TCGGCGGCGGCTTCGTGGTGTCGGGGGAAGAATTCGGCAAAGAGCCGGTCGCCCGCGGGCCGGAAGGCCCGTTCCCCTTCGCCAACGCGACGGAGCTCCTCAGTAAATGCCGCCAAAACCGGCTGACCATACCGCAATTGATGCTGGCGAACGAAATCGCCTGCCGCAGTCCCGAGGAGGTCAGGGCCGGGCTTCTCGGCATAGCCAACGTCATGCATGCGAGTGTGTTGACGGGCTGTTCGCGGCCGGAGGGTGTCTTGCCGGGCGGGCTGAAGCTTAAACGCCGGGCGCCGCAGCTGCGCCAGAAAATGCTGGACCTGGCCAAGGATCACCGGGACGATATCCGGCTCTGGCCCACCGTTTTCGCCATTGCCGCCAGCGAGGAAAACGCCGGCGGCGGCCGGGTGGTCACGGCGCCGACCAACGGTTCGGCCGGCATCATTCCGGCGATTTTGGAATACATGCGGTTGGCTTACCCGAAGTCCACGGACGAGGACGTGATCAATTTTCTCCTCACCGCCGGGGCGATCGGCATGATTTACAAGATGAACGCTTCCATTGCCGGGGCGGAGGTGGGTTGCCAGGGGGAGGTTGGGGTGGCGTGTTCGATGGCGGCGGGCGGCTGGTGCGGCTTTATGGGGGGGAGTTTGGAGCAGATCGAGGACGCGGCGGAAATAGCCATGGAGCATCTGCTGGGTCTAACCTGCGATCCGGTCATGGGCTTGGTGCAGATTCCCTGCATCGAGCGTAACGGGGTGGCGGCGGAGGAAGCCATCAAGTGTGCGCAATTGGCTTTTCTGGGCGACGGTTCGCACCGGGTCAGTTTGGATCAGGTGGTCAAGACCATGTACGAGACCGGCAAGGACATGCAGCGGAAATACAAGGAGACGTCCCTGGGCGGTCTGGCTTTGACGATGGAGAAGGCGTTGTGCTGATAACAGGGCACCTCTAAAAATATACCGACGACTCCCTGAAAATGTGAATTTCACCACAGAGACACAAAGGACACAGAGAACCGCATTTTTTGGAGTCACCGAATAAAATTGTGGTTCTCTGTGGTCTTTGTGTCTCTGTGGTGAAATTCACATTTTCAGGGAGTCGTCGGTATACCATTTACGGTCAAACAGCGCCGAACACCTTCTTCCAAACCCACCGCCGGCTCCCAAGCCAAATCCCGCCGCGCCCTATCCACCTTGAACCAATGGCTCGTACCCAACTGCGCCACTAAAAACCGGGTCAGGCGGGGGTCATCCCGCTGCCGGACCAGCTCCGCATACTTCTCGCACAACCACCCCGCCGCATACGCGACCCTATAAGGAACCCGCTTCGTCACCGCCGGTATCCCGGCGCCGGCGAGTATCCGGTTGATGAAATCCCAGCAATTCACCGGCTCCGGTTCGTTTACGAAATAAGCCTGGCCGGACAGTTTGCTCCCCGGTTCCAGGCGCCGCAGAGCCAGGACATGGGCGTCGGCGACGTTTTCGACGTAACTCACGCTGATCTTATTTTGGCCGGAGCCGATTATCCGTAGCGTGCCGGCCCGCGCCCGGGCGAGCAGCTTGGGTATGAGGTGGTTGTCGCCGGGACCGAAGATTAGGTGCGGGCGAATGGCGGCGCTGGCGAAGTTCTTGCTGTTGGCGGACAGGACCAGTTTTTCCGCCAGGGCTTTGGTCTGGGCGTAGGGGGTCAGATAGGTTTTGGGATAAGGCAAAGATTCGTCGCCGCCGTCGATATCGCCGTGACCGTAGACGACGGAGGGGGTGGAGGTGTAGAGAAACGTTTTGACGCCGCCGGTGGAGACGGCGGCGTCAAGAAGGTTTTGCGTGGCGAGGAAATTGTTTCGGTAATAGCTTTGGTAGTCGCCCCAAATCCCGGCTTGGGCGGCGCTGTGCAGGACGGCCTGGCAGCCGCTCACGGCCCGGAGGCAGGCAGCGGGGTCGGAAAGGTCGCCCTGTTGGCAGTCCACTCCCAGGGCTTGTAGGTCGGGATAGGTTTTGCGGCCGATGACTCGCACGGTTTCGTCGGCGGCGAGGAGTTTCTTGACCATATGCCGACCGAGAAAACCGCCGCCGCCGGTGACGAGGATCATGAATGTTCTCCGCCTGCCAATGGATTGGGAGCGGGCGCATCGGATTTGAGCAAAACAGCGAAGCGTCTTTTGCGTCCGGGCGGCTTTGAAGGCATCTAATTCAGAGCGCGCGAAGCTCCCAAGAGGTGAATTATGGGAACATGCTCGAATGGCGCTGAAATAAGGGTAACCTTTTGCGAGGCGATGATTTAAAATAATTTTTTACCACAGAGAACACAGAGACCACAGAGAACCACTCTTAACTGCGGAATGACGTATAGCCCCGGGATTTAAATCTAT
>JAVBTZ010000077.1:0-19092 GCA_031555915.1 Planctomycetota bacterium
GTCTTATTGACGGTGTATTCCTGCGTTTCCATAACGGTGTCATAGACGGTCTTGGTAACGGGGTATTCTTCCTTTTCCATGACAGTCTTATTGACGGTGTATTCCTGCGTTTCCATAACGGTGTCATAGACGGTCTTGGTAACGGGGTATTCTTCCTTTTCCATGACAGTCTTCATGACGGTGTACTGCTCGGGTTCCTGGATGGTCTTCATGACCGTGTATTCTTGCGTTTCCATCACGGTGTCCATGACGGTCTTGGTCACGGGATAAGTTTCCGTGTCCATCACGGTCTTCATGACGGTGTACTGCTCGGGTTCCATGACCGTCTTCATGATCGTCTTGGTGACGGGGTATTCTTGACGATCCATGACAGTCTTGGTGACAGTGTACGTCTCGGGAACCTGAACCTGCTTATTGACGGTGATGGTCTTCTTTTCCATGACCGTCTGGGTTTCGCAGGAAGGAACTTCCTTGGTGGAGGGGACCATGCGCGTAACCTTAACTTCGCAGGGTTCATCCACGTAGGCAGTACGCTTTACCGGAACCTGGATGGTTTCACATACCGTCTCGGTTTTGTACCGTACCTTCGGCGGCTTCGGCGCGCAGGGAACCGGCTGCGGGCACTTCACCACCGGGGCCGGGCACGGGTTGCAGGCATCGAGGCCATATGCGCCGCCGGTGATCATGGCAGCGGCAAAGGCTATGCCTAAAAACTTCCTCATCTCTCTCTCCTTTTCTCTCGTGGCCATTAACTTCACATGAAACACAAATAATAAACTGTTAGCAATAATTGATTGCTGTTCCTTCCCCTATATTGCGCTTGGCTTTTTCAGTCTCCTCTACTGATCGGCGCAGGCATAGAATATCCTTCGCCAGAAAACCTTGTTTTTTAACTATAATCTTACCGGCCCTCTGCGTCAATCATAAATCTTGTAAATTATCCCGGTCCACCTACTGAAACAACCTCAATAAAAGTTGACGTACATACCCTGTCCACCAGGAAGCCTCAATTTCTACTGGAAAATTGGCGTTTTTGCAAGCTTTTTTTCGCTAAATTATTTAACCGGCCCTTGGATTCACGCCAGAATTTCATATTGTGCAACTTTTTGTGAAAATCCCTCGTTTTTTTCTGACCCGGCCTATCCGGACTCCCACCTCGCCCAAACCCTCGCCCCCTAACCCGGTCCAGACCATTTTGCCCCCCACGGAAAACCCTAGTTTAGAACGGGGTAATTCGCCTTCTTTGGCGTTAATTCCATGATTGAAAAGACGTTATACGATCGACGGCATTAATGCAACTGCAAGTATGTTGCCTTGTGGCTATCTATTTTACCTTATTCGCACCGGGATTGGAGAGGCAACTTTTACGGAAAAATTCACCCCTATTTCTTCGCCAGTATATCTTTCCTTCTGCTAAACTAGTTGAGGTTTTCGCGGGCGGAAATAGGCCCATGCCACTTGTTTTCCCACCAGTATTTCAACTTTTTGTGCATAACCAGTAAAATTTTTTTCCGTTTTTTCCCCCTTCAATTTCCTTTCCTGCAACTTTTCCCCGTAATTTTCTCCCGCCAACTTATTCCCCCCGCCTACCGCCCTTGGCCTGGCTGCCTATTACATGCTGCCTATTACATATATATTGCGGAAATTTCCAATCTGGTTTCAGATCCTTTGAAAATGGAATAATGTATCGGGTGACAATTTATTTTTTTTCAACGACTCAAGTATCGGTTAAGTTCTGGCAATGTCGCCACTACCTCATCTCTGCCGTCAGAGGGAATGACGCTTTTTGGGGTTGATTCACGCCTTTGCCAACCGATTTGGGCGTTTTTTACTTTTTTATTGCCAAATTTTGGCAAATAACTTTGAAATATACCGGTATATTTAGTTCAAAGTCACCCCATTCATAATCACCCATTACGGAGCAAGGACATGCCGGAATTGCCTGAGGTTGAAACCGTCGTTCAAGCCCTCGCCAAACATCTGCCCGGGAAAGTTTTGCGGCAGGCCGTCAGCATCGGAAAGCTGCGGCTGCCTTTTTCCGGCGAAGAAGTGACCGCCGCCTTGCGTGGACAAGCAATCACCGCGGTCAGGCGCCGGGCTAAATATATAATTATCGAATTTTCCGCCGAAAAAGCCTTGTTGGCGCATTTGGGCATGACCGGTTTTTTTCATCTGGAAGCTCTGGACCAGCCATACCTTAAACACGACCGGATCGCTTTGCAGTTTGGCGACGGCGTGGATTTGCGCTATGCCGACGCCCGCCGTTTCGGTTTCGTGTCCCTGGTTGATTCGCCCGCTCCCGGCGGGGAAATTGCCGAACTTTCCGCGCTGGGGGTGGAGCCGCTCACTGCCGGTTTCAAGCCGTCTCTACTGCTGGAACGTGCCGCCGGCCGGAAAACGCCAATCAAAGTATTCATCATGGATCAGACGGTGGTGGTGGGGGTGGGGAATATTTATGCCAGCGAAGCCTTGTTCGCCGCCGGCATTGACCCCAGGCGGCCGGCCGGGGCGGTGTCGTTGGCGGAATGGAAATCGTTATGCCGGGAAATTAAAAATATCTTGCGTAAAGCCATCGACAGCGGCGGTTCAACCATCCGTTCCTATCGTACCGTAGACGGATCGGAAGGCGGTTTTCAGCGGGAATTGCTGGTTTACGGCAAGGGAAAAGAGGCTTGTCCCCGTTGCGGCGAAGAGATTCAGACCTTGCGTTTGGGGGGGCGGGGGACGTTTTTTTGCGGCGCGTGCCAGAAATGAGGGGATTTTTCGAAGAAATCGAGCCAACCGCCGCTCGATTTCTTCGAAAGTTTGAGAATATCATTCCGATTTTGATCTGTTGGCTTTCTTGTCAATTCCGTCCGGTACCGGCGGCTCCCAGGGGAATTGCACCCAGACGCAGGGAATTTCCCGCGCGGTGAAGGTGGGGCGGAGGGTGCCGCCGCCTTTGTCGTACAGGACGGCAATGTCGATGTCGTATTCCTTGCCCCATTTTTCCACAATATAGGCGAGGGTGCGGCCGGAATCCAGAAGATCGTCGACGACCAGCATGCGGGAGCCGGGCAGGGGCAGGTCGGGGGCGGAGAGTTGTTCGACGACTTGGCGTTGTTCGTCGAAGTCGTAAAGCTTGAGGGCGATGGTGGTGATGTCGCGAATATCAAGCAGGTGGCCGAGGAGGCCGCCGACAAAAACGCCTCCCCGGGTGATGCAGAGGAGTTTGTGATAGCTGCGTCCGGAGTTGCGTATGTTGTTGGCTAGGGTTTCGCAATCTCGGTGAAACTGATCCCACGATAGCTCCATCATGGCGCTTCTCCTGTCGGTTTTTATAGTGAGGGAATTTGAGGATAATTTATGCACGGGAGCTTTTTTTTGCAAGCCCCAACCTTGCTTTGTCTGTGGATGTTTTGCCTTATCGCTCCGCCGGCGCTTTCCCTCGACTTGAGCGGGGGCAAATTCACCGACCGGCAGCGGGAAATTTTGCGGGACCTCGAAGCCTTTCATCTGCCGGGTCAGCCGGCTGGACGCGGGTGGATGTTGGGGGCTTGGGATACGGATACGGGTTTGACCGGTCTGGTGGCTTTGCCCAGCGGCGGCGGCAATGCGGCGGAGCGTTTTCGCCAATTGGAGGAATACTATCGGGAGGAAGCGGCGGAACTGGCGGAAAGGGGCGAAAAATCCAGGGGCGTGGAGGCTTTGCTGGCGGCGGCCGACTTGGGCGAGTGCCGGTTTAGCCCGGATTATTATCCTGAATTCACCTCGACGGAAGTGCGTCAACCTAATGCCGAAGTGTTACGCTTGTATTTGCTGGCTTTGCTGCGGCGGGGTTCGGCAGCGCTGGAGCTGGGGGATTTGCTCGAGGCGGAACGTTGTTATCGGGCCGGTCTGGTTTGCGGCTGGCACCTTACCCGCGACCGCTCCAGCAGCATGATTTATGTCACCGGGCTCATTTTCAAAATGCGTTCGGCCCAGGCTTATGGCGAGTATCTGGCCAAATTGGGGGACGGGGTCAGGCTGGATCTGGCGCGGAGGTATGCCGAAAATTTGGGGCGCATCATGCGGGCGTTTGTGTGGAAATCCAATGTGGCTCTAGGGGAAATCGAGGCTTTCGCCTGTCTCTTGGCGGCGGCGCGGGTGGCATTGGGGGACGCGGAGGCGTTTTGGCGGAAGGAGGCGGTGGCGAGGCTGGCGGCTTTACGGTACGGTTTGGTGCGGGAAGGGGCGGGGGAGGTGCGGCGCTACCCTGATTGGGAGGCGATTGCCGACCAGGTGTTGGAGGAAGTGGCGGGAGGGGACCCCGACGCCACGGTGCGGAAATTCACCATTTGGGCGGTTAGACAGGTGAAACCGGAGGGGTATGCGGGATTGCGGCAGGTGTTTACGGAGTGATGGGGCGGGGGACGCGAGATCAGCCTGTATTGTCCCCCGAGTTAGCGCTTGCGAGGTTCCTTATCCCGGCAATGAAGACGGCGAAACTTCGCGAGCGGGTGTTGTCTGGTTCCAGATGTGGGCCAATTGCCCGGGAGCCGCCGATCTCTTGGTAATGGTTCTTTGTCAGGCGCATCAGCTCCTGTTTTGGTGAATGCAAATAATCCGGGGCGCGATATTTCTTGTTCAGTTGTTGTTCGGCCAATTTGTCGCACGATAATCCTTTTTCCACCGCCTTTAGATCGGCAAGATACCAACTTTCCAGCTCTCGGCAGGCGATACGAATAAGAACTCGGTCACATTTTGCCTGGCGGCACAAAACCGCCAGCTTTTTTTTCACTGCCAAACAATCCCCGGTGTCCTGATCGCGTAAAACGATGAATAGGGCGTTTGGGGCACGGTAACCTCTAATGCGGCGAGTAAGTTGTTTCTCCATGTCCTGCTTGCCTTCGAAGACGATACAGCGGAATATTACGCCTTCTGGCAATACCTTGGGCAATAGTCCTTTGAGCAGTTCTTCGGCAGATTGTTCTTCCAGAAAGAAAACCAGTTCCGTCATATGGGGTCGGCTCCGGTGAAGAATCCCTGCTTCCATAAATAGCCCATTTTCTCGTCGCCGTCTTTCATGTACTCGGCTATTTGCGCATCATCTTTTGCACGGAATGCCTGGGTATAGCCATTCTTTTTCACCAGCCAAAACACCTCTTCCAGTCGACAGGCATTTAGAAAATCCGGCGAATGCGTCGAGACCATAACTTGACCACCCCGGTGGGCGTAACTCCTGAATTCTTCGGCTAAATCACCCATGAGTTTTGGATAAAGCTGGTTTTCAGGTTCTTCCACACACAGCAGGGGATGTGGCGAAGGATCGTGAAGCAAAATCAAGTAAGCAAACATTTTGATCGTTCCGTCAGACATGTTTTGCGCCAGAAAGGGGTCTTTGAAAGAACCGTCCTGAAAGCGCAGCAACACTCGTCCCTCATCGGTGATCTTGGGTTCAACTTTTCCAATCCCAGGTACTCTACGTTCCAATTGGGAAAGGATTCCGGAAAAAACTTTTGGGTGTTGGTTGTACAAAAACTCGGCTACCAAAGCCAGATTATCGCCTTCCCTCGAAAGATGATCCGCAAACCTCGCTTCCTGCTCCGAACGTGCGAACTGTATATGAAAATCAGAAATATGCCAATTGCCGATCAATTCACCCAAAGCCATGGCTGCCGGAAATTGTCTTTGAAGCATAACCACTTTTAGCGCCAAAGTATCAGGGCTTTTCAATAAGATGGGTTCACGTTTCAGTTCCTTTTCGCCCTTTACCTGATCCGGCTCATTCACCACCGCTTCGCCTTCCCCTCTTTTAAAGTCCAGGAAATTCCACGGTTTGCCCTTGCTGCCACGTCTATATGATAAACTTTCCCTTAATATCACCGTCTTGCCGGACTCACGGCCTATGGACAAAAAATACGTCGCCAGGAGCGCCTTGTCGTCTTGTTGAAAACGGAATTTCAGCTCTATTTCAATCGGCCCCTCGCTTCCCCTACTGCAAACATCATCATAGCCACGCCTGCCTCCAGCGCGAGTCATGGCCACCGTCAGACTGCCGGTAAGGATGTCTTTGAGGAATTCAAACATGCCAAACAAGGTCGATTTGCCTGTGCCATTGGCACCGACCAGCACGCAGAAAGCCGGGATTTTATTGAAAACGGCGTCTTTATATGCCTTGAAATTCTTCAGGCGGATCTGTTCCAAACGCATTCGCAAGCCCTTTTCCTACCTCGGTATCAGCTTTAACTCCCCCGGCTTAACCGTAAACCGCCGCCTGGTCATGGTCGGACCGAAATTCGCCTCGACAAAGTTCGCTCCCGGGCGGTTGGTCGGATCCGATAATACCTGCCAGCTGCCGCCGGCCGCCGGTTCAATCGTAATCGACTGCGGCGGACCCTGAACCCGCATCGACCATAAACCCCCGTCCGGTTCCTTGGCGAGAAATCGCTGCATATTCACCAAGTCAATCCGCGCCATCTTGCCTCTTCTAATCCGGAAAACCGCCAGTTCCGCCGACAATTGCAAATTCAAAGTCGGCGTCACCAATTCACCCCCCGGCGGCGCCCAAGCGATGACATCCAGACGTCCCAGACCGTGATCGATAATAATCGCCCCGGTTTTGCCGCGGATAATGTCGGCGTCACGCTCCACCCGGGCCGGGCGCTGGCTGGGGTTGTCGGCGGGATAGAACAGGGTGGTGGTGGTGCTGTCGCCGGTGAGTTGCCGAGTGACCATCACGGACGGCGCGGTTATGGCCGGATCGAACCCCTGGCCGCCGGAGAAGGAACTGCCGTCCGCCATTTCCAGTTTAGCCCCGGCGTCGACCGCGTAAACCCTTAGACCGCCACCCATGCCGCCGGGAATCAATAACCCCGGGCCGTCCGGCTGCGGGCTTTGTCCCGATGCCAAAACGTAACGAATCCGCGCGGTCCTGGGCTGCGGATCCCCCTGCATGTCGACTCGGTCCAGGACCAACCAGTAGTCGGTCTGGGCTTCGCCCGGTAGGCTCTTCACATACAACACGCCCCGATGCCAAAGTTTGCCGTCGCTCAAACGCGCCTGGTCGGCGGCGTAATCCAGGGAAGCGTTGGTGCGCCAGGCGGCGTTGGAAGGTTCCCCCGGCAGGGGATAACTGGACGGATCGGAAAACTTGCCGTCCAGGGACAGCACGCTGTGCGCGGCCGCCGACGCCGCGGCTCCCCCATAACCGCCTGGATCCCCGAAATAACGCTGTCCCCGCGAAGCCAGGACAATGGAACCAAAATCCTCGTGCGTCGGCACGCTGGTCAGACTCGACGGCGCGCCAAAACGCACCGCCAGATAACGCGAGTCCGGTCCCTTGCGATCCCGCAGGACATAAATGCCGCCAAGATTGGGATAGTCGGACAGGGAGGGAAAACTGTACGATCCCGGCAGGCCGGGATGATTGCCGCGGCTGGGAGGCAGGGGAAACATTTCCGACAACCGCGCCACCTCGGCCGCCGTCACCTCCCGCGTCCCCTGCGGGCCAAAGCGGGGCAGCGAGCGATCCGGCAGCATCACTTCCTGAAGATAGCGCGCCGGCTGTTCCAACCCTTTCCAATAGCCCGTAAACTCGCGGCTGTATTCGCTTAGACGGAACAGATCGAGAAACAGATTGCCGGTAATTCCCGCCACATCACCCCCACGGGACGACCCGTCAGGATAAAACATCCCGCCGCCCCGTTCCATGACATACGCCACCTCCTGGCCGATGTCGCGCCGGGTGAAAGTGAAAAAGTCGCAGGACAGCGCGGCTCTAAGCCAGGTACGGGTGAGTTCGAGAAAGACGCCGTCGTCCTGCTGAAAATGCAGGTTGTCCCGCACCGTGTTGATGTCGGTATGCAAACGCTCCAGCACCGCCGGCATGCTGGCCCCGAAAATGCTCGGGTCGCCAATGGCCGGCGTGTGGAAGGCGTCGAGAATGACGTTCACCCGCTGGGCGGTGGCGAGGGGATCCTCGGGACCGTCGGGGATTTGATTGATGACCCGGTGCAACTGCTCAAGTTCGTAAGGAGAAATGCCGCCGGCCTGGCTCCAGCGGGGACCGTGCGAGAGGGCGGTGTCGATCGTCTGGCGGCTCCGCAGGACGTCCCAGATAATCCCGCCGGCCCCCGGTAAATCGCGATTGACTACCGCCATCCCGAGACCGGGATAGGCGCGGTTGCGGGTGTTCAGGCTCGACAGGACGTCCAGAACCTCGCGGGGCGGTCCGTAAGCTTCGGGCGGCGGCGGCGCGGACTGGGGCGGAAAATAGGCTTCTTCCGGCATGGGGTTGTAGTCGGGGCCCTGGTCGAACTGCTCCTGCGCCGCCCGACGCCGGAAGGGATTGGGGAAGCCACGCCCCGCCGGCGGCGGGCCGTATTCAACCCCGCCTTCCGGCCCGTAATCCGGTCCGAACACCTGGGGACCGTAGGGCAATTCACCCCCCTGGCCGGCGTATGGATCGACCCCGGCCCGGGCATCGTATTGCCGTGCTTCCCCCCCCGCCGCTACGGGACCGGCTTGCGGCGGGACAGGAGGAACGGGCGCCCGGCGTAAATCCGGCGGGCGATAAGCCGGTTGGGCATTCTGCCGGGAGACGCCGGAATAAGTGGGATCGGATAGGAGATCGACTTTTTCACTCTCGCGCCGGCGGGCTTCGGCCGCGGCACGCTGCTGCTGGGTACGCTGGGCCCCGGCCGCGCCGGCGGCGGCAGCTTGGGGAACTCCGCCAGCTTCGGTAGCGTCGGTAACACCGGAACCGGCGGCGGGTTGGCCGAAAGCGGCTTCCAAGGCCGAATCGACAACCGCCGTCGGGTCAAGGGAACCGCCGGAGGGGTCGCCGTAACGCGAAGCGGCGCGGTTGGCGTCAGGTGCAGGCGGAGTGAATTGCGCCGGAGGGGCGGGTGGAATGGCGCCGTCAAAAACCTCCAGACCGGGTCGAGGCAGGGGCGGGGCCGGTTGTTCCCCCGCCGACACCGAGGCCATCCCTAATACGGCGGCAAGGGCAAGGAGGCCGATGGTCTTGGAGCGATCCAGGCGATTCATGCAATTCTCCTGTGGCGACGGACAATCCGTCCTGCCGGCAACGGAACGCCGGCTGCGCGGCAGATTATTTCTTTGGGGTATGATTCAACCTTATACGGATAGCGCCCGTCCACTTCAATCCTTAAACTCCGGCCGCCACCAATTCGGCATCTTGATCTGCGGATTGGACTGGAAAGCCGCATCCTTGGGGGCAATCTTGAAGGGATCGGCCGGCAGGGGGGCGTGCTCGGAATAGACCGCCTCCTGATCCAAACCCACCCGTATGGAAGGCTCGGAACGAATCTGCCGGGGACCGCCGGAACCGAAGGTTACGGCGAAGTATTCCTGCTCCAAAGCCGAAATCCTCTTTCCCCAAGGATCGTAAACCAGTTGGTCAAACTCGGCCCGGATTAAGGTTCCGTCCAGGGACACTTCGAGGGGTTTAGCTAAAACCACCGTTACTTTCGCCACTTGCCCGGCGTGATCGGGCAGGTTGTTATAGCGTTCGAGCAAACGTTGCTCGAGCTTGCTCCGGTACGCCTCGATTTCCGCCCGGGTGGGTGGTTCGGCCGGGTGGGAGGGTGGGGCGCCAGGGGCGGCAGGGTCGGGCGGCACGCTTTGGGTAGCGGCGGTTTGGCCGGTCTTGGCGGCGCCTCCATTTTCTAAACGCGAAGTATCTTTTGACTCAACTTTCCCCTGGTCAGCCGGAGAAGCGGCGGCGCCAGGGGAAGCAGGGGTTGTGGGTTCTTGTTCTGGGATTTTTTTATCCAAATTAGGGTTTGTATTTACAGTTTTATCAGATATATGGTTGTTGTTTTTTGTGTTTTCAATCTCTTTCAGATTTCTTTTTTGGCGGCTGTCTATCGTACTGGACTTATCATTTTTATTGTTTTCTCCTTTTTGCAGGGTAGTCATTTGCGGTTCAGGGATTTTTTTGCCTGGTCCCAGTTGTGGCGTTTGGAAAGCTAATTTTGGCAGCGGGATAGGTAGGGTTGGCGGGTTGGGGGAGTTTTTTTGATACATGGAACCGCCATCGTTTTTATTGACCGATTGCCATATGTTGTGGTTATTATTTGCCGAATTGGCATTTTTTGTAGCATGATATTTATCACTAATACTTACGTCGGCATTTTCTGCATCATAATAGAGCTCAGGGTCGCCATCAACCTCCCCGCAGTCTTGGTACGGGTCGAGCGGCAGGGGGTGGGATGGTTGCCGACTTCCTTGGACCTCTGGTTTTGCTGGTGCTTGTACCGAAGCGGCGGGTTGGGCAGGCACAGCTGCATAAGAGTCAGGCGCAATTTCTGGTTTGGCTGATAAACCAAAGGCGCCAGGGGCGGTCCGCTTCTTTAGGCCCGAGTGCGTTTGCGGCGCTGGGGCAGGGGTGACATTCCCTACGGTTGGCGGCGGGAGCGTAGCGGCCGGGTATTCAGTGGTTGGCGAACTATAGGTAGCGTAACTTCCATTCTTCTCAGAGGCTGGATAGGACGGCCAAACCGTGGGGGCGACGCCCTGATTATCGGGTACATAGGCAGGCGTAACGTTGGAAATAACGGGTATCGGCGCTTGTCCTCCAATGTACGATTGCGAATATGAATGACTTACCTGAGATGAATCTACTGTATTGTAATTACTTTCAGCTTTATTTGATTCTATTCGTTTATAACGTGTTCGAGGTATAATTCCCCTATTGGTGCGATTTTGCGTTTCTATCGCCTGAAATTCGCGGGTGGAATTACTTGGTTCAATATAAACCCTGGGTTGTTCTTGATAAACCCGAGGTTGGTAATTTTGCCATTCGCCATAGGCCGGTTCCCGGTCGCTAAAAGTTAGCCCTGACTCCGCAGGGGCAGGTGTTGTCAAGCGTGGGGTAACCTGAACATCTGCAATTAACTCACCGTCTAAATAACCTAATGGGGGTTTAATATTCCCTTCCCTGGCCGAATCATTTTCCTCATCCCCGGTTGCCAGCTTACCTTCCTCAAAGGCGGTGAAATCGTCTTCGCGGTTTTTTTCCCAAGCCAGTTCGTCGGGATGATCCTGGTACAAATCTCCCGGATTAGAGTTTGGCGACTCGTAATAATCCTGCGGACCGCGTTCAGGGGGGCCGTTAGGCAGCGGGGCCAAGGGCGGAGGCACAAGCGAATAGTCAATAATCGGTACCTCCAGGTCGAGGTCGGGCAGCCGTGGAGGGGGATGAGGCCGACTATTGACAGTGCCATACTGCGTAGCATTAGTTGTTAAATTGGCTGTTTCGTAACCGCGATAGCCACTACTCACGGATTGGTTGAAAAAATTACTCACTTTGTCAGTGATCGTTGAGGTTCCCGCAGAAGTTGGGTTAGGCGAAGTTACATCGTTGGAAGTTGCGGCAGAACGCCTTAAACGGCGCCCTTCCCCGGCGGTACCGGCTTCAGCCAAGGTAAGGAGGGAGAGGAGAAGGATAATAAGGAAATGCCCAAAAGCCTTGCGCCGCTGCCCGGAAGAGAGCAAGGTAGAGGATAAACTTAACTGGGATCGTTTCCACATACGCTATTTCCTTTGCTCCCGAGTTGAATGACTCCGACAGTCGACGGCGCCCATAATGCCCAGTAGGGTTATCGGCCGATTTGGCCTTTTTCGACGCTTTTTTTGAAAAATGTTAAAGTGCCAACTTTGAGGCGGCCGATAATAAACTGTAGGAAAAGAGTGAATTCAGCCTCTGTTTTAGGGGCAATGGGGCGGCTTTGCCGTTGTGCTGCTGCCATTTGCATAAACAAGCGCCAATTGCCCGGGATAGTTAGCCGCTACCGTGCCGGCACGCTTTTAGGGGATGACACGATGACTGGTGAAGGATATTTACCGACGCAATACTTTCTCAAACCTGGTTATGCCATGGCGAATTATGAGTCTTCGGCTATTCGGGCCGTCTTGGGGAACTGCGTGGCGGTGACTTTTTTCGATCGAAATAATTGCTTTGGCGGTATGAATCAGTTTGTTTTCCCAAAAACCAATCGCCGTGAAGACATGACGGCCCAATATGGGAATATCGGCATCCGCGCCCTCTTTAAAATGCTCATGGAAATGGGGGCGAACCGCCGCACTTTGGTGGCGCAAATCATCGGCGGAGCGGAATGTAATTTCTTCAATGACGAAGACTTGGGGCGGCAAAACGTGGCGTTGGCCCGAGGCATGCTGGCGCAATTGAATGTGCCGGTGGTGTCGGAAGACGTAGGGGGGAAGATGGGCCGAAAGGTAATATATCATTCCGGCACCAATGAAGTGGCAATCTTTAAATTCGATAAATTACGCCGGGCCGACTGGTTCAGGCCAGGCATGGATTTACGCTATGATTTTAGCGAGGATGGCCGTTGATTTTGGTAATAAACTAAATTTATAACCTCAGATAATGACCTGCCATAGCGATCGAAAGGGCCAGACCTTTCGATCGCTTTTTTGGCCTCCGCGACCGGCAGTTAAGGCCAGCCATAACCGCCTTTGGATTGTATGACAACCCGATAAACTGTGAATGTATTGGATCTTTGGTTGTATGACAATTTGCCTTGCTGCAATTATTATCGGAAGCTCGTCGGCATTTAGATCCTAACTCCTTTAAATTTAACAAGTTCCAGACGTGATTATCGGCAACTAATAATACAGGACCCCCGGGCCAAAAAAAATCCCGCCCGAAAGGGCGGGAAGCATAATTGCCGCAAATCCGGATTAAACTACGCCAAAGTATCCAATAATTCTGTCAAACCTTCCTGTTCCTTACGAATCGCCTCATACATCTTCATCCCCGTCTCAACCAAAAGACCGGATTGCCACATCTCTTGCACCGAGTTGGAAAAATCCGTATCCCGAAGGCTCGATTCCATCTTGGTGAGATTTTCCAGTTCCGCCGACATCGCCCCCTTCTCGTGCACCCGCATCGCCTGGGTCGCCCCAATTTGCGCCCGCGTCGCCAGTACCCCCGCCTGCGACTCATCGAGAATCTTCATCGCCAGCACCGGGTCCCGTTCCAGGCTGGCCGCTCCGCCGGAGTACATGTCCTGCAAATTATAACTGGTATAGGTCGCCTCGCCCTTCTTGTCGTAACCCGTGACCTGCTTGACGCTTCCCAGATCGCTGCCAAGATTTTGCAGCTTCTTGCCCAGCTGGAACAGGCTTTGGTCCCTTTCACTAAGCTGGCTGACCGCCTGTTCGAGTTCCAAAGCTCTTCGTGCTTCCGGGTCCATTTCCTCCCCTTCGGCGAGACTGGGGAGATTGCCGTCCTGGTTCGGCGCTTCGGCAAGAAGCTTGGCCAGTTCATCCTTGTCCATAATTAAGCCGCGGTTTAGCTCCCCCTCGACGGGGTTGCCGGGTGTACCATTTAACTTATTGCTTTCCAATACGTTATGAAGAAGCTGTCGGCCGCCGTAGGTGGTCGTCCCCATAATCCGGTCAATCGCCTGCAAACCGCAGTCCATTTCGGCCTGATACTCGGCAATAATATCCTGCGAAACCACCCCGGAATTGGCCGCCCCGATCGCCAACTTCTTCAGGTCGGTCAGGACATTCTGCACCTGCCCGAGCGCCCCATCCATGATGCCCATGATGTTGTCTGAATCGTTGGTGTTGGAAAGGGCTTTTTCCAAACCTTCGATTTGCGAGCGAAGTTTTTCCGACATCACCAGGCCGGCCGGATCGTCCGATGCGGTATTGATCTTGAATCCGCTCGCCAACTTTTGCATCGCCTGGTTTTGGTTATGCGAGTTCATGGCCATATTGCGCGAGACAAAATTCATGTTATGGTTGTTATGAACCGAGAGCACGGCCGACCTCCTTCCATTACTGCATCCCGTGAAAATAGAGACTCAGTGTTGAAATTATCGGTCGCCTCCAGCGATTCTTGAGTAAGTTTTGGCAAATCAGTGAGTATTTTTAGTATTTTTCCAGCCTTTTTATTAATACAAATATTGATAAACAGCCGGCTCCCCTTACCCCAATCTTTACCGGACGCTTATCCTTGCCTTGCCGCCGCTTTTCACTATACTAAATGCATATTTCCTCAATTTTTATACTTACATCTGAACTGCAAGGAACCACTCCCCATGAGTAAACTCATGATCGGCATCTCCGGCGTCCGTGGCGTCGTCGGCGATAACCTTACCCCGGAACTCCTGGTCAATCTCGGCCAAGCTTTCGGCACTTGGACCGATTCCGGAAAAGTCGTCGTCGGCCGGGACACCCGCGCCAGCGGCGACATGGTCAAACACGCCGTCTTCTCCGGGCTCCTCTCCGCCGGTTGCCGCATCGTCGACGTCGGCGTTTGCGGCACCCCCTCCGCCGCCATGATGATCCGCAAGCTCAACGCCGACGGCGGCATCGTCATCTCCGCCTCGCATAACACCATCGAATGGAATGCCCTGAAATTTTTCCGTTCCGACGGGGTCTACATGACCCAGGACCAGGGCCGGCAACTCTTGGACATTTACTACGGCGGGGACTCGGTAAAAGTCGGCTACGACCGC
Source organism: Planctomycetota bacterium (assembly GCA_031555915.1). Classification (GTDB taxonomy): domain Bacteria; phylum Planctomycetota; class SZUA-567; order SZUA-567; family SZUA-567; genus JAJBSZ01. The sequence goes on from JAVBTZ010000077.1 coordinate 14,481, forward strand.
CTCCATGCGGTGGAAACGGACTCCGGCGCCCTGGAAAACCATCTTGATAAAGTCATGGACATCATTGACGTCCCGGCCTTTAAAAAACGCAAATTCCGCGTCGCCGTCGACTGCTGCAACGGCGCCGGTTCCGACCTCGCGCTTGAATTCCTCCGCCGCACCGGCTGCACCATCCTCCCCATCCACTGCAAAATGAACGGGATCTTCCCCCGTAACCCCGAACCCACCCGCAGCCACGTCACTGAAATCCTCGACGTCGTAAAGAAAAAAGGCGCCGACCTCGGCTTTGCCCAAGACGCCGACGCCGACCGGGTCGCCTTCATCTCTGAACTCGGCGACTACATCGGCGAAGAATACAGCCTCGCCCTCGCCGCCCGCTACCGCCTCTCCAAGGCTAAGGGTCCCGTCGTCACCAACCTCTCCACCACCCGCATGATCGACGACGTCGCCCGCGAAGCAGGGGTGGAGGTTATCCGCACCCCGGTCGGCGAAGTGAATGTCGCCGAAGCGATGCTCGAAAACCACGCCGTCATCGGCGGCGAAGGTAACGGCGGGGTCATCGACCCCCGCGTCCACCACGGCCGGGACGCCCTCACCGGCGCCGCCCTCATCATGCAATACCTCTTGGAAACGGGCAAACCCCTTAGCCAATTGGCGGCGGAAATTCCCGCCTACCAGATGTCCAAGCAAAAAGTCGAATGTTCCAAACGTTCGGTCGCGCCGGTTTTGAAAAAGCTGGCCGAGGAGGAAGCGCTCCAGGTCGACACTCAGGACGGCGTAAAACTTGACTTCGCAGACGGTTGGGTCCACGTCAGGCCGTCCAACACCGAACCCATCGTCCGGGTCTATTCCGAAGCCCGAACTCAGGCTGAGGCTCAGGCCTGGGCGGACAAGTACCGGGGAATTGTCGAGGAATTGGTGAAGACCGCAAAATGAAAAAAAAGCATCTTGCCCATTTGCATGACTTCATGAAAAAATTTGAAAAACGCCTGCGCGACAACAAAGGGAAAAAAAGCGCCGACGGAAACGCATATTTCCCTTATCCCATCGCCATCGTCCTGTATAATGGAAAAAAGCCTTGGCGGAATTTACCGCGCATGGCGGATTTGATTGAACGCGTGCCGGGGGTAGCGGGGGAACTATTGCAATTTCCCCTGTTCCTGGTGGATTTGGCCGCGCTTAAGCCGGAGCAAATCGTTGGTTCACCGGTCCTCCGCGCTTTTCTGACCACTCTCCGCTCCGTTCCCCTGGGAACAATGGAAAAGGAGTTGGACCGGGTGGTCGACATGATGCAGGAAGCCAAGCATGACAGTCGCACTCTCGCCTGGATGCAAACGTTGTTGATCTATATTGGGGAGCGCTGCCAATTCCCAGCCTTCCCTGATATTTTTACCCGAAAGAACCCCATGTCCCTAATGGATCTCCTCCGCGACATTAGACCCTATGTCCGACCCTATCGCATTCTGGTCATTTTAGCCATAATCCTTACCTTCCTCGGTTCCCTCACCGCCCAGGTTAACGCCTGGGTGTTGCGTTATACCGTCGACTCCATCAACCACCTGGTCGAAAACCATGCCGGCATCTCCCAAGGGGAGGGCATCCTGGTCTACATCACCGCCATCCTGATCGGCAAGGAAGTCATCAACGTCCTGATAAAATTCGGGCAAAACTTTTACGGCGAAAAACTCCGCATCTACATCTCCCGCGACCTCGCCCAAACCGTCATCCAACGCATCCTCACCTACCGCCTCGCCTTCTTCACTTCAGGTGGGAACGCCCCCGGATTATTGCAGACGCGAATGGACCGCGGCATCGAAGCCATCACCCGCCTGGTCCAGAACTTCTTCATCGAAATCCTGCCCCTCTTCGCCAACTCCGTCGTGGCCCTCATCGTCATGTTCAACGCCAACTTTTACGTCGGACTGGTCGGACTTCTCACCCTGCCGGTCTACTACTGGGTCGCCCGTTCCCAAGCCCTCAAACTCTCCGGTTCGCGCCGCCGGGTCAGGGCTCTCCGTGAAAATAAATCCAACGGCACCCTCTCCATCCTCGAATCCATTCCGGTCATCAAATCCTTTCTCCGTGAAGACATCGAGGAGAAAAAACAACTCCGCCTGCAGATGGACCTCACCTCCACCCAACTCGCCATCCGCCGCGTATCCTTCATCTACGACGGCTTCAAAGGCTTTATGGAGCAAATCGGCGTCGCCGCCATCATCATCCTCACCACCTATTTCGTCTTAAAAGGCAGCATGACCATCGGCGCCATCATGTTCAATATCATGATTTAAAAAAACGTTTCCGACCCCATACTCCAGCTCCACGTCATCTACGACCAGATGAACGACGCCCTGGTTTATTCCGAAGGCTTCTTCGACATCCTGCGGGACGACGCGCAAATCGAATCCTCCGGTCCCTACAGTCCCGGCGGCGTCAAGGGTAACTTCCGCATCAAAGACGTTACCTTCACCTACCCGGGTAACGAAAAACCCACCCTCCATAACATCGACATGGAAATTCGCTCCGGTAAAACCACCGCTCTGGTCGGACTCTCCGGCGCCGGCAAGTCTACCCTTATCAATCTATTGGACAAATTCTATACCCCAGATTCCGGGGTTATTTACCTGGACGGCGTCGGCCTGGAAGAGTACGACACCTCCACCCTCCGCGCCAACATCGGTCTCGTCCTGCAGAAAAACCATATCTTCAACGGCACCATTTCCGAAAACATCCTCTACGGCAACCCCAACGCCAGCCACCAGCAGGTCGAAGAAGCAGCCAAACGCGCCTACCTTCACGAGCAAATCCTGCTCCTTCCCCAGGGCTACCAGACCTCCGCCCTCACCCTTTCCGGCGGCCAACAACAGAAAATCGCCATCGCCCGCATTTTCCTGAAAAACCCGCCCATCATCTTCCTTGACGAACCCACCGCCTCCCTCGATGCCGTCGCCACCGAGCAAATCAAGTCTTCCATGGACGCCATCAAGGAAAACCGCACCGTGGTCATCATCTCCCATTCCATCTCGCAAATCATCGACGCGGATCACATCTACGTCATGAAAAACGGTCATATGGTCCAGCATGGCGAGCACGAGGAGATTTACCGCGAAGGGGGAACCTACAAGGAGATTTTCGACGCCATGGCCCGGAGTCTGAATATTGATAAAATTGCCAAGACTTTTGAGTGAGAGCAGGTGGCGCCCGGTAAAATTACCCTTGCCCTTTCCCCTGCCGTCCATAACATGGTAAACTTATCCAGGACAGGGGAAAACCGCCCATAAACCGGTAATATACCGGCGGGCCTACCGAAAGGGCAACCTTGAACATCTGGGACATGCGCCGCACTTACATCAATATCCGCCGCCTCCGGCAAATACTCACCGTCTTGGTAAAGCACGGTTTTTCACATGTTATCGAGCGCATGCGGATCATCGATTACCTGCCTTGGGTAGGGAATCTGCTTAAAGATAATAATCCACGCCAGCCGCACGAATTTGACCTCCCGAGCCGCCTTGCCTCCGCTTTTGAAGATTTGGGACCGGTTTATGTCAAGCTGGGGCAAATGCTCGCCATGCGTCCCGACTTGGTGCCGGTCGAATTTCAGAATGCCTTCAGCCGGCTGCAGGACAAGGTGCCGGCCGTGCCAGGCGAGGAAATTGTCCCCTTCGCCGAAGCCTCGCTCGGTAAACCGTTGGCGGCGATTTTCCGCGACTTCAACCGGGTCGCTCTCGCCGCCGGGTCGATCGGCCAAGTTCATGAAGCCACCCTGATGAACGGGGCTTCGGTAATCGTCAAAATTAAACGCCCGGGAATCGAACAGGTCATACCCGAAGACACCAATCTCATCGACGCCTTCGCGGAACTGGTCGACCGGCATATCCCCGAACTCAAGGTAATCCGCCCCAAAATGCTGGCCGGGGAACTCCGCCGCACCATTTATAACGAACTCGACTTTGTCGGCGAAGCCGCCTATGCCAGTAAATTTCTCGCCGCCTTCGAGAACGACCGCGACATTCATATTCCGAAAATTTATTGGGATTACGTCACCCGTGATGTCTTGGTCATGGAGAAGATCGAGGGCAAGGGACTGTCCGACCTGAATTTCCTGCCCCTGGCGGAAAAACGCCGCATCGCCAGCGTGGTGGCGGATGGCTTCATGCGGCAATACTTTGAAACGGGACTGTTTCACGGCGATCCCCACCAGGGTAATATCCTGTATCAGCCTAACGGGGTAATCAGTCTCATCGACTTTGGGCAAACCGGGCACATTACGGAAGAAATGCGTTTTACCCTCTGCCGCATGCTCATGGCCTTGAAGGACGGCAATACCGACCATATGGTCGACCTTTATGCCCAGATCGGCGAATTTTCCCCCGATGCCAATATCCAGGGCTTCCGATTCGATTTGGCCAATTTTGTCGATCGGAACTATGGCATGCCGGCAAACCGCATGGATTTTTCCGAAATGGCCCAGGAATCCCTCTCCATCGCCCGCCGGAACGGGCTGTATCTGCCGCGGGATTTTGTCCTGATGCTGAAAAGCCTGATGCTGGTGGCGGGAGTTATCAGGGAACTCGACCCCTCTTTCATGCTCGACTCCGCCGTCGGTCCC
>JAVBTZ010000095.1:0-3026 GCA_031555915.1 Planctomycetota bacterium
GAATGCCAAATTGGAAATGGCCGAAGTGACCCCGGTCCCGGTCATCCACGCCCATCCCGGTCTCAACGCCGGCACCTATTGGCTCCCGCCCGCCGATGGCGTCTACCGCCATTACAGCCCGGAACTCCAACCGCCGCCCCCCATGTGGTTGTACAACCGCGCCGTCTATGAACGCCGCCTGAAAGAAAAATACAATATCGATTACCAGGTGCCGCCGGGATCGGTTGGTCAATTCCAACCCGGGCAATTGGGGCCGGTAGGAGCGGTGGGACAGGCCGGCCCGGTCGCCGTGGCTCCCGGTACGGTTGTGCCGGGGATGTATGTGATTCAGAACGGCAGGCAGGTATTTGTGCCGGTCGGCACGGCGATGGCGCCGGCGGCGGCGCCGCAAACTCAGGCCAAAGCGCCGGCCGAACCCGCCCGGCGGGTCACGGCGGTGCAACCGAAGGTGACCGGATCGCAACCAACCACGGCTGCGGCTGGAACGAACCAGGCCACCGGCGAACCGGCGGCGGAAAAGGAAGGGGCGCCGATTTCCCTGCCTTGTCCCAATTTTGTCCTGTTCGGGATTCCCTGCGGCGTCGAGGGTCCCGCGTTGGTGGCGCCTTGCACCGGCGCCGGCCCCTGCGGGCAGATCATGCCGAACGGACAGGGCGGGGCGACTTTCGGCGATTGGGTCTCCAGCCCCATGGCGAACAATTTTCCGCCGGTGGTGGATGTCTATGAACCGAAGGACGCAACCTCAGCGCCGTAAGGTCTTCGCCGCGAGAGTGAACAACAACGGCCCGGGGATATTTCCCCGGGCCGCTCTTTTTTATATCTCCGCCAACTTTTCCACCACGGTGAGATGGTCAGGATGGTGCTGGGTAGTCCGGGCATATTCCACTCCCGGCGGGCCAAACAACATGGCATAGCCCAGCGTGTCGTCCCGGGGAATCGCCAGCCAATCCCAGAGTTTTGGGACATACCTTAACAGCTTCTCCACAAAGCCGCACCAGACGGTTCCCACCCCGTTCGCCTGGGCGTAAAGTTCGAAATAGGAGAGGGCGATCAGGCAGTCGGCGACTTTGCACACTCCCTCCGCGCCGGCGGTGACGATCAACATATGCGGGGCTTTACGGAAGATTTCGTCCACGCCCTCGTCCAACCAGCGCTGCGACGATTCCACCAGCCAGGAAATTTCCTCGGGGTAAGTCGACCGGTTGGCGGTCAATTCCCTGGCTACCCTATTCCGCAAATCCGCCATGACCTCGGGATTATGCACCAGGGTGAAATGCCGATGGCGGATATTGACCCCGGTCGGCGCGTGCGAGGCGGTTGCCAGAAGGCGGTCCACCAAGCTCCTGTCCACCACTCCCGGCGCGAAACGCCGCACCGAACGCCGGCCGCGCATCAGCAAGTCCAGGGGAGCGGGGTCGATTTTCTCCAGGGGCAGCGAAGCCTCGGGATAACAACCGTCGACGCTCGCCGCGGCGGTGGGGCAGACCGCCAGGCAATGCTGGCAGAGAAGGCACTCCGCGTCGTTTGCCGGTTTTATGCCGGCGATGCCGTTATTGACGGCGATGATTTCGGCGGTGCAGTCCTTGACGCATTTGCCGCAGGCGGTGCACTTTTCCGCATCCACCATGAAGCGACTCAGGGGAAGGTCGGGGTTGGCTTTGAACATTGACTTCTCCTATTGCGGGCGGAATCGCCGTATTTGCGAGTTCGAGGAGAACCCCGCTATCAACAAATATTATTTCCCCGGCGTTTTCCTTGCAAGTCTGCTTCCCGGGAAGTTTTTACCTTGGAGCGAAGGGGAATTTTTCAACCGGAACCGGAAAGTTGCGAAAATAGCGCGAAAGAAGTTTTACAGGGGAACAGGGTTGGTTATACTAATGGGGATTACCAACTGGAGTTTTGCAAAATCACCATTCAAACCGCCGAATGGCGATTTTGTAAAAGCAAGAACCCCGGAAATTCAGGCAAAAACGATTTTTGCAAAGTGACGATTGGCGGTTAAATCGTCACTTTGCAAAACTTCAGTTGCCAACAATAATTATTCGTCAGGCGGTTATGCAACCACTTTTTGAGCGGTCATCTGGCGCTTTGCCGAACCCGTACCGATACCGGTTTGGCCAAAGCCCAGAGGTAAACCTGCAGTCTTACGTGGAGGAATGGTATGAAAGTAAAAATGTTTCTGCTTGTGGCGTTATTGGCCATGTGCAGCCTCGCGGTTGGCGCCGTCGAGGGACGTTACGGTGAACGCATCACTTCCTTGAGCGTCTTCAACGCTGCGCCCTTCCCCATCCACGTCGATGTGGAACGCGGGCGGGGGATTATCTACGTCGGGCCTGCCGCCCGTTTCGGCGACAGCGTCCTGGTCGCACCGGGGAGCGACTTTGCCCTACGGATTCCCGAAGGCCATTGGGTCGTCTACGGCGACGGCCAGTCGAACATCAATTTCCGCGCCCATTACGGCGGGGATTATTCCTTGCGGCTTACCCCGGTTATGGAAGGACACCATCGCCTGGCCATCGCCGGCACCCTGTCCGACAGCCATTTGGGCCAGCGTTCGGACATTCTCATTCGGAATGTTCCCAATGCCGCCGCCTATGCCCCGCCGCCCGGCAGCCCCTGGGTGGTCGATCCTGCGCACTCCCCGGTTTATGGTGACGATCCCCTTTACGGCCAGTACTCGGGTTCGGGCGCACAAGTTGGGTCGGAGTTGGCCAATGTGGTCAATAATGCCTTGGGAAATCTCCTGCATCTCAACAATCCTCCCCCTCCTCCTCCGCCGCCGTATCCTTATTATCCGAACCGGGGCTGGTAGGTGAGGCACGAACAGTGATTTTTTACGGCGTTACAACACGGGGGTCTATCTCGGGATGACGCGAATCGTCATCCCGAGATTTTTACCGCGAGGGAGATTTTGCATGTGGATCTTTTATGCCGCGCTTTCAGCTCTTTTTTCGGCGCTGGTGGCGATTTTTATTAAGCTTGGCCTGGTCGGCATGAATTCGCACTTCGCCACCGCCATCCGCACC
>JAVBTZ010000116.1:0-3105 GCA_031555915.1 Planctomycetota bacterium
GATCTCCCCGCCAATTCCCCCCTGTACCTGGCCATCATGAACCTGCCGGTCACCACCGACATCCCGCTCCTCCTGAACGAACTGTCCGGCGAAATCGACGCCATGGGCTTCGCCGGCGCCCTGATTGGCCAGGACCGCACCTTCTTCCGCAACCTCCACGCCGCCCGCACCCTCATGCCGCTGCAACGCTCCCTCGCCAACCGCACCCTGGGCGGCGGCGAAGCCCTGGCCTCCCCGGTGCAGCTGGGAACGGAAATCGGTCTCTGGGGCGCCCTCGGCGGCTACGCCGACGAGACGAAAGCCACCGACAACACCGGCAAATCCGCCTTCAAGGGCTACAACGTCACCCTGGGGCTCGAAGGCCGCAACTGCGGCTGGCGCTACGGCGGAGCCCTCCGCTACAACGACGGCCAATACCAGCTCGACAGCCGCAACTCCAAGTCGGACATCGATTCCTACTACGCCGCCCTGTACCTGGAGCGTACCGCCCTCGCCTGCGGCGTCGGCGCAATCGACCTGTTCCTCGGCGCCAGCTACGGCTATCACAACTTCAACACGCAACGCCACATCACCGCCCTGGCGCAAAACCTGGAAAGCGGACACCAGGCCCTGAGCGTGCAGGTCGGCGGCGAAATCGGCTACGCGATTCCCCTCTCCCCGGCCGCGTCCTGGCAACCCTACCTGGGCGCGGGTTGGAATTATGTGGAAGCCGACGGCTATCGGGAACACGGCGGCTCGGCGGCCCTCGCCGTCCAAAGCTCGACCCAGACCAACCCCTACGCCGAAACCGGGGTCAGATATCAGACCCGCTTCGGCAAGCGGGTGGCGGCTTCCGCGGGGGCGGGCTGGCTGCATAATTTCGGTACGATCGACCCCGAAGCGCGGGTCAGCTTCAGCGAAGGCTCCACCCCCTTCACCGTCAAAGGCGCGCCCCTGGCCCGCGACCTCCTGACCGCCAACGCCGGGGTCGAGGTGGACCTGACCAAGTCGGCCAGCCTCAGGCTGGGTTATGACGGCTACTTCGGCAAGAACGGTTACAGCAACAGCGGCAACCTGTCGGCGCTGGTAAAGTTTTAGGCATGGTTATATACACAACAAAAGCGCTCCGCCCTTGCCGGTGCGGAGCGCCCTGTTTTTTTTTGCAAACGAGCCCAAGCGGGGTCGCTTATTTTTTGTGCCGTTCGACGAACTTCTTCACCCGGGCCATCGCTTCGTTGATATTCTCAATCGAATAGGCGTAGCAGGCCCGGATAAAGCCGTGGCCGCATTCGCCAAAAGCCTCGCCCGGCACCACCGCCACCTTCTCCTCCATCAGGAGCCGCTCGCAGAATTCGGCCGAAGTCATGCCGGTCGACTTAATCGAGGGAAACAGGTAAAACGCCCCCATCGCCTCAAAACACTCCAGCCCCGCCTCGCGAAAACCCTTGAGCATCACCCGCCGCCGCCGGTTGTATTCCTTGGCCATTTCCCTGGTTTCGTCGGCGCAGTGGGTCAGGGCCTCGATTGCCGCGTACTGGGCGGTGGTCGGGGCGCACATGATGCCGTACTGGTGAATCTTGTACATGGCGGCTATTAGGTCCTGGTCGCCGGCGGCGTAACCGAGACGCCAGCCGGTCATGGCGAAGGCCTTGGAAAAACCGTTGATGACCAGGGTCCGCTGGCGCATCTCGGGGAAGGAGGCGATGGAGGCGTGCGGGCCGGCGTAACTAAGTTCGGCGTAGATTTCGTCGGAAAGGACGATGACGTTACGCTCCCGCAAAATCGCCACGATTTCCGCCAGTTCCTCCCGGGTCATGATGGCGCCGGTGGGATTGTTGGGGAAGGCCAGGATCAGCACCTTGGTGCGGGGGGTCAATGCCGACAGCAGCTTCTCTGGCGTAAGCTTGAACTGGTCCTTTTCCTCCAGGGCGAGCGTCACCGCCTTCGCGCCGGCAAGGACGGCGCAGGGCTTGTAGGCGACAAACGCCGGCTCGGGGATAATCACTTCGTCGCCCGGGCCGGTCAGGGCCCGCAGGGCCAGGTCAATCGCTTCGCTCCCGCCGACGGTGACGAGAATTTCCGACCGGGGCTGATATTCGACCCCTATGGTGCGGCCGAGATAGCCGGCAATCGCCTCGCGAAGGCGGATGAAGCCGGCGTTGGGGGAGTAATGGGTGTGGCCCTGTTCCAGGGAGTAAATCCCCGCTTCCCGCACTCGCCAGGGCGTGACGAAGTCCGGCTCCCCCACGGAAAGGGAAATGGCGTCCTTCATTTCATTGACCAGATCGAAAAATTTACGGATACCGGACGGTGGCAAATCCCGCACGGTGGGGTTCAACAAATCGCGCACGTTAAAAGTCATAAAATCACATGCTCCCGCTCGTCCGCGTTTTCTCCCGCGAAGACGAAGCCTTTGTCTTTGTATTTTTTGAGAATGAAATGGGTGGCGGTGGAGTTTACATCGGGGATGACCGCCAGTTTCTCGGCCACGAAATACGCGACCTCCTTCATGGTCTTGTCCTCGATGACCACCGTCAAGTCAAACCCCCCCGACATCAAGTAACAGGACTTCACCTCGGGGAATTTGAAAATCCGCTCCGCCACCTTGTCAAAGCCGCGGTCCCGCTGCGGCGTCACCTTCACTTCAATCAGGGCGGTGACCCGTTCGGACCCGGTCTTATCCCAGTTAATCAGGGCGGTGTAGGCGTTGATGACGCCGTTTTTTTCGTAATCGGCGATAGCCTTGGCCACGTCCGCCTCGTTCTTACCGAGCATAGCAGCGATTTCGGCCGGGGTGCGCCGGCCATTTTTCTCCAGAATATCGAGGATTTCATCCATGGTTTTCTCCAATTTATCGGCAAGAGGGAGGCGGTCGACGGAATCGCGTCCCGCCCCAAATCATAGAGGTTTGACGAGCGATGTCAATTCGGGTATTCTGGAAAAGGATGGGTGCGCGGTCCACGGACCGCAAATTTTTGCCCCGAACTAAGGGTTTGCCCAAAATTAACTTTTACCCATTCAGAATTTGCCCAATGACCCAGAGGCATTTTCGACCAGGCGGTAAGGGCGAAAATGCCGATCCAAACGAAACACCCGGGTTAAACTTGTAAAAGTTATTTTTGGGCA
>JAVBTZ010000154.1:0-4145 GCA_031555915.1 Planctomycetota bacterium
AGATCGGCGTCGTCGAAGACGATGAAGGGATCGTTGCCGCCGAGTTCGAGGAAAACCCGCTTCAATGTTTTCGCCCCCATTTCCGCTACCTGTATGCCCACCTCGGTCGAACCGGTGAGGCTGATGGCGTTGATGGACGGACTCCTGGCGAGGAGGCTCCCGACCGTGGCGCCGCTCCCGGTGACGAGTTGGAGCACGTTCCCGGGGATGCCTTGGGCGAGGCAGATTTCCACCACCTTCATGACCGTGAGCGGATTGTCCGACGCCGGCTTGACGATGACGGCGTTCCCGGCGGCGAGGGCGGCGGCGGTCTTTTGCATGAACAGTTCGACCGGGTAGTTGAAGGGGGAGATGCAGGCCACCACCCCCAACGGCTGCCGGCGGGTGAAGATGATGTCCTGCTCGGCGCCGACTTGGTAGTCCGTCATGGTCTGGCCGTAGTGGTGGCAGGCCTTTTCGGCGAAGCCCCGCATGATTTGCGCCGCCACCCGTATTTCCGGCCGGGCTTCGCGGATAATCTTTCCCATTTCGGTCGAGAGGGAACGGGCCAGCTCCTCGCGTTTCGCGTCGATGGCGTCGGCGCATTTCAGCATGAGGCGGGCGCGTTCGTGGACCGGGGTCGCGGCCCAGGCCGCCTTCCCGCGCAGGGCCGCGTCTATCGCCAGTTGGACGTCCTCGGGAGTGGCGCTGGGAACGGTGTCGATGTGTTGCAGCGTGGCGGAGTTGAGGACGGCGAAGGTCTTGCCGTCCCGGGCTTCCGCCGCTTTGCCGTCAATGAACATTTTCATGGCGCTTGCCTTTTTTTGTCGGGTGAATTTATCTTAGAACAGCGAGTTCGGATTGTAATGACGAAGGCGAACAGCAGGAAAATGCCGAAAGCCAAAATCACCGAATAGGGGACGCCCGGCAGGCCATCGGCGAAAACGAGGGAACCCTTGTTGATGGTGTTGACGAAATCGTTCCCGATGGGAATCGTTTTGGCATGGGAAATCATGTAGGCCACCCCCCGGGCCGCCGTCATGGCGGCGAGGGTCACCACGAAGGGGGCCATTTTCTGGAACGCCACCAGGTAGCCCGAGAGCGCGCCGAAGGCGATTGCCCCCGCGAAGGTCAGGGCCAGGGCCAGCGGCACCGGCATGGGGTCGGGTTGGCGGGAGTCGATGAGGGTGGTGAAGAGGACGCTGGAAAACGCCGCAAGCGACCCTACCGAAAGGTCGATGCCTCCCGTGAGGATGACCAGAAGCATCCCCAGGCTGACGATGGCGACGGCGGAGTTCTGCCTCAGCAGATTGAAGATGTTCTGCAGGGTCAGGAAATTCTTCGACAGAAAACTGGACGCCACCACCAGGATGACCAGGACCGCCACCGGCAGGTAGGCCCGCATGGCGCCGGCGAGATCGCGGCCGGAGCCGCCTGTGTTTTTGTTCATTCGCCCTTCCCTCCCACGACGAGTTTCATGATGCCCGCTTCGGTCATGTCCGCTCCGGCGAGCTCCCCTTTTATGGTTCCGTTGTCGATAACGAGCGTCCGGTCGCACATGCCGAGGATTTCGTTCAGCTCCGACGAAATCATGAGAATGGCGACGCCGGAGGCGGCGAGGTCGTTCATGAGGTTGTAGATTTCCACCTTGGCTCCGACGTCGACCCCGCGCGTGGGTTCGTCGAGGATGACGACGCGGGAGTCGGTGTTGAGCCACTTGGCGAAGACCACCTTCTGCTGGTTGCCGCCGCTGAGGACGTTCACCGGTAAGTTGGGGTCGGAAGTCTTTACCGTCAGCTTTTTCACCAGTTCACGAACCAGCGCGTCCTCGCGGCGGCGGTTGATGATGCCAAGGCCGCCGCTCACGCTCGCCGGGTTGGTCATGGTCATGTTGGCCTTGATGGACAGGTCGAGAACCAGCCCCTGCTCCTTCCGGTTCTCGGGAACGAGCGCGATGCCGTGGCGGAGCCCTTCGTGCGGGGATTGGATGCGGGCTTCGCGGCCGCCGACGAAGACCCGGCCGGCGCGGCGGCGGTCCTCCCCGAAAATGGCCCGGGCGATTTCACTGCGGCCGCTCCCGACCAGGCCGAAAAGGCCCAGCATTTCCCCCTGCCGGAGCGTGAAGGAAACGTTTTCGAAAACATCGCCCGACAGGCCCTCCACCTTCAGGGCCTCGCCGCCGATTTTCGCCTCGCGGGGCGGGTACATGGTGGAAAGTTTGCGGCCAATCATCAGTTCCACCACCCGGTCGACATCGAAGTCCTTCGTCCTGCCGCCGCCGGTGACTTCGCCGTCGCGCATGGTGGTGATGCTGTCGGAGACGGCGAAAACCTCGTCCATGCGGTGCGAAATATAAATGATGCTGACGCCCTTTTCCTTTAGGGAACGCATGGTGGCGAAGAGTTTTTCCGTTTCCCTGGGGGTGAGGACCGCCGTCGGTTCGTCGAGGATGAGAATCTTGGCGTCGGCCGAAAGCACCTTGGAAATTTCCACCACCTGCTTATAGGCCACGGAAATGTCCCCGACCTTCCGCCTGACGTCGAGGTCGAAGCCGAGGCCGTGCATAATCGCGGCGGCGTCGGCGTAGAGCTGGTTCCAGCGCACCAGGCCGTGCCGCCCCAGGCGGTCCATGAAAATGTTTTCGGCGATGGTGAGGTCGTTGGCGAGTTCGAATTCCTGGTAGACGGTGCCGATGCCGAGTTCCTTGCCGGCCCGGGGGGAGGCGATGCGGACCGGGCGTCCGTCGATGCGGATGTCGCCTTCGTCTCGCGCGTAAGCGCCGGAGAGGATTTTCATGAGGGTGGATTTGCCGGCGCCGTTTTCGCCGACCAGGGCGTGGATTTCCCCGGGCCGCAGTAAAAAATCGACCCCCCGAAGCGCTTTCACTCCGGCGAAGGATTTCCTGATGCCACGCATCTCGACGCGGAAAACATCTGGCAACGTTCCGTCCTCCCAGGCTGGTTTTGACAAGCGGTCAAAGCGGGGCTGCGGTTATGAAAAACGGGGTTCCGGCGCAGGGTCAGGGAACGTTCCGAGGCGGGCTGAGGCGTTGCGAAAGGGTGCGCGCACGGCTTCCACCACCATACTGGTTCGGCGGCGTTTCGTAAAGTACGCACAATTTTGTTACCGGGGGCATATTCACGTAACTGTCGTGACATTAACAAGTTGGAAGTGACAGGAAATGCCGTGGCGCGACGCGGTGAAGGGCGGCGCGAATTGGGACGGTGCTTCGAATTGACTCTATCCGTCGGTTTGCGTCGGCTTCTTTTTCTTCACCTTGCCGGTTTTCTTCGCCATCTCGCCGTAATAGGCCATGTTCGCGCGGCCCCAATCGAACATCGCGTCCACCACCGGCAGAAGGGTCATGCCGCGCTCGGTCATGAGGTATTCGACCCGGGGCGGGTTCTCGTCGTGGATGATGCGGCTTATGATGTTGTCCTGCTCGAGTTCACGGAGCTGCTTGGTGAGGATGCGGTGGCTGATGTTTTTGAACAACCGCTGCAATTGGCCGAAACGGTGCTGGCCCTCGTGGCCGAGATGCCAGAGAATGACAATCTTCCATTTGCCGCTGATGATGGAGAGGGTGAGCTCCTTCTCGCAGTTGAACTCGCCGTTCAGGAGACGCTTCCTGAGATATTCGCGGAGGGTGGCGTTGTCGCTCGTTTGTTCCATGCGGCGTTCTCCGGATAAGGAATGACCTGCCCCACGAACTTCCCAAAAACAATGGGAACCCATTACCGCTGTTTGTCAACCAAAAAAGGGGCGCCACGGCCGGCTGCCGCCGCTTTGGCGTTTTATTGCCTAGAGCGGTTCTAACTCTACAACGCTAGATTTGCGGGAACCCGCCCCGCAAATCTAGCGTCGTAGAGGTAATTTCGTAACGTGTCCCGAATGGCGCTGAAATAAGGTTAATTCTTTGCGAGGCGATGAGTTAAAATAATTTTTACCACAGAGAACACAGAGACCACAGAGAACCACCTTAAACTACGGATGGAAGTTAATCCTGATGGCCATTTTTATAAATAGGTTTAAATCCCGGGGCTATACGTAATTCCGTAGGTAAGAGTGGTTCTCTGTGGTCTCTGTGTTCTCTGTGGTAAAAAATTATTTTAAATCATCGTTTCGCAAAGGCTTACCCTTATTTCAGCGCCATTCTAACGTGTCCC
>JAVBTZ010000233.1:0-10881 GCA_031555915.1 Planctomycetota bacterium
TATTTATAAAAATGGCATTCAGGATTAACTTCCATCCGTAGTTTAAGGTGGTTCTCTGTGGTCTCTGTGTTCTCTGTGGTAAAAATTATTTTAACTCATCGCCTCGCAAAGAATTAACCTTATTTCAGCGCCATTCGGGACGCGATCCCTATTATTCAAACCGCCAAATAATAGGGTCATGTCCCCGAATTCCTCACGTTTTTACTCGTTGAAGCGTAATGAGTTGTCCTCATTTTTGCGCGACGCCTGACTGAAGTTCTGTTCAAGCAATATGGAGCCCTGGCATGGCCAAACATCAACGTATCTGCGTCATCGGTCTCGGACAATTCGGCCGGCACCTCGCGGTCGAACTCGCCAAGGACTGCGAAGTCCTCGCCATCGACAAGAATCAGTCCATCGTCAATGAAGTCGGCGACCTGGTGCAACGCGCCTATTGCCTCGACAGCCGCGACTTCGCCAGCCTCTCCACCGTCGTGGGGGAGGACTTCGACGAAGCCGTCGTCTGCATGTCCGAAAACATGGAGGCGAGCATCCTCACCGTCCTCCACCTGCGCCGCCTCAAACTCCCCCACATCCACGCCAAAGCCACCTCCCGCGACCACGCCGAAATCCTCAAGGCCATCGGCGCCGACTCCATCGTCTTCCCCGAGCGGGAAACCGCCTCCAGGCTCGCAACCCAACTCGTCAACCGGAACCTCCTCGACTACATCCCCCTTTCGGAAAACTACATGGTCATGCAAATCACCCCGCCCGACTGGGCCCTGGGGAAAACCCTCATCCAACTCGACCTCAGAAAACGCTTCGACATCTTCGTCGTCGCCGTCAAGGAGCACATCCCCGAACGCACCGTCTTCCTGCCCGGGCCCGGCTTCGTGGTGAAGGACTCCGACGCCCTCCTGGTCATCGGCAAAAAGGAAAGCCTGGAAACGCTCGCGGAAGCGGAAAGTCCGTTCGGGGAGGAGTGACGCCGTGCACCTTCTCAAGAGTAAAAAACGCCCGAAAACCCACCGCCTTTCCCCGGCCTACATGGTCTTCATGTGGTTCGGCTTCGCCACCATCCTCGGAAGCGTCCTCCTCTGGCTCCCCATCTCCCACACTTCCGCCGAAGTCAAACTGGATTTCGTCGCCGCCCTCTTCACCGCCGTCTCCGCCGTCTGCGTCACCGGCCTCTCCGTCGTCAACGTCCACGACACCTTCTCCTTCTTCGGGCAATTCGTCATCTTCGCCCTGATGGAACTGGGCGGCATGGGCATCATGACCTTCGCCAGCCTCGGCTTCCGCCTCTTCGGCCGCCGCATCCCCCTCGAACAGCAAGTCGCCACCGCCGACGCCATCTACCAAAACGACGCCGCCAGCGAATTCCGCCGCACCTTCGCGCAAATCCTCCGGGTCACCCTATCCATCCAGGCCATCGGCGCCGTACTGATGGTCCTGGCCCTCATACCCCGGCATTGGCAATTCCCCCACGAACGCCCCTTCATGGTCTGGTCCGCCATCTTCCACTCCGCCTCCGCCTTCTGCAACAGCGGCTTCACCCTGTACCAGGACGACCTCCTCTCGCACCTCGACAACCTGCCCTTCCTCATCCTCATCCTCACCCTGGTCACCCTGGGTGGCATCGGCTTCATGGTCCTGAACGAACTTTACCGCCTGCCCGGTTACATCCGCAACCATTCCAAGAAACCGAAGTGGATTTCCCTGCACACCCGGGTCGCCCTCAGCGTCACCGCCGGCATCATCACCCTCGGCACCATCGTCTTCTGGGTCCTCGGCACCGATGGCAAAACCTACAGCGTCTGGGAAGCAATCTTCGAAACCATCTCCGGCCGCACCGCCGGTTTCAGCATCGTCCAGCAGCAACACCTGCCCCTTCCCTCCGCCCTCTTCATCTGCCTGATCATGTTCATCGGCGGCTCCCCCGGTTCCTGCGCCGGCGGCATCAAGACCACCTCCCTCGCCATCTGGATAGCCCGCATCCAGGCCAACCTCCGCAACGACCACAACGTCAACCTCTTCGGCTACACCATCGCCCCCGACCTGGTCAGCCGGGCCCGAATCCTCATGGCCATCACCATGATTTGGCTGACGATTGGCGTGTTCATCCTCGCCATCATCCATCCCGACGTCAGCCTGGAGGTGCTGATGTTCGAACAGGTCTCCGCTTTCGGCACCGTGGGCCTGACCATGAACTTCACCCCCAACCTCACCACCGCCAGCCGGCTGTGGATAATGCTGTCGATGTTTGTCGGAAGACTCGGGCCCCTCTCCATCGCCCTGTGGATGGTGCCGGCGACCAGAGTAAGCATCAACCGACCGATGGGACGGATTATGGTGGGTTGACAGGGGACTTTTCGAAAAAAGCGAGCCGACCGCCGCCCGATTTTCGCAAAAAGTAGACTGACAGAAATAAGGATTTTTTTCCTTTGACAGGTGGCGGGATTATGGGTTTAAATGCTGATTCATTATTTGCAGTCCATACCGCGCCGCCTAGCCTCGGCCGGCGCTTTTCTACCAATCGAGCGAGAGGAGTCAGGGCATGGCTGATACAATCAAAGGGAAAGCGGTCATCTTCACCCAGGGCGGACCCACCGCGGTCATCAACGCCTCGTGGGTCGGCGTGGTGCAGGGACTGATGCTGAACAAGGACATCGTGGAAATTTGGGGCGCCATCAACGGCATCGACGGGGTCATGTCGGAAAACTTCATCGACCTCCGCGCCCAAACCGCCGCCACCCTGGAAAATATCAGCTACACCCCCGCCTCGCAACTACGCTCCACCCGCAAAAAACCCACCGCCGACGACAATAAAAAAATGCTCGACGTCTTCCAAAAACACGGCATCCACTACGTCTTCGGCATCGGCGGCAACGACACCTCCGAATCCCTCGACATCATCAACGACGCCTCCCGCGCCCGCGATTACGAACTCCGCGTCTTCCACGTCGCCAAAACCGGCGACAACGACCTCATGGAAAACGACCACACCCCCGGTTTCGCCTCCGCCGCCCGCTACGTCGCCAACGCCTTCCGCGGAGTATCCCTGGACAACCAGTGCTTCGGCGGACTCTACATCGGCGTCTGCATGGGCCGCCACGCCGGCTTCCTCACCGCCGCCTCGGCCCTGGGCCGGAGCGCCCCCGACGACGGACCGCACCTGATTTACCTCCCCGAATGCGCCTTCAGCCTCGACAAGTTCGCCAAGGACGTCGAGGAGGTCTACAAGAAATACAACCGCTGCGTCGTCGCCGTCTCCGAAGGCATCGAAGACGAAAACCACACCCCGATCATCCAGGTCCTCGCCGCCGACGGCACCCTGGAAAAGGACAGCCACGGCAATGTCCAGCTCTCCGGCACCGGCGCCCTGGCGGACAGCCTGGTCGACTATGCCAAAAAGTACCTGGAAGGCAAGGGCGTCGTGAAAAAACTCCGCGCCCGCGGCGACACCTTCGGCTATGTCCAGCGTTCCTTCCCCGACCAAAGCCCGGTCGACCGGCAGGAAGCCCTGGAACTGGGCCGCTTCGCCGCCAAATGCGCCCAGTCCGGCAACGTCGACGGCTCCTGCGCGATTGTGCGGGTGGCGGACAACCCTTACAAGGTGGAATACAGGCTGGTTCCGCTGAAGAACGTGGCCGGGAAAACCCGCCGCATGCCGGCCAACTACATCGCCCCCTCGCAAAACAACGTCACCGAAGCCTTCATGACTTACGGCAAGCCGCTCATTGGCGAATTGGGGCCGGTGGGGTTGTTGGATATGTCGAAGAAGGTGAAGATTTGAAGGTTAATTCTTTGCGAGGCGATGATTTAAAATAACTTTTTTACCACAGAGAACACAGAGACCACAGAGAACCACCTTAAACTACGGATGGAAGTTAATCCAGAATTCCATTTCTATAAATAGATTTAAATCCCGGGGCTATACGTCATTCCGCAGTTAAGAGTGGTTCTCTGTGGTCTCTGTGTTCTCTGTGGTAAAAAATTATTTTAAATCATCGCTTCGCAAAGGTTGTCCCTTATTTCAGCGCCATTCGCGAGTGTCCCCATAATTCTCTCGTTTGCATGGAGTTGTCCCTATTCCAGTGCCGATAGGCGCCTCTGCTGCTACCGGTCTTCTTTCCTTGTCTCCGTGTTTGGCAGATATTTCTCCAAAACCCGCGCCAACTCGCCCCTTTCGATGGGTTTCCCGACAAAGTCGTCCATCCCCGCCTGAAGGTAAAAACTCCGCATGTCATTGACCACATTCGCCGTCAGGGCAATGATCGGCTTCGTTTGATTCGGCCCCGGTTTCTTTCGGATCACCCCCACCATTTCCACTCCGTCCATCCCCGGCATCATGTGATCCACAAACAGAATGTCGTAGGCGTTGCCTTCGCATAACGCCAGCGCCTCCTCCGCGCCGGAAGCGGTCGTCACCATGACCCCGTACAAACCCAACATTTTCTCGCACACCATCAGGTTGATGCGGTTGTCGTCCACCACCAACGCCCGGGAGCGGGGCCGGACCTGGATACGGGACGAGATGCTGGTATCGGTCCCCTTGGCCCTGGGGTTCTGAAGCACGGGAGGACTCTTGAGAAATTTCGCCAATTCGGTGATGATGAGGGGACTGAACAGCACCTTGTCCCCGCGGATCGGTTCATCCATGCCGGCAATGTTCGAGCGGAGCAGGCCGAAGCGGCAGTTGGGAAGCAGCAGGCGCAGTTTGCCGATGCTGTCGGGGGTGAAACCGCTCGAATACAGGCAATGCGAATAGCCGGATTCCGAAAGGGGGCCTTCGCTCATGCCGTCAAGCATCGACCCTTCGATGCTTTCACGCAAGGTCCTTTTCACCCCCAGTATTTCCAGCTTCATGTCCACGTTCCGTATCCGCCTGCCGTTACCCAATAACAACACCCTCAGGCTGGCCAGGTTTTCGATGGGGGCCAGGGGGGAGGGGTCGGCGATATCCTGCGGCAGGACCAGGGTAAAGGTGCTGCCTTTGCCGTATTCGCTCTCCAGGTCAATCGTGCCGTTCATGGCTTCGGCCAGGCGCTTGCTGATGGCCAAGCCCAAGCCCGTGCCTTGAATGTTCCGGTTGGTGTGCAGGTCGACCCGGGTAAAGGCGCCGTACAGATGCGGCATGTCCTCATCCTTTATGCCAATGCCGGTGTCGATGATCGAGAAGCTCAGTTCAAAGCGGTCGCCCGATTTTTCCCCCGCCACTTTCAGGACCACATAACCTTTCTGGGTGTATTTTACCGCGTTCGAGAGCAGGTTGACGACGATCTGTTTGATGCGGGCGTCGTCGCCGTACAGGTGCGACGGTAAATCCGGCTCGGCTTCGATAAACAAATTAAGCCCTTTTTCCTCGGCCCTGAGAGCGATGACGCCGACGATGTCGGCAAGCAGTTTGTCCAGGGCGTAGGTGACGGGGAGGATTTCGATGCGGTTGGCGTCGATTTTCGAAAAATCGAGAACGTCGTTGACGATGCTGATGAGGGAATCGGCCGAGCCCACGATATTTTTGACGTAATTTTTCTGGATCGGGTTGAGCGGGGTCAGGGCCAACAGTTCGGACAGGCCCTTGATGGCGTTCATGGGGGTGCGGATTTCGTGCGACATGTTGGCGAGGAAGGCCGCTTTGGAACGCGCCGCCTCCTCGGCCCGGTGCTGGGCCAGGAAAAGCTCGGTGACGTCGTTGATGGCGGTGATGGTGCCGCGGCAGACGTTGTCGTCGATCATGGGCGATATGGTGATGTGCGCGTGCAGCACCTCTTCGCCGGCTATCTCGATGGTGTCGTGAAAGCTGAGCGGTTGCAGGGTGCGGAGTACGTCCTCATTGTAGCGGCGAATATTCTCCACCCAACCCAAGTCGACTTCGCGCCGGAAAAGGAGGGCGATGGGGCGGTGCGAGAGCTCGGTGTGGCCGTGTCCGGTGAGCCGGCGGCAGGCGCTGGAGCCGATGATGTATTCGAGTTGCTCGTTGAAGAGGAAAATCATGTTCGGGGTGTTGGACAACAACAGATCGTTGTAAAGAAATTGCAGGCGCTTTTCTTTTTCAAAGGTTTGCCGCATGCGCTCGGTGTGTTCCGAGATGCGGGTCAGGATCCGATTGTCCCGGTCCCGGCGGCGGAGTAGATGCCGGAGGGAATGGATCTCCCGGTTGGCGGCATCCAGATTATCAAATACTGGCGGTTCCTCATCCGTGGGCATTAATTTTTCATCTTTACAAATTCGTGGCCATTAACCAAACGCGTCTCCCAAGCACTGTTCTTGAGAGACGCGTTAACCGAGTTTAAGCAAACTTGAGCCGCGTTATACCGATATATAAGCTATAAGGCGCAAAGAGCCAGGGTCTGGATATGCCGCCGCGATTCGTTTTGTCCGGGGTCGTTGGACATGGGGCAAATTTCCGAAAGGACGTAGACCCCAAACCTGGTCAGCCCGGGCGGCAGGCTACGGGCCAAAATGTCGGCCTCTATTTGCTCCCCGCCCGACATGACATAATAACGGGCGATGGAGGAAATAGCCAGCACCTGGTTGAAAATATAACCGTTTTTTTCCTTCTCCCGCATGGCCGACAACAGCGAGGCCACCGCGTTCTCGGCCGAGTTGGCAATGTTGGCGCGCGTGAGGAAAGCCATGCGAATAGAACTGCCGACCGGAACGGTGGAGGAAAAAACTCCGCTGCCGTCGGGCAGGATTTTCACCAGCGAATTCACCCGGGCCGAACTGTTAGGCACGCCGGCGGGATGGCGAATCCATACCGGGAGGGGCCATTCCTCCAGGGCGCCGACAATGTCCGGCGCGCCGAGGCCAATCTTTTCCAAATATTCGCTAACCGTGATATCATCCACCATTTGCACGACATTGTCAACCGCAATAGTCACAACCGGCGAATAAGCGCTGGGAGTGGTGATTTCATAGCCGGCGCCAAAAACCGGCTCGATGTCGCCCCCAAGGGCGATGAGGACCATCCGATCCCGATAGGCCTGATGGTCGAGAAACACCATGCCCTGTCCTTGATCGAATTCATCCACCACCATGCCGCCGAAAATAGGGATGCTGCCCGCGAGTTCGAAGAGGGCGCCAATGAAATTGTCTATAAAAAGATGGGGAACAATGGGCAGTATCAAAAAAAATAATTTTGGCGTACCGGCCAGGCCGGCCAGGCAGGCATCATATAAAACGCCCATGTCGGCGCTGTTGGTGGCGGGTGTGACCGGCTCCGACAACACAATGGAATGCCGCAGCCCGGGTTTGTCGAAAGCCACCAGCTGCAAGGGCAGGGTAGCATTGTCAGGATGAAAAGGGCTGGAGACGGTGGTGCCACCCACGATGGTGTTGGGTGAGACGCCGCGCAGTTCGGACAAAATATTCGCATGCTCGCTTTCGTGCGAACAGGTGAAAAAGGTAAAACCCGAGTCGGTCCGACCCCCATTGAGGTAGGCGGTCAATTGCTTGCGGACATCTTGATTTAGCGATTCTCTGGCAAAGGCGTTCATGTTGCGTCCTAAAGCAATCGCCAAAAATAAGGATCTTCCTGTACCCGACGGTAATTTTAGCTGTGCCCGGTACTATTGTCAACTACTGAAATGAGTTACTTCGTTATTTCTCCTAAAAAATGCTACCCGGGAATATCGCCTCCTCCGGTTATGTTACAACTAAAGTTTTACAAAATCATCTTACAAACCGCCGCCCGCCGATTTTGTCACAGAAAAACCCCTTTTCCCTGACCCAACCTGGTAGATGCCGTGAATTTGTGGCAAAAGGTTGTTATAGGGTAGTTATTTTCCTTGCCAAGACGGAAGGAATACGCTATAAGATAACAATTACTTAAAGAATGGCCAGGTTGCCCCGACTTTTAAAACGCGGATGCCTGTCGCGCCCGCGGTATAATCTCTATATTGTAGGAGAGAGCAGAATGAACGCAGCGAAAAAAATGCTATGCCTTGCCGCTATGTGTCTGGTCGCCAGCGGCGCCTTTGCGGCCGATTGGTGGGACAACCTGACCCAACACACCAATAACGCCGTACAACAAGTGAAAAACGCCCAGCAACAAGCCGCCAATACCGCCAACAACGCCGCCACCAGGGCCCAGAGCTACCAGGACGTCCTGAACCAGGCCGCCGCCGACGGCAACACCGACATCATGAACTATCTCCGTCAAAAAGGCGCGGACCTGAACAAGGTCGGCCGTGACGGCACCACCGCCCTCCATAACGCGGTTCAGAACAGCCAGACCGGCGTCATCGACTGGCTGCACCAGAACGGCGCCAACGTCAACGCCCGCTCCGCCACCGGCGACACCGCCCTCCACACCGCCGCCCAAAACGGCGACACCGCCATCATGGACAAGTTGAAACAGATGGGCGTGGACGTCAACGCCATCAACCGCGCCGGCGAAAACGCCATGCACCAAGCCGCCGCCAGCGGTCAGAGCGGCGTCATCGATTGGCTGCGCCAGAACGGCGTCGACCCCAACAGCCGCAACATCGCCGGCCAGACCCCCTTCCACACCGCCGCCCAAAACGGCCAGACCGACGTCATGGACGCCCTGAAGAAGCTTGGCGTCGACGTCAACGCCCAAAACTACCATGGCGAAAACGCCATTCACGACGCCGCCAAGGCAGGTCAGACCGGCGCCCTCGACTGGCTGCGCCAGAACGGCGTCGACGTAAACGCCGTCAACAACGCCGGCGACACCGCGTTCCACAATGCCGTCCAGAACGGCCAGCGCGACAGCGCCGATTGGCTGCGCCAGAACGGCGTCGACATCAACGCGATCAACCGCGCCGGCCAGACCGCCGCCCACCAGGCCCAACAGGCCACCAATCAGGCCCAACAAGCCGGCGCCGCCGCCGCCAACGACCTCACCGGTTGGCTCCAGAACATCGGCGCGAAGATCCTCGGCGGCAACTAGTCCTGCTACGCGACTGTTGTGGGAACCGCCTCTATAACAATCGTGTGATATACCGGTATCGGTTTGAAATGGTGATTTTGTAATTCGGGTTATGCGGCGCCCCTCATTAGGCGGGGGCGCCGTTTTTTTTCCAACGTCACGAGATGTTGGGGAGAGGAAAATCTGAGGTTGCATAAGTGAAAAGACCGGGTATAATGACAGAATACTGAAGTTGAGGTTTAACAATCAAGCGGCGGGTGGTTTGATTGGCTAACGAGTCAACTTATGGTAAACTGGCAATAAATTGCCGGGAGGGTTTTCATCATGGCTATCAATGGCATTAACAGTTCCTATTCTGGCTTGCAGGCCAATCAAGTACGTATGGACGTCTCGGCGAATAACGTCGCCAACGTCAATACCGACGGGTTCAAGGCCGCAACCGTGCAAACCAGCGATGCCGCCTATATTAACGATATCGGCCAGGGCACACGGGTCAGTTCGGTTTATTCCCCCCAGCGGCCGGGCGCACCGGTGGCGCTTGAGGCCGGCGCCGCCGGCAATAGTTCGGGCGTGCAGGAAATGTCCAACACCGATCTGGCGGTGGAGACTATCAAGCAAATGAATGCCCGCAATGCCTATGGGGTGAATACCGCCGCCTTCCGGGCGTCGGATGAGGTCAACCAGACCCTTCTGAACCTCCAGGGCTAAGCCTCCAGTTGTAATTAGGGGGCACGTTACGAAATTACTCAAGCCGATACCGGTGTATTCGGGGTTAGCGCCTCGGGGCATAAAGCCTGAAAAGCGGCGATTTTCGTCGTTTTCAGGCTTTTTTCGTTTCGGCCGGCCGAAGCGGTCCGTCCCGCCAGGCAAAGTGTCCCAGGATTAAACCGACAAAGAAAAGGAGACCCCGGGCGGTTTTATCCGCCGCCAACCCTGGAGGCTTTGCCATGCACCATACACGGCGTCGCGGTTCCTATTGGCGCTCCCTGGCCGGAATTTCCTGGCTGACCCTGTTGAGCCTGAGCGCCGTCCCTCTTTCCCCTCCGGTCCGGGCCGAAGATTATGTCAGGATCCCCGGCAAGCTGGACGATTATGCCAATCCCAACTTCAAGGAAGCGGTACGGCAGCTGGCGCCGAATTACGACCGCGAACGCCGCGACCAGCAAATCCAGGCTTACCAGAGCGCCTACCGCCAGTTGAATCAGGACCAAACGCCCCTCCTTTCCCCTTACGATTCTTTTCTCGCCACCAACCGGGACTACGGCCCCAATCTCCCTCTTCCTCCCCTTCCCAGCATTTCGCCTGACGGCTTTCCCCCTTTCAATTACCATTTCAATCCTCCTTTTCCTCGCAACGGCAACCCTGCCGACTACACTTTCATCCCCGGTTACGGCTACCATTACGCCCCGGCGCCCACGGGGCCGTTTGCCGCGGCTTCCGAGTCAGGCGACGGCGGAAATCAGGTCGTTCCTCCCGCGAGCGACCGCGGCTTCAACAATGTGCCCTTCTCCACCAATCCCTTCGTCGCCCGACCGCGGCAAGTGGATCAGCTGCATGTCACGCAGGAACATGTGAATCAGCTTAATGTCACCGAGTTGCATGCGGGGCCTTATTGAGAGCGCGCGGCAGTCGGCATTTCGGTTGAAAAACTTGCGTCCTGAGCGAACTTCCCGATAATTGGCGGCGTGATGAAATTGTGCGGAAGTTCGGGGACACGCACGAATGGCGCTTAAATAAGGTTAATTCTTTGCGAGGCGATGATTTAAAATAATTGTAACCGTTCACGGCACAATTACAGTATGATGGCAAAAACCCTGCTTTTACCGGGAAAACGGTACGCTTGTCATTCCGAACGGTAGTGAGGAATCCAGCGGTCGCGGAGGCTGAATATAAACCGTCCCCATTTGGATGCGTTGGCGATACCAGAAACGAGCCGAATGTAAAGCGTTATTACTCAACCGCCGATCCCGCCTGATTCCTCACTACCGTTCGGAATGACAAGC
>JAVBTZ010000192.1:0-13524 GCA_031555915.1 Planctomycetota bacterium
AAACTCCGCATCGCCCCCCCCCGCGCCGGCGCGGACGACGCCAACCGCATCATCCCCGTGCGCTACGACGGGCTTTTCGACAATATCCCCGACCTCGGCAATCCCGGCTATTTCAAAGGCAAGCGTTATTCCCGCCAGGTCGACATCACCGACGTCAACGGACAGCCCGTGGGCCGGCGGAACTACGATCACACCCCGTTGGGCGCGGACGAAGACGGCGTCGCCGTGGAGGAAATCACCTTCCCCCGCGACCGTTACGGAGTCTACTACTTCAACATCCGCCTCTTCGACGCCGACGACCGCCTCGCCACCGACGTCATGCGGGCGGCGGCGGTGCTGGCCCCGACCGAAGGCCCCCGCAGCAATCTCGCCCTGCATTCGCACCAGCCCCTCTTCGGCGTCGGCTCGGGGATCGTCGGCCGGAACATTCTGTCCGTCCCCGGCCTCCTCCGGCGCATACTCGAACGCTCGGGCAGCAAACTGACCAAAATCATCCCCTGGGAAAGCACCTTCCAGGAAGGCGATGCCAACAACAACTACTACACCCGCATCATCGACGAAATCCGTCTCCTTCGCACCGCCGGAATTCTCGCCTCCGGGGTCATCAAACCGCCCGAGGCGATGTTCGGTAACGCCAATATCGAAAACGCCATCGCCTCGCAGTGGGAAAAACTGAACCGCATCCTGGCCGAAGCCGGACGCCAGCTTGGCCTCTACTTCGACGGCTGGCAATGGGGCGAGGACTCCGACCCCTCCTACGCCTCCGTTCCGGCCGGCCCCCATATCCGCGAACTCGGCACCACCCTCCGCGAATTCGCCGGCGGCATGCCCATCGGCAACATCCGCCTTGGCGACGCCGCCGCCGCCTCCTTCCCCGACACGGTCGGCACCACCGAAGGCTTCCTCGCCAGCACCGAACAGCCGCAACGCCTGTGGCCGCTGGCGGCGCGGATTTTTCCCTGGCTCTACGAACCTTATTACCGCGAACGCAGCTCGGTCTACCCTCCGCCCGAACTGTCCGCCCTGGCGCTCCCCCCCCCCAAGGACCGCTCGGAGGAAATCGCCCGCCGGCAAAAACGCACCAATTCCTGGCTGTCCCTCGAACCCATGCCGGCGTATCCGCACGAACCCAACGCCGCCGCCGAACGGGCCCAACTCGAAGATCTGATGCAGAAGGCCATTTACGCCGTGGCCCTCAAGCCGGACGCGATTTTCCTGGGGGATCTTTTCGATCCCGAGCGCGGCATGCTCCGCCGCGACGCCATGAGTTCCAACACCCTGGAGACCATGGCCCGGCCCATTTACCTGGCGGCCGGCACCCTGGCCCGCCTCCTGGAAGGGGCGGATTATCTGGGCCAGCTGTACCTTCTGCCGCCCTACGAGGCGCATGTCTTCCGGCAGTCCGGGGCCGAGGACTCCATCATCGCCATCTGGCACCACGACGAACGCGATGAACTGTATCTGTCCCGCAAGGAAATAGCCAACGGTCCCTCCATGGAACTGGTGGACTGGGCCGGCAACCGCATGCCCCTGCCGCAAAATATCCCGGTGCGGCGGAGTCCCTCGTTCATCACCGGGCTGCAGGCGGATTTGGTTCTCACCCGCATGAGCCTGAGGATCGACCCCCGCCTACCCATTCGGGCGATGACCCGCCGCCAGCCCCAGACCATCGAAATCGTCAATCACCTCAAGGCCGAGACGCCGGTGCGATTGCGTCTCAGGTACGCCGCCCGCATGCCCGGCGGCGGCATGGAGAACAACTGGGTGGTTCAACCCGACGACATGCGCCTGAACCTGGCCCCCAACACCTCCGAGTTGGAACCCGGGCGTCTCCGTTACAACGTCACCCCCGATCCCAACAGCCAAGTCCAGCGCGCCGGTCCCACCGGGTCCGATCGGTCGGGCTTGAAGATTGCCCAGGCGGTCATGGACATCAATTCCTCGCCGGCGGCGGAGATAATCACCTATCTTCCCTTCCGGCTGCATTCGGACCTGGACGTGGAGGTGTCGACCCTGAAGAAATTCGACGATCCCAATTTCTGGACGCTCCAGTTGAAGCTGCGCTGGTTCCCACCGGAGTCGGAGCGTCGGCGGGGTGAAATCAAGATGACGCCGTATTATCTCCGGCGGGGGATGATGAAGGAAACGGCGGCCTTCCCCGTGACCATCAAGGCGCTGGCGCCGGCGGACCGGAACAATCCCTCGGCGACCTTCCAGTCGTATGAATTGCGGATTCCCAAGCGTCCGCAGTTGCAGACCTGGGTGGGGTTGGACGAGGTGGGTGGGAGCAGTTTTTATTTGGTGGACGTGACGGATTTCATCATGTCGGAGTGAGAACAACCGCTTTTCACTCCCCCCCGATTACCCGATTCTTGGTGACGAAACACTGCCACAAAGCCAAAGCCGCCGCCACCAGGCTGCACAAGGCGACGGTGTACAAAATATACCGACTGGGCATTCCCTGGCGTAAAGCCCAACCGGCAAACATCACGGCCAGGGAGCCGATGCCGAAGTTCATCCCCACCATCATGCTGGTCCGCATCGCCTGGGTCGAACCGCTGGCGTTTCGGGACAGCATCACCCCTACGGGATGCATGGCCAAGGGAGTCACCAGGCTGAGGGGGATGGCGATGGCCAGGCCGGTCCATTCCTGGCTGGGGCTGGCCATCAGAAGAAACAGGGGAATGGCGATCAATTGCGTCAATAGCGCCACCAGGTAGTAGTTATGCCGCCGGGACAGCCAGCTCCAGAAAAACGAAGCCAGGGAGGAGCCAATCCCCAACACCATGAGGATCAACCCCGACCAATGCCGCGAAGTGGGTCCGAAGACGAGTTCGTAATGGGTGGCGAGGGTCGAATTGAACAGGGCGCCGCCGATGCACAAGGAGAGTCCCATGGCCAGGAGGGGCCAAAAGGAGATGCCGCCTTCGTGGGCTTTGGTGACCCGTTTGGACCGGGGGCGGAAGACCACGGAGGGGTGGGTGTTTCTGAGTTTCCGGTATTCCCTGGCGAGGAGGGTGGCCACGAACAGGCCGGGGAAGACCAACAGCGCCAGGAGGGGAAAGCCGTAGGTTTCGGTAATCTTGATGGCGATGGGGATAATCAGGCCGTAGAGGGTGGCGCCGCCGGCCATGAACAGGGGGACGCCCAGGTAAGCGCGTTTCCCCGATACGTCCGAAGCGGTGAGGACCGCCTCGGGGTGATAGGCCCCGGTCCCCATCCCTCCCAGAATGATCAGGGCCGACAAGGTCCAAAATCCCGGCATCCAACCCATGAAGCAGGGGAGGGTCGACACGACCACCGCCAGCCACAGGGTCCAGGCCAGGTTGTAGCGGCCCATGATATGCCCGACCAGCGGTTGAATAAGGTTGCAGAGCAGGTTGGCGAGGCCGATTAACATTACCAAATCGCCCAGGGGTAGGGTGAGGAATTCGGCCAGTCCCGGCGCAACTGCCGCCAGCAGACCGCCGTAGGAGTCGACGGTGCCGTGTCCGATGGTGAGGAGGAGGATGGGATAGGCGGCTAGGAAGTGCTTACGCATGAGGGTTCCATTTAGGGACAAAGAAAAACGCCGCGGTTTTCTGGCCGCGGTCGGTCGACGATTTGCATTTAAAATTTGGCTTACGTCGCTTATTTTATCGAATGCGGCGGGAAAAGGCAATTGGCTTTCGCCGGCGGAGGTTTAGGGCGGGTCCCGAATTTTGGGATCAGGCGCTGGCAGGTTTTTTTGTTGCCGTCCCCGAGAGTTGCCTTACCATGGGGTAACTATAGTATATAGGATCAGGGGGCTGAAAAATCGCGGCGGTTTTCTCCGGTTTTGCCCGGGGAGGCACTAAAAGTTGTAAACGGCGGTTTTCCTTGGCCCGTAAACACATAGAAATAGCGGTAAACCTCAGCAGGAAAGGGTGATCCATGAAAAACTCACAGTGGCGCATTGTTAGCCTGGTTTTAGGGTGGGGAATGGCTGCGGTGGTGGGAACGGGCGGCGGAACCGCGGCGGCGGGTGAACCGAAAGTCAGTAAGATCGGCGAAATCAAGATTACCGGGGAAATGACCCCGGCCGAGGTCAAAGCCGCCGAGGCCGCGGCCGAGGCCAGTCAAACCGCCCCGGCCGCGCCAAAAGCACCTCCCGCGCCCATACCGCCAGCGAGTACGGTTCTTGCCGCCCCAGCCCAGACCGTCGTTACGCCGACCAAAACCACCACGACCACGACCACGACCACCACTACCGCCACCACCAGCTCCGTCGCCGTCCCGAAGAAGAAGATTGTCGAATATAACCCGGCTTCCGAAGTCATCTTGGCCTTCAACAAGGAGGAAGTGAAACCATATATCAAGATAATGGGGGGGGAATGGCTGGAAAACACCATTACGGGAGATCCGAGCCATTACAAAATCACCGCCCGCTTCGACAAAAAGGGGGATCGGATTTTCGTGCTGGGCCTGTTCGACCGCAAGGTTCGCCGCGGCCCGCAGGAGGCGCTTTCGGCGGTGGTGCTGATTGACGGGGTCAACATTCTCAAGCGGGATGAAGAAGTGCCGGTGCCGGAAATCGACAAGGCGGACGTCAGTTCCTTCCGCAAATATCCCATGGACGGCCTTACCGTCAACGCCACCGACACTTCGGGGGCGCAATGCTATTTGAAGGTCATCGACGCGAAGGAGGAGTACGAGTTCGGTCCGGTGAAGCCGTTTGTGATTCCGGCCAGCCGCAGCGGGAGGAATCTGGGGCGGATTGACATTTTCATGTTTGCCGGCCCGGCCATGCCGCCGGAACCGGGTCAGGTGGTGCGCTATGGCAAGCCGCTGACCAGGTTCACCCTCAACCTGAAAGAGTGGAGTGTGGATTGAAACAAGCTTCATTTTATCGACCCTAATTAAGGATCCCCAATGTCTACCGACGCCCCCCAGCACCACCACTCTCCTCATGGGCTGACCAGCCAGCAAGTCGAGGAAAGCCGGCAAAAATACGGCTCCAACCTGATCACTCCGCCCGAACGCGATCCCTGGTGGAAGCTGTACCTGGAAAAATTCGAGGACCCCATCATCCGCATTCTGGTCATCGCCGCCGTCATCGCCCTGCTGGTGGGGTTGCGAACCGGGCATTACATCGAGGGGATCGGCATTCTCGTCGCCATCCTCCTCGCCACCGGCATCGCCTTCCTGAACGAATACCAGGCCGCCAAGGAATTCGACCTGCTTAACCGCATCTCCGATGCCGAGGACGTCCAGGTAATCCGGGACGGAAAACGCCATTTGGTCCCCAAAAAGGATTTGGTAGTGGGGGACGTGGTCATCATTGAACAGGGGGCGGAAATCCCCGCCGACGGCAAGGTGCTGTCCGGGGTGTCCCTGTCCCTGAACGAAGCCAGCCTGACCGGCGAATCGGTGCCGGTGGACAAGGAACCGCTTACGGACGATCAAGCGGAAGGGGAAGCGGCCGAGAGCGGCCACGCCTATCCCCGTAACGTGGTGCTGCGGGGGACCACCGTCTCCGACGGCCACGGCCTAATCCAACTCACCGCCGTCGGCGACCGCAGCGAAATCGGCAAAACCGCCCGTGCCGCGGCGGAGGACGCCGGCACCGACACGCCCCTGTCGCGGCAGTTGGAGCGTCTGGCCGGGGTCATTTCCATCGGCGCCTTCGCGGCCGCGATTATCATTTTCATTGCCCAAACCGTCAGGGGGGCCTTCAGCGGCGAAGTCCATGACATCACGGAACGCGCCGGCAATTTTGTTCCGACCCCCCTCACGGGCGGCCAATGGTACTGCTTCATCCTCCTTTTCCTGGCGGTCGCCGTCCTGTCCTCGCAGATTTGGCTGCCGGTTTTCCGCGACGCCTGCACTCTGCTGCACCGTTCCGTCTGCCTGCCGCAATGGACCGAACAGACCGGCAGGAGGGGCTTGCTGCATTTGCTTGGGGGGGCTTTGGTCCTGATGGCGGCGGGGATTCTGCTTGGCCTAGCCACGGGGATTTTGAATTGGCGTTACGGTTATTGGCTGCCGATGTCGGCGATGACCGCGTTCCTCGGCTACTTCATGCTGGCGGTGACGGTAATCGTGGTGGCGGTGCCGGAGGGTCTGCCGATGTGCGTGACCCTGTCCCTGGCTTATTCGATGCGGAAGATGACCGCGTCCAACAATTTGGTCCGCAAGATGCACGCCTGCGAAACGATTGGCGCCGCCAGCGTGATTTGTTCCGACAAGACCGGCACCCTGACGATGAACGAAATGCGGGTGCACCGGGCGGTTTTCCCCTTCCTGGCGGAGGGTAAGCTCGCCCCGGCCGGCGCGGCCGGTTCCGATCGGCTTACGGAAGCGGCGGCCGCCAACTCCACCGCCAACCTGGCGGAAAACGATACCGGGAACGGCAGCGGCTTCATCCCCATGGGCAACCCCACCGAAGCGGCGATTCTCCTCTGGCTGGAAAATTCCGGCCGGAATTATCAGGACGCCCGCGAAGATTTCGAGGTGAAGCAACAGCTGGCGTTCTCGACCGAACGGAAGTTCATGGCCACCGCCGGTTTGAGCGCCATAGACCGGCAGCCGACCCTCTACGCCAAAGGCGCGCCGGAAATTCTCCTCGCCTTCTGTGCGACCGCGCGGGACGCCGGGGACAACGCCGCCGCCTTGTCGGACGCCGACCGCAAGACCATTCTCGACCACGCCGCCTCCTACCAGAACCGGGGCATGCGGGTTTTGGGTTTTGCCTCCAAGCGGGTTTCCGCCGCCGAACTGGGTGAAAAAATCCCCGCCCCCCTTTCCGGCCTTACCTGGGAAGGTTTCTTCGTCATCGCCGATCCCATTCGCCCCGAAGTCCCCGGCGCGGTCGACCGGGCGCTTTCGGCCGGGATAAAAGTGAAGGTCGTCACCGGCGACAACCAGGCCACCGCCCGGGAGATCGCCCGTCAGGCCGGACTCTGGAAAGACACCGACACGGACGCACAAATTGTCCAGGGGGAGGTCTTCGAAGCGATGTCCGACGCCGAGGCGGCGGAAACGGCGAAGCGGATCAAGGTCATGTCCCGGGCGCGTCCCTTGCACAAACTGCGGCTGGTTAAGCTGCTGCAGGAGCAGGGGGAAGTGGTGGCGGTCACCGGCGACGGCACCAACGACGCCCCGGCCCTGAATCACGCCGACGTCGGCCTGGCGATGGGGCGGACCGGCACGGCGGTCGCGAAGGAAGCGGCGGACATCATTCTTCTCGACGACTCCTTCGGTTCGATTGTGAACGCGGTCGCCTGGGGCCGCAGCCTGTACGCGAACATCCAGAAGTTCATCGTCTTCCAGCTTACGATCAACGTCGCGGCGGTGGGGATAGCCTTGCTGGGGCCGTTCTTCGGGGTGACCCTCCCCCTGACGGTGGTGCAGATGCTGTGGGTGAATCTGATCATGGACACC
This sequence comes from Planctomycetota bacterium, assembly GCA_031555915.1. GTDB lineage: Bacteria > Planctomycetota > SZUA-567 > SZUA-567 > SZUA-567 > JAJBSZ01. The sequence goes on from JAVBTZ010000192.1 coordinate 7,402, forward strand.
TTTGCCGCGTTGGCCCTCGCTTCGGAGCCGCCGGACTGGGGTCTCATGAAAAACCCGCCGCGGCCGGCCGGGGCCTTCATCATTACGAAGCCGATGCAGCGTTTCATTTTCGGCGTCGGCTTCGCTTTCCTCGGGCTCTTCCTCCTTACCCTGGCGGTCAGTCACTGGTTCCCCCTGGACGCCGACGCGACGGGCGGTCGGCACAACCTGACCATTTTCTTCACCGCCTTCGTGTTCCTGCAGTTCTGGAATTTGTGGAACGCGCGGGTGTTCGGAACCGAGCGTTCGGCCTTTTCGCACTTGGGCGCGAGCAAGGGATTCCTGTTAATGGCGGCGGTGATTGTGCTGGGCCAAATCCTGCTGGTCCATTTCGGCGGCGAGATGTTCCGGGTGACCCCGTTGTCCTTGAAGGAATGGCTGGCGATAGTTGTCTTGACTTCGCCCGTGTTGTGGATTGGCGAGGCGTGGCGCCTCCATATGCGGTCGAGCCCGAACCCGGAGTATTGGGTTTATTCGTGAGAGGATAATGCCGGCGGCGGCATTTTCCTTCGGAAAGTTTGCTTTTTTTGTGAAAGAAGCCGTTTCCCGGGCAAAAACTTCATTGACTTTGCAGGCTCAATCCGTATACTCGTTTTTTCCCCGCTGGGGTAGCTCAGTTGGTAGAGCACGGCCCTGAAAAGGCCGGTGTCGGCAGTTCAACTCTGCCCCCCAGCACCAAAGCTTCCTATTAGACCTTCCTTTCCCCAAGGAAGGTCTTTTTTTTTGTATGCCAAGGCCATGACATTGAGTGGTTTCTCTGGTATACGTGAATCCTTACTCGCCGATATCACCATGGAGTATATCGAGCGTCAATTGGATCAACGGAATAAAATTACCTCTACAACGCTAGATTTGCGGGAACCGCCCCGCAAATCAAGCATGAATAACCAGTTGCGGTGACCTTCGTTCTTTACCGCCAGCGCCGGAATTATTGTCCAACCCTATACTCATGCTACTTTTACGGAAGTGGTTCCCGTAAAAGTAGCGTTGTAGGATTACGGGGACACTCACGAATGGCGCTGAACTAAAAAAGAATACCTAAGCCTGCAAAGATAAAAACCTCTTCCCTCCCGTGTGAACAAGGCTATAACCGAAGTTTGAAAGTAGTGCTCTACGCGCGGAGCAAAGCGGCATGCGGTTCGCGGTACCCGAACGGAAGTCCCGGTTGCACGGGGTCCGTGGGATTTCTTGGCAGGGCGTGTGGGTGCGGTTTAACCTGGTCGGGGAGAAAGGCGGGTGGTAAGGCCGGACTCTAGACACGCCCGGAAATATAATGACCGGATATTTCCACCATTTCATCCTACGGGCCTCGGGATGAGCTCGCCGGAGCTTCCGTTCTTCTTTTTAGGGGAAGAGCGAGGTTGTTTATTTCATGACTGTTAAGGCACTGCCCCCAACCCTGCCCCCAGCCGCATTCGCCGCCGCCCTGCGGCGCCTCTTGGCAATACCGCCCGCGCCGCCGGTGATCATTGCCGCCCTCTCCGGCGGAGTCGATTCGGTGGCGCTCCTGCATCTCCTCGCCGCTTGGCGCCGCACCCTACCGGCTGCCGATAAACCGCGCCTGATCGCCGCCCACTTGAACCACTGCCTCCGCGGCGCCGCCGCCGACGGGGACCAGGCATTCTGCCGCGAATACGCCGCGGCGTTGGGCCTCCCCCTGGAAACCACGACTGAAAACGTCGCCCACTTCGCCGACACCCACCGCATGGGTCTGGAAGAGGCGGGGCGGCTTCTCCGCCAGAATTTTTTTCAGGAATTGGCCGGCCCCGACGGTTTGGTCCTGACCGGACACCACGCCGGGGATCAGGTCGAAACGATCCTCATGCGGCTCCGACGCGGGGCGCACCGGCGCGGCCTGGCCGGCATGCGGGAGTACACCGTACTCGAGCTTGAACCGGGCCGGCGTCTCCGGTTGGGGCGACCGTTACTGGCGCTGGAAAGGGCGGAAATTCTCGCCTATGCGCTTGCAAACAAATTAGCCTGGCGGGAGGACGCCACGAACGCCGGCCGGGATTTTTTCCGTAACCGGGTGCGGAACCACCTGGTCCCGCTGCTGGAAAACTGGCTCCCCGGCTTCGGCCGCCGGCTTAGGGACCGGGCGGAAGAATGGGCGGCGCGGGAGGAGGAAATGGTTCTGGCGGCGGGGGAACTTTTGGCGGCGCGCCGGCGGCGGGAGAACGGCGGTTGTTTTTTCGCCTGTTCCGCGGCGGAGGGGGAAACAGGGTCGGGGGAAAGGGAGGAAATATTTCGCTACGCTTTCCGGGCGCTTTACGAAGGGGAAACGGCGGCGCCAATCCAGGACGGGACGATTTTGGCCCGGATTATCGGCTTGGTAAAAACGGGGCGTCTCGGCGAGACGGTTTGCTTGCCGGCCGGGCTAAGGGTCAGGAGGGAAGGGGACGGCCTGTTTTTCTTCCGGCCCGATAACGTGGCGGCGGCGGAGGGGGCGGTGGAATTACTTTTGCCCGAACCTCCGTTTTGCCTCAGCCACGCCGGACTCAGCATTGCGGCCGAATACCGCGAAGGCGTCCCGCCCCCGGTGGAAGACCGGGTCAATCCCGCAGTGGAATGGCTTAACCTGGCGGCGGTGCGTTTCCCCCTCTCCCTCCGTCCCCCCTATCCCGGCGAACGCCTGCGTCCGCTGGGCGGAGCCGGCAGCCGCAAAATCCAGGACCTGTTGGTGGACGCGAAAATCCCCCGCCGGCAACGCGGCCTTCCCCGGGTTCTCGCCGACGCGGAAGGCGCCTTGTGGGTATGGCCGCTCCGCTTGGCGGAACGGGCCCGGGTCAAGGAGGGAGGGGGGCCGGCCTTGCGGGTGGTTATGGTGACGGAGTAGTCAAAAGCCAAACATGGCGAACCTTCAACGCTTGTACCAAACATAATACGAGATAATCACCGCCAGGCTGGCGCTGGCGATAATCGCCGCCAACAAATCGCAGTAAAACCACCAGTTGTCGCCCCAGGCCACCATGCGGTCCAATTTCTCCAGGTAGCGCATCGGCACAATCCGCCGGAGGAAATCCCCCACATACGACAACAGGAGACGAAAACCCGTCTTCGGCAGCGGCGGCATCGCCGTCTGGCTGTCCAAAACCAATTCGCCCAGCGCCCCGCCCTCCCCGTCCATTCCCACAGCATCGCCGTCGTCATTCAACATGGCGCGCATTTCGTCGTCCATGTCGTCGGAAAAATCCATGTCGTCCAGGGAGGCGAAAATATCCTCCGGATCCGACGCCCCGCCGCCAGCCGCGGGTTCGGCCGCGACCTCGGCCCGGCCCGGGCTGAAATCATCGTCCGCCTCCAGCCCCCCGTCACGAATGGCGGCCTGACGCCGCTTCATCGCCTCGGTCTCGCCGAAATCCTCCTCGCCCTCGAACCCATCCCCGCCGTCCCCGGCTTGTTCCCCCATTATCGCCTGCATCTCTTCGGTGCCGGGCTTGGGACGCTTGCCGCCGGATTCGATAGCCGAGTTGTCGATAACCGGCGCGCTGACCTCGCCGTCCGCGACCGATACCTCGTCAAATCCCTCGTTCAGCAGATCCTCGGCGGTGAGCCCCCCACCCGACCACTCGGCAGGCTCCAAATAGTCCATGCCGCCGTCCGCATCGACCGGCGCCATTTCCACCGGGGACGCTTCGGCGGCGGCTTCCGCTTCCGCTTTGTCCGCCGCGGCGGCGCGGTTGCCGACCGACCCTGGCATCGCCTCCTCGAAAGGATCGTATTCATCCGCCGAACCGCCCGGTTGTTCCGGCAGGCCGACCCGCCCCGTGCCGGCTTTGCCGCCGGCTTCGCCCTGGTTCTCCGCCTCGTATTCGCGCCGCAGGCGTTCCATGCGGGAGCGCATTTTCTCGGCCGCAGGAGTGGATCGGACGCTCTCCCCGCTCGGCAGGCCGATCTGTATGTCATCCATCGCCGCGTCCGCCGCCCGGCGGGCCGATTTGGCCGCCCGGGCCTTTTCCTCGGCGATCTTCTGCCGTTCCGCCGTCGCCTTGGCCTTGGCCTCGGCGTCAGCCTTGGCTTTGGCTTTGGCCGCCTCCTGGGCGTCGGCGCGGGCCTTGGCCCGTTCCTCGGCCTTGGCCGCGGCTTCGGCTTTCCTGGCCTCGGCTTTGGCTTTGGCGTCGGACTGGGCTTTGGCCCTGGCTTCGGTATTGTCCGCCTTGTCCTTGGCGCCGCCGCGCGCGCTGGTCCCGCCGGACGAACCGCCACGGGCGTCGGCTTTGCCTTGAACCTCAGGGTCTGAACCGCGGCCGGCGCCGAACCTTGCCCTGTCGCCCGTCAGACCTACTTCCGGCGAGAAACCGGCATCCGGAAACTCTCCGTCGTCCGGCAGTAAAAGTTCGTCGTCATGGTCCGGCGGCAAGTCCGGCGCAGCGGCCGACGCTTCGGAGCCCGCCGCGGCAATATCCCGGGCGACGCTAAGGAGGGCGTCCGGCTCCTCGCCTTCCGACCCGGGCGGAAGGGGGCCGAAGCGGGTCGACAATTTCGCCATCCCGCCCGATGCCGGTCCCCGGCCTAGGCCGCGGCCGCGATAAATACGTTCCTCGGACAGGATCGTCGTCACGTCCTTGCCAAAGCCGGGCGGTGGAAAATAGGTCGTATCCGCCCCGTCGTTGCCGCCCGCGCCCTGGCCAGGGTCCTCCGCACCCGGCCAAGCGTCCTGTCCCTCCCGTTCCTGGACTTTCCTCTCCCAGTGGGAATCGAGATCGACATCGCCGAAAAGATCCATATACCGCGTGTCGAGGGGATCGCTGCCGGAACTCTCCCGCCGGCGTCCCTCCTGGCCGAAGACGTTGGCCTCGGTCTCGCCGCCCGGCTGGACCCGACCCGGCGCTCCCGCTCCGGCGCCGGTCTCGACGGCGGCGCGGCGGTCGCGCCAAGCCTCCTCCAGGTCGATATGGGAAAAAATGTCGAAGGCGTTGGTGGAGGTCGAGCGTCCAGCTGGTTTCCCCTCGGCATCCGCCGCCGCCCCGGGTTCGCCGCCGGCCGGGTGGTGTTCCGGCAAAAGTTCCACCAAATCCAGGAGCGCCGCCATCGGGTCGTCGCGGCTGAATTGCGTCGGCACATCGTACCAATCCGTCGGCAGAATTACACTGTCCTCGGCCGATCTCCCCGAATCGGGACGCGCGACCCTGCGCGTATGGCCGGGCTCCTCCGGCAACGCGTCCTGGTTCAAGGACAGGCTGATTTCCCCTTCCAGCGTCGCGTCGTCCAACAGCGACAGGATGTCGAAATCGCCCGCCTCTTCCGCTTGGGCATGGGCCTGATTGTGCTTCTGATCCTGCTTTGCCCCTTGGTTTTGGCCCTGGCCAGGGAGGTCAGGCCCGGGGGCTTGCTTTGGGGACGGCGGGGCATTTTGGGTTGATAGTTGTTTAAAAGCCTCGGCGGCGGCGCCGGCCAGCGCCAGCGAGCCGCCCGGCGGCGGGCTGGTGGCGGGAGGGACCGAATTAGCGGACGCCGCGGCGGCGGCAACTGGGGTGAACGAAGCGGTGGTGGGGCCGCGTTTCCGGCGGAAAGCCTGGGCGTAATCCCGCCAGGTGGTCACCGCTTCGGCGGCATCCAGGGCGGGGGGGACATAAAGTCCGGCTGGTTCGCGCGTTCCGGCGGCCTGGCGCTCTTCGCGGGGCGGCGCGGCGCGGGAGGGGGGCGGTGAATCGGGGGCGGGGGTAATCGGCCTGTCCCGTTCGCCGGCGCTTCCCCGCGGCGGACTGGCGCCCGGGGTTCCGGCGGTCGGGGCTGAACCGGCCTGCGTTTCCACTACCGGCGCGGCTTCGGCCTTGGCCCGGGGTTGGGGCGGAGGCGTTTCGTCCTCATCCGGTTCGAAGCCGAAATCCAGACTGGAGGCGAGATGGCTGATATTCGACAAGGTGGAAACAAAGCCGGAAGCGGCGGCATTATCCAACAGCGCGGCCGGGCGTCCCTTGTCGGAGACGTCGAAATCGGTGAAGCGCATTTGCCCCGGATTGGCTTGATTTTTACCGTCGGCCATGTTCTACGCAAGATCTCCAGGCGCCAAATCCAATACAAGTATATAACTGGACTTTTGCAAAATCACCATTCAAACCGCCGAATGGCGATTTTGTAAAA
>JAVBTZ010000155.1:0-23887 GCA_031555915.1 Planctomycetota bacterium
CTTTGAATTCGATACCGCTTTGGCGGCCCGGACGCAAAATGCGCTTCGCTCTTTTGCTCAAAAAGGAAGGGCCGCGTAACTAGTTTCAAATGGGTTTTTACCGAATGCTGGAACCGCATTTCGTTTTACGCGGCCCTTTAACCGCGTTTCATAACCACTTTAACCGCTTAACCGCTAACCGCGCACCGCAACCACCTTATTGACTTTTGGATCAACCGCGTTTCATAGGGGGCTGGTTGCGCCCCCCTGAACCCCCGCAACCAGCGTGACGCTGGACCCAATCGGCGCAAAGCGTTATTGATACGCTCGCTCCCACTCACCGCCAACCCGCCCAACCCAAAATACCCGCATCAGGCAAAGCCGCGCGGATGCGACCGATGCCAATTCCACGCACTCGCAACAATCTCCTCCAGCGCCGCCTGCCTCGGATCAAACCCCAAAATCGCCCGCGCCTTCTCGCTCGAAGCCACCAATTGATCCGGATCCCCCAACCGCCGCTCCCCCAACTTCGCCGGTATCGCATGCCCCGTCACCTTACGGCACATCTCCACCACCTCGCGCACGCTAAACCCAACCCCGTTGCCAAGATTGAAAACGTCCGATTTCCCACCCCGCAACAAATAATCCACCGCCGCTATGTGCGCCTGCGCCAAATCCATGACGTGAATGTAATCGCGAACGCAAGTCCCGTCCGGCGTGCGGTAATCCTCGCCGTATATCGTCACCTCCGGCCTTTGCCCGTTCGCCACCTGAAGCACAATGGGAATCAAATGCGACTCCGGCTTGTGGTCCTCACCGATTTTACCGCTCGCATGCGCGCCGCAAGCATTGAAATAACGGAGCGACACAAACCGGGGACCACCAGCCTGGTTGGTCCACTTGAACATTTTTTCCATCGCCAACTTGGTCTCGCCGTAAGTGTTGGTCGGGTTGGTCGGATCGCTTTCCAGAATCGGCACCCGCTCCGGCGCGCCGTAAGTGGCGGCAGTGGAGGAAAACACCACGTTGCCGATTTCATGCTTCACCAAGCTCTTCAACAGCACCAGCGTGCCGTAAAAATTGTTGTCGTAATACATGAGCGGCTTCGCCATGCTTTCCCCAACCAGGGAATTGGCGGCGAAATGGATTACCGCTTCGATGTTGTGGCGCTTCAGGATACCGTCCAGAAAGCCCTCGTCACGAATGTCCCCCCGCTCGAAACGGGCCGAAGGATGCACCGCTTCGACGTGGCCGGTTTGCAAATTGTCGACCACCACCGCCTCGCGGCCCTGAGCCATGAGGGCGTAAACAATATGCGACCCTATATAACCCGCCCCGCCAGTTACTAAAATTGCCATGGTCCGTTCCTTTCACAGAACTCTTATGCAGCCCGCGTCACGAATGGAAAGGACGTGACAGCGTCCCGCCCCCAAAACCCCTTCCATCTTTTCCTTGAAGGTCGGCAGAATCCCCAGCGGAACAAAAGCCTGGACCGTGCCGGCAAACCCCCCGCCATGTACGCGGAAAGCCCCGTGTCCAGAAAGGAATTCGTCGCAAAGGGCAAGGACCACGCCCACATCCTGCCGCATCGTCGCACCCAAGGGAAATACATTCTGCAGATACATGTGGGAGGATCGGCCCGATTCCCCCACCAAAGTCAGAAACGCCTCGACATTTCCCTCGGACAGCGCCTCCACTTCCTGCTGGCAACGCTCGTTGTCGGCATAAAAATGCAGCGCCCGCAAAACCGCCCGGTCGCCGGCGACTTTTCGCACCGCCGGAAGCGCGGCCAGGAAATCCCCGCGTCCGACTTCACGGAGAAAATGCTTGCCGAAGTGACGCGCAACCGCTTCCATTTCGCGGGGAATGGGGCTGTATTCATCCGTCATGTCGGCGTGATCCGCCCCCGAGTCGATGATGCACAGGGCATAGCCCGCCGCCCGCAGATCAAAAGTCACTTTACGAATCACCGGCTCGGCAATGGTGGCGAAGTCAATGAAACAAACTCCGCCCATGGCGCAGGCCACCTGATCCATCAGGCCGCAAGGTTTGCCAAAGAAATTATTCTCGGCATAACGCCCGATGATGGCGGTCTCCACCGGCGACACCACGCCCCCGGCAAAAAGGTGGTTCACGACCGTTCCCAGCATCACTTCAAAAGCGGCCGAAGAGGACAAGCCGGAACCCTTGAGCACGTTCGAGGTCAGGCAGGCGTCGAAGCCGGCCACCGGAAACCCGCGCCGGCGGAACTGCGAGGCGACGCCCCGAACCAACGCCCGGGGGGAGTTATATTCGGCCGGATTCGGCTGCAGATCGTCCAGGGGAATCACCTGGCTTGGGAAGCCCTCCGACTCGACCCTTATTTCCTGCCGGCCGTTCGGCCCCGCGACCGCGATGACGTCGAGGTCGACCGATCCCGCCAGGACGCAGCCGTGCTGGTGGTCGGTATGGTTGCCGCCGATTTCGGTGCGGCCAGGGGTCGAGAACAAAGCGGCGTGGCCGGCCCGGCCGAAACGTTCGCCATAGCATTCCAGCAACTTTTCGAAACGTTTTACTCCGCCTTTGGTCCCCATCGGGGTGGCGCGGTACAAGGGTTCGACCGCATCGGTCAATTCGCCTGAGGCTGCCGCCGCCGCCAATTCCTGCCAGGTTCGTATTTTGCTTTCCACTCCGTTCTCCTACTTGTGGTCGCCCGCTTGTCCGTAATAAGCCCCCGGGCCGTGTTTCCTGAGATAATGTTTCTGGAGGATGTAGCCGGGGACGGTCGCCAAATCGGGCGTTACCATCTTGGACAATATGGCCATCTGCGCCACGCTTTCCAGGATTAAGCCGTTGTCGGCGGCGGCGACCGGGGTTTTTCCCCAGGCGAAGGGGCCGTGGTGACTGAGGACGGCACCGGGATATTCGAGCGGTTTCAGCTTGTTCTTGGCGTAATGCTCGACAATCGAGGTACCGGTCGCCACTTCGTAGTTCGCCTCGACTTCGGCTTGGGTAAGCGCCCGAATGCACGGTATGTCCCCCGGGCAGAAGTCGGCGTGGGTGGTGCCGTAACAGGGAATGGCGCGGGCGCCTTGGGCGTAAGCGGTGGCGTAGGTGGAATGGGTGTGGACAATCCCCCCCACCTCGGGCCAGGCTTTGTACAATTCCAAATGGGTCGGGGTGTCGGAACTGGGGCGGAGAGTCCCTTCCACCTGCCTGCCGGTCAGGTCGACCACCACCAGGTCCTCCGGCCGCAGGTCCTGGTAGGAGACGCCGGACGGTTTAATCACCACCAGGCCGCGTTCGCGATCTATGCCGCTGGCGTTACCCCAAGTGAGAACCACCAAGCCGTTTTCAACCAGCATGAGATTGGCGCGGAATACTGTTTGCCGCAATTGGTCCAGGGACATCCGTTTTACCTCCGCTGCTTGTAGCGGTCGAAAATCACCGCGATTAGTAGAATTAACCCGCGCGCCACGTACTGGTAGAAGGTCGGCACATTCAGGAGATTCATGGCGTTCTGGACAATCCCCATAATCAGCACGCCGGCCACGGCGAACCAAATCGAGGCGATGCCGCCGGCCATGGAAATGCCCCCGAGCACGCAAGCGGAGATGACGTCCAGCTCGAAGCCCTGCGAAGTCATGGGCTGGCCGGAAGTCATGCGGCTGGCCAAAACGACGCCGGCGAAAGCGGCCATGATGCCGTGGATGACAAACAGGGAAAGCTTGTGTTTGGCGACGCGGATGCCGGAGAGGTTGGCCGCTTCTTCGTTGCCGCCGATGGCGAGGGTGTTGCGGCCGTAGGCGGTCTTTTCCAGGATGATGCCGAAAATAATGAAGCAGATGACGGTGATGTAGACCGGTACGGGGATACCCTGGTTGTCCGGGTAGGTCTTGTTGCCGAGGAGGAAGAAGTCTTCCTTGGTGATGCCGACGGCGCGGCCGTCGCCGATGATGTAGCCGAAGCCGCGGGTGATTTGCATGGTGGCGAGAGTGGTGATTAGGGCATTGATTTTGGCGTAGGCGATGGTCATGCCGTTCACCAGCCCGACCAGCAGGCCAATCCCCAGCGCAGCGGCGATGCCGATGGCGATACTGCCGGTTTTGTTGATGACCTGGGCGGCGACGACGCCGGAACAGGCAATCACGGCGCCGCAGGACATGTCGAAGTTTCCGCTCGCCAAAACCAGCATCATGGTGCAGGCGACCATGCCGGTCATGGAGACGGCGAGGGAGAGGGATTTCATGTTGAATTCGCTGGCGAAACCGGGCACAAACAGGGCGCAGAGAATGGCCAGAACGATCAGGATGACGATCATGCCGTAGTCAATCCAGACGGTTTTGGCGAAGGACATTTGTTTTTCCGGGGCGAGTGGCTGGGAGCTCATCTTCTTCCTTCCCTTTCTCTATGGTGAAACCGAAGTCTGGACTTTTGCATAATCGCCATTCAAACCGCCGAATGGCGATTATGCAAAAGCTAAAATTCTTGCAATTCAGGCAAAAACGATTTTTGCAAAATGGCGATTGGCGGTTTAATCGCCACTTTGCAAAACTTCAGTGATGTTTTGCCAATTGGCGATTCTAAGCTTTTTTACGCATGCACATGCTTCTTCGACTCCCGCGGCAACGCCATCGACAACACCCGCTGCGGCGTCGCCTCCCCCCGCGACACCTCGCCCACCAACTCACCTTCCGAAAACACCAGAATGCGATCCGAAATCCCCAGCACCTCCGGCAGCTCCGACGACACCGCCACCACCGCTATCCCCTCGCCGGCCAACCGATAAATAATATCGTAAATCTCCGACTTCGCCCCTACGTCAATCCCCCGCGTCGGCTCGTCCAACAATAGAACCTGAATCTTCTCCGCCAGCCAGCGGGCCAAAATCACCTTCTGCTGATTGCCGCCGGAAAGATTCTTCACCAACTGCCGCTGCGACGGGGTCTTGATGCCAAGCTCGCGAATCTTCTCCATGACGTTCCGGTATTCCCAATTGCCGTCCAGGAAACACAGGTTCTTATGGTGGCGCCGAGCCGAAATATTGGTGTTCTCCTGCACCGACAAGCCGGGGATTATCCCCTCCTTCTTGCGGTCCTCGGGACAAAGCATGATGCCCTGGCGAATGGCCTGGGTCGGATTGTCGATGTCAATCCGCCGGCCGTTCAGCTCGATGCTGCCGCCGGTGCGGGGAACCGCGCCGAAAATCAGCCGCATCAACTCGGTGCGGCCCGCCCCCACCAAGCCGAACAAGCCGACGATCTCGCCTTTCTTCACTTCGAAGGAAACCGGCTGCGAAAGACCCGGGCCGACAACCCCGTCAACCTTGATGGCAACTTCCCCGGTCGGGCGCTCCTTATAACTGTAAATATCGACAATCTCCCGGCCGACCATGTCCTTGACGATGTCGTCCCGGGTCAGGTTCGCCATCGACCGGGTCGTCCTGACGTACTGCCCGTCCCGAAAAACCGTCACCGAATCGCAAACCTCGAAAATTTCCTCGAGCCGGTGCGACACATAGAATATGACCTTGCCCTGTTCCCGCAATTGCCGGATGATCTTGAAGAGAACGTCCGTTTCGCGGCTCGACAGGGAACTGGTCGGTTCGTCGAAGGCGATGACCTTGGCGTTACGGGTAAGCGCCTTGGCGATTTCCACCATCTGCCGCTGCCCGATGGACAGGCGCCCGACCCGCATGCCGGGGCTGACGTCCGTAAGACCGACCTCGGCCATGCTCTCTCGGGTTTTCTCCCAAAGTTCCCCTTGTTTAATGAACATCGCCCCCGTGGGAAGGTGCCCCAGGTACATGTTCTCGGCGATGGAAAGCTGGGGAACGAGCTGCAATTCCTGATAAATAACCGCAATCCCGGCGTCGATCGCCTGGGAGGTATTTTCAAAGACCAGGTTGTCGCGGGTGGCCAGGCGCAGGTGGCCGGAGGTCGGCTTGTGGGCGCCGGAGAGAATCTTGAGGAGGGTGGATTTGCCGGCCCCGTTCTCGCCCACCAGGGCGCGGACCGATCCTTCCGGTACGCTGAAATTGATGTTCTGGAGGGCTTTTACGCCGGGGAATTCTTTGCCGATATTCTTGAATTCGAGATAATCCGTGGGGATGGAGGCGGTCACTGGAATCTCCTGGGAAGCTTCGGCCGCGGGTAAAAAAATCGCCTGTTCGCGGGGCGGTTCCCGCGAACAGGCCAGGGTGCGAAAAATCAGTCGATTACCCCTTCTTCCTTCAAAACGGCCAGGAAGTTGGCGCGGGTGATCAGTTTGCCGACCGTGCGGGTGTCGAGGGGGGGCATTTTGCCGTCCTTGACCCAGGCGTGCATCATCTTCGAGGATTCATAGCCTTCCACGCCGGCGAGGCCGAGGATGGAGCCGAAGAACGGGGTCGGGTTGGTCTTTTTCAGTTCGTCGATGCAGTCGGTGCCGTTGATGCCGACGGCGATGGCGTTCTGGGCGGTGATGCCGCGGTTTTCCAGGGCGCGGACGGCGCCGAGGACCGAATTGTCGTTCGGGCCGCCGACAATCCAGAACTTCACGTCGGGGTGGCGGGTGAGGGCGGTGTTGGCGGCGTCAAGGGCGGTGGGGATTTCCATGCGCTGTTGAATCGGGGCCTTCCAGATGCGGTCCTTCGGGAAGCCCATTTCGATCGCCTGGGCCATGGCGCCTTCGGTGCGTTCGCGGGTGGTGTCGAGTTCCTCGAAGGTGGTGAGAAGGAAGCCGACCTGGTTCTTGTCCCAGCCGCGCTTGTTCATTTCATTGATCAGGGCCTCGCCCATCTGGCGGCCGATTTTCTCGGCCGACATGCCGATGTAGGGGACTTCCTCCATGTACTTGCCGTCGGCGCCGACAAAGCGGTCGTCCACCGCCATGACCTTCAGGCCGTTCGCCTTGGCTTTGGCCACGATGGCGGGGCCGAGCTTGACGTCAGGGGTGCAGATGACGAAGCCCTTGGCGCCGGCGGCGGCCAGGTTGTCGATGGCGTTCAGGGTTTTTTCGCCGTCCGGCACGCCGATTTTGATGACTTCGAAACCGAAATCCTTGCCGGCCTTCTCGGCGAATTTCCATTCCACCTGGAACCAGGGTTCTTCGGGTTGCTTCACCAGAAAGCCGATTTTCTCGGCCGCCAGGCCGACCGTGGCGGATAACGTCACCGCCGCGACGAGACCAAGTACCAACGCGCGAATTTTTGCCATGGTGTTCTCTCCTTATAAAATGTAAGCGGCTATTGCACACGAAACAGTTGTTTGCTGCACCAGTGGAATATGGACTTCAGGTTCCGGCCGCTCCGGGCCCGGTGAAAAACCGCCCCACCGCACCGGCGACGAAACGTTCCATGCTGGGGAAAAAGAACTGCGCCGCCGGACCGATTAGGAGCGCCGCCGCCAAGGTCCCCACCCCCAAAACACCGCCCAGAAAAAAGCCGCTCGCGGCGAAGAAAACGTCGCAGGCGACCCTGACCCAGCGAAATTGAAAACGTTTCAGTTTGTCGGTGAGAATGACCGCCACTAAATCGTTCGCGCCGGTGCCGGCGTCGGATTTGATGACGAGGGACATCCCCGCCGCCAGAACCACCACCCCGGCCAGCATCGAAGCGAGGCGGAGCCACATGGGACCGGCCGGATAAATCCAGCCCCGAAGAAGCCAGGAAAACAAATCGATAATCGGGCCCCCGCAGAAGGAACAAACCACCGTCCCCGGGAGCACGTAGCCCCTCGTCGTCAGGAGCATCAGGGTCATGAGCGCGAGGAGCATCGCCACATGCGCCGTCCCCACGCTTACCCCGAATACCCCCGCCAAACCCTGAACGAAAGTGGTGAACGGATCCGACCCCAGGGCCGGCAGAAGAAACAAGGTCACCCCCAAATGGGCAATGGTCAGCCCGATAAGCATCAGAACCAGGCGGAAGACCCATTCCGCCGGCGTTCGCTTGCCGGCGTGGTGTTGGAATGAGCCTTCCGCCGCGCTTGCCTGGTCGCTATTTGCCTCCCCGCTCACTCGGTGATCCCCTCGTCCTTCAGGACCTGGCGGAAATTGGCCCGGGTGATCAGTTTGCCGACGGTGCGGGTGTCGAGGGCGGGAGCCTTGCCCTTGGCGACCCATTCGTACATCATCTTCGCCGTCTCGAAGCCGTGCTCGCGGGCGGAGAGGAGGAAGGAACCGTAGAAGGAAGTGGGATTGGCCTTCTCAAGTTCGGGCAGGCAGTCGGTGCCGTTGATGCCTACGGCGACGGCGTCGGCGACCTTCACCCCCCGGTTTTCCAGGGCGCGCACCGCCCCGAGAACGCAGGAGTCGTTGCCGCCGGCGACGATCCACTTCTTGACTTCGGGGTGGCGGGTGATGAGGGTGTTGGCGGCGTCAAGGGCGGTGGGGATTTCCATGCGGCCCTGAATGGGGGCTTTGTAGATCTGCGCTTTGGGGAAGCCGATTTCGACCGCCTTCTCGATGGCGCCTTCGGTACGGTCTTGAATGGTGGGAAGTTCGTCGAAGGTCATGACCATGAAGCCGACGTCCTTCAGATCCCAGCCGTGGCTCTTAATCTGCTGCATCAGCGTTTCGCCGACGGCGTTCCCGATTTTCCGGGCGGAAATCCCCAGGTACGGCACGTCCACCATGTCCTTGCCGTCCGGTCCGACGAAGCGGTCGTCGACGGCGAGGACCTTGAGGCTGTTCGCTTTCGCCTTGGCGACGATGGCGGGGCCGAGGAGGACGTCGGGGGTGCAGATGACGAAGCCCTTGGCGCCGGAGGCGGCGAGGTTGTCGAGGGCGTTCAGAACCTTTTCGCCGTCGATGGCGCCGATTTTCATGACTTCGAAGCCTAATTCCTTGGCGGCTTGATCCGCGAATTTCCATTCCAGCTGGAACCAGGGTTCTTCCGGCTGTTTGACCAGAAAGCCGATCTTCTCGCCGGCCAGGGCGATACCGGACGCGCACAGGCAGAACAGGCTGAACAGGACCATAGCCGCTTTGAAGCGCAGAAATGCCATGTTGGCTCCTTATGCTTGAAATATGAAATGGTGTACTTCCCAATCAACGCCACGCTTTCTATTTGCCGAACAATTCGAAAATGTTTTCGCCCGGGTAGGGGAGCGTTTCCGGCAAGGGCGTCCCGATGTCGTCGACGCCAAGCAGCTTCACCGCTTCGTAAAGAATTTTCCCGGCCTTCGCAAACGCCACCGCCCCATGGTGCGGATAACCCTTGCCCAGCAAAATATGCCGGTAAAACCTGGCAAACCCCGGTATCGCGAAAACGCCCGTGCCGCCAAAAGTCTGCGGATCCACGTTCAAAATGTTACCTTCGGCGATGTAACTGCAAAGATGCCCCGCCGGATTCGACTGCAAACGGAAGAAGGTGATGGGACCATGCTTCAATTGGCCCTCCAGCGTTCCCCGGGTGATGACCGGCGTGCCGCCGTTCTCCATGCCCCGGTTCATAATCAGCTGGTACTTCAGGCTGCAACTCTCCAGGCACTCGCAGCAGGTGTTGCCGCAATGGAATCCCATGAAGAGGTCCCGCACCTTCGCCCCTTCCAGGCTGGTGCCGGAAGGAAGAACATCCGGCGGAACCGAATTGTTGATGTCCAGCAAAGTCGCCGGAACCAGGGTCGCGCACATGGCGATGAATTCCGAAAGGGCTCCGTACATGTCCACCTCGCAAGACACCGGAATGCCCCGGCCGGTCAGGCGCGAATTCACATAGCAGGGCACAAACCCGAACGCGGTCTCGAAGGCGGGCCAGCACTTGTCGGCGAAGGCCGCAAATTGGCTGGCGCCGAGATTCGCGTCCTTCCATTTCAGGAGCGTCACTTCCAGTTGCGCCAGCTTGGGCAGGAGGTCCGGATAGGGGTTGCGGCCGGCCAGTTGCTTATCCATGTCGGCGGCGATTTCCTGAATCCAGGACTTTTCCTTTTCGGCGTCCTTGAATGCCACGTACAAGTCGAGTTCGCTGTTTTCCTGCACCTCGATGCCCAGATCGTAGAACGGCTTAATCGGCGCGTTGCAGGCCAGGAAGTCGTAGGGACGGGGACCGAAGGTGAAGATCTTCAGATTCTTCACCCCGATTATCACCCGGGCGATATTCACGAAGTCGACGGCCTGGGCGGAAATGTGCTCGGGGAGGCCGACCGGGTACTGGGGAATATAGGACCTGATGCCCCGCAGCTTCTGGTTGTAGGAATTGTTCAGGAGACCGCAAAGGGCGTCGCCGCGATCCGCTTGCAGGACGTTCCGGTCCTCTTCCGCCGCCGCCGCCACCATGGCGGGACCGTTGAATTTCTGCATCAGGAGCGTGGTCGGACCCTCGGGGCCGAAGTTCCCCAGGTAAACCAGCAGCGCGTTCGCCCCGGCCCGCTTGAGATCATCCAAAGCGGCCATGGCGTCTTTTTCGTTCTCTATTACCACCGGGCATAGGTGGTAGCTAACGTTGTCCTTCTGAAGGCAGGGTTCGAGCTGGGCCAGACGCTTCTTGGTGAGGCTGGCGGGGAAACAGTCGCGGGAAACGCCGACCACCCCCAGCTTCACTTCCGGCATGTTTATCAATTTGTGTTGCATGGGATTTTCTCCTATTGGGTAATTATTCCTACAACGCTACTTTTACGGGAACCACTTCCGTAAAAGTAGCATGAGTATAGGGTTGGACAATAAGTCCGGCGCTGGCGGCAAAGAACGAAGGTCACCGCAACTGGTTATTCATGCTAGATTTGCGGGGCGGTTCCCGCAAATCTAGCGTTGTAGAGTTATTCAGGACCGCGATTGCAGGCGCCTGTTAAGTAGCTGCTGAATGCTGATGAACAGGAACAGCAAGGCGCCGATGAAAATCTTCGCCCACCAGTTGTTCAAATTCCCCTGGAAAGTGATGAGCGTTTGAATCAAACCTAAAATCAGGACCCCCATCAGCGTGCCCGGTACTCCGCCGACCCCGCCCGTCAGAAGCGTGCCGCCAATCACCGCCGAGGCGATGGCGTCCATCTCCAGCCCCACGAAGGAACTGGAATTCCCCGACTGCATGTAGAACGTCACCACGCACCCGGCCGCCGCCGCGCAAAACCCGGACAGGGCGTAGATGTACAACTTCATCCTGTCCACCGGAACCCCCATCAACCTTGCCGAAGCCTCGTTCGAGCCGATGGCGTAGACGTAACGGCCGAAACGGGTGTAGGCCAGCAGGAGCGTCCCCAACACGACAAAAATGATTAAACATTGCGCCGTGAAGGGGAGACGGATTTTCCCCTGCAGGGGAATCGCCAGGGAGCGGATGGTTTGGGAATAGAAGGGATGCTTGATGGCGATGGAAACGTCGTTGATGATGAAGCCGACCCCGCGCGCAAAAAACATGCCGGCCCGGGTCACCAAAAACGGCGGCAGGGTGAAAAAGCTGATGATCCAGCCCTGGACCGCGCCAAACAACGCCCCCAGGCACAAGGCCGCGATCATGATGGGCACGGGATGATAACCGTTCTGCACGTTTTGGGCGATGAAAATGGTGGTAAAGGCGATGACCGAGGCGACCGACAGATCGATTCCCCCCGAGATGATCACGAAAGTCATCCCCACCGCCGCAATCCCCGTGAAGGCGTTGTCGCCCAATAGATTGACGACAACCCGTAGATTGAGGAAATTGTGAAAGTAGAAAGCCCCGCAGGCGTACAGCAGCAGCAGCACGCCGGCGGTGATGGACAAGGTCAGATAGCGGCGATTCATGGGAAACATCTCCGGTAACAGTGTGATAATTCTGACGTTACAATATCGCGATAAACATTACATTTTGTCATTCCGAGCGGAAGCGAGGAATCCAGCGGCGAGGGAAGCTGAGTAGAAACATTTGCATTCGGCCTGCTTCCCCTGCCCCAACGCATCCAAATGGGTACGGTTTAGACTCAGCCCCTGCCACCACCGGATTCCTCGCTACCGCTCGGAATGACAATAGGAACGTTGCGGCTAAGGAAATGCGTGGAGATGATCGACCAAAAGTCACACCGTTTCACGGCGGCTGGCCAAGTAACGTTTGACCCGTTCCGACTGCAACAGGCACACCGCCAAAATAACCAGCGCCTTCGGGACCGGCGCTATGACCGGACTGACGTCCTTCGCGTACATCGTCGTGGTCAGGGTCTGAATCAGGAGCGCCCCCACCACCGAACTCACCAGGTAAAACCGCCCGCCGGTCATCGCCGTCCCGCCAATCACCACGCTCATGATGGCGTCCAATTCGAGGTTAAGCCCGATGTTGTTGGCGTCGGCCGAACGGATGTTGGAAGTGGCGACCAGCCCCGCCACCGCCGCGCAAAAACCGCAGAACACGTAAACCAAATACTTGATCAGCCGCGAATTCAACCCCGCCCGCCGCGCCGCCACTTCGTTGTCGCCGACCGATTCAATCATGTAGCCGACCGCCGTCCGGCGGGTGCAGACCCAGGTCAGGCACAGCATAAACAGCATGAGCAGGAAGGGGAAGGGGAGAACGATGAAGCCGTTCCCGATGAAGGTCAGGGTCGGTTCGTTGAAGATGATGATTTGCCCGTTGGTAATCAGTTGCGCCACCCCGCGGCCGGCGACCATCAGAATCAGGGTCGCCACCATAGGGGGAATCCCCATAATCGCGACCAGGAAACCGTTCCACATCCCGGCCGCTATGCCCAATATCAGCGCGGCCACGATGCACTGCCCCGGCGGATAACCCAGCTCCTTCGACATCGCCGCCATCATCGCCCCCGCTATCGCCATCACCGCCCCCACCGACAAGTCAATCCCGCCGCAGGCGATCACCAGGGTCATGCCCAATGACAGGATGCCCACCTTCGAGGCGTGATTGATGATGTCCACCGGCACGCCGTAGATGTGGTTTTCGCGCCATTCGAGATGATAGAACTGGGGAGTGAAGAGGAGATTGAACAACAGCAGGCAGGATAACGCGAGAAGCGGCCAGAAAACGACGTTTTTACTCCGGCGGGCAAAATACAGGAGGGCCAGGAGAATGACCCAGAACAGGACGATGACGGCTATTCTCATTGGTTGCTGTTCTCCTTGGGAGTGGTTGCCCTGGCGGCCGGCTCCTTGGCCTGGTTGGCGATGACGTGGAGAATTTTCTGTTCCGACAAATCTTCCCCGGCCAGCTCGGCAATTTTTTCGCGGTCGCGAAGAACCAGGACCCTTTGGCTGTTCCGGACCACTTCCTCAAGCTCGGAACTGATAAGCAAAATGCTCATCCCCTCCGCGCGGAGCCGCTGAATCAGCTCCTCGATTTCCGCCCGCGCCCCGACGTCGATGCCGCGGGTCGGCTCGTCGAGAATCAGGAGCCGCGGATGCACCGCCAGCCAGCGGGCGATAATCACCTTCTGCTGATTGCCGCCGGAAAGATTTTTCACCAATTGCTCCCGGGACGGGGTCTTGATCCCAAGCGCCTTGATGAAGGAGTCGGCAATTTCATTTTGCTTCCAGGACGGAATTTTCCGAAGCGGCCCCAGCTTCGCCTGCATGGCGAGGACGATGTTCTCCTTGATGGACAGGTTTGGGATAATGCCGGAATATTTCCGGTCCTCCGTCAGCATGCCGAACCCCAGCCGCATCGCCTTCGCCGGCGAATCGAAAATAATTTTCCGGCCGTCCACCTCCAGCCGGCCCGAGTCCGGCCTGTCCACCCCAAACAGCAGATTGGCCGTTTCCGACCGGCCCGAGCCCAGGAGCCCCGCCAGCCCGAGAACTTCACCCTCCTTCATGTCGAAGTCGATGGGATTGAGGGAACCCTTCCGCCCGAGACGCCGGGCCGACACCACCGTCTTCCGGCCCGACTCCGTAGTCGCGACGGCGCGCTTTTCCAATTGCTTCACTTCGTCTATGTTCTTCCCCATCATCTTCGACACCAGGTCGAGACGGGGCAAATTTTCTATGGGAAATTCCCCGACCAATTCGCCGTTCCGCAGCACGGTGATGGTGTCGGAGACGCGGTAGACCTGGTCCAGGAAATGGGTCACGAAAATGATGCCCATCCCCTTTTCCTTGAGGTTTTGCATGATGCGGAACAGTTCATCCGATTCCGCCTCGTCGAGGCTGGAAGTCGGTTCGTCCAAAATCAACACCCGCGCGTCGACGTCGAGGGCGCGGGCAATCGCCACCATTTGCTGGATGGCGATGGAATTTTCGGAAAGCTGGCTGTCGACGTCGATGGGGATCTTCAGGTCGAGGCGCCTTAAGGCGTTGCGGGCGCGTTCACGCAGCTTCCGCCAGCGAATCACCCCAAGCGTCCGGTCTTCGCGGCCGAGACAAATGTTTTCCGCCACCGTGAGATGCGGAATCAGGTTCACCTCCTGGTAAACGGTGGAAATGTGGTAGCGCTCGGCGTCGCGGGGCGAAGTGGGGGAAATGGGCCGCCCTTCCATTTCGATAACCCCGCCGTCTTTCGGATATACCCCGGTCAGGACCTTGATGAGGGTCGACTTCCCGGCGCCGTTCTCACCCATGAGAGCATGAATCTGGTGCGTCTTCAAGGTGAAATCGACATCCGCCAGGGCGCGGACGCCCGGGAAAAATTTGTCGATATGGCGCATGGTCAGGAGGACTTCCTGGGACATTTTCGATCCTTTTCGAGTTTGCGGAATGGCGATTATAACGCCAATCGCCATTCCGCAACATGCCTCCGGTTGTACGACAGGAACCTGCGCTTTTCCAAGCCACCCTGCGGCGGTCTGCAGGGCGGCTTGGAGAATTCCGTTTAGTACAGCGACTTACGCCAGGGGAGAAGCGCCTCGGCACAGAAGTAGTCGTAGGTGCCTTCGTTCGAATAGACGATCTTCGGAATCTTCTTGCCGGCGACGATGGCTTCGACCATGTCGTAGAACTGGGGGCCGATCAGCGGATTGCATTCGACGGTGCAGTGCATCTTGCCCTGGGCGATGGCTTCGAAAGCGTCGGCGATGGCGTCGACGCCGATAATCAGGCATTCCTTGCCCGGGTTGACGCCGGCTTCCTCGAGCGCCTGGATGGCGCCGAGTACCATGTCGTCGTTGTGGCCGTAAATGATTTTCCGGCCGGCTTTGGACCATTCCGGCGACTTGATGAAGGCTTCCATGACTTCCTTGCCCTTGGCGCGGGTGAAGTCGCCGGACTGCGACTTGACGATCTTCAGGCCGGGATGCTTGGCGATGACGTTTTCGAAGCCTTTTTTCCGGTCGATGGCGGGAGCGGCGCCGACGGTGCCGACCAGCTCGAACACTTCGCCGGAGACGTCGCCGTAACGGCCCTTCAGTTCGCGAACCAGCCAATTGCCGGCGTTTTCGCCTTCCTTGATGAAATTGGAGCCGATGAAGGAAACGTACAGGCTGTCGTCACTGGTGTCGACGGTACGGTCGGCGAGGATAACCGGTATGCCGGCTTCC
The DNA here is from genome assembly GCA_031555915.1 of Planctomycetota bacterium. Classification (GTDB taxonomy): domain Bacteria; phylum Planctomycetota; class SZUA-567; order SZUA-567; family SZUA-567; genus JAJBSZ01. The sequence continues at coordinate 15,330 of JAVBTZ010000155.1, forward strand.
TGCGCTTCGCGGAGAACCGGTTCCCAACCCGAATTCACCACCGGCGGCAGACCAATGACGTCCACCCCTTGGGCGATGAAGGAACGGATGGCCTTGATTTGGTTTTCCTGCTTCTGCTGGGCGTCGGAGAAAATGAGCTTGATGCCGCGCTTGGCCGCTTCGCCTTTGATGGATTCGGTGTTGGCGGTGCGCCACATCGATTCGGCGCCGAGTTGGGCGAAGCCGACGGTGATTTCGCCGGCGACGGCGACCAATCCGGTCAGGACCAACGCCATTGCTAATGCCAGAACCTTTTTCATGTGCTCTCCTTGTAAGTTAGTGCGATCACGAAAAAAAACTGCATGGCCGAGCGCCAATTTGCCTAAATGTGCGCGTTTAGTTTAAAGAAAATTCGGACTTGCGCCGCAACAATTCAAGGGAAAGGAATAGGCGGCGGCGAAAAAAAACACTAACGTGGATAATCGGCGTGTGGTATCTAGCATCAGGTAAAATTAAACTTTACAGATTCTAGTTTAGCATTTGTAGTTCTGATTGGTTTTATTAACGCTTTGAGGATGGGAAGATGGGCGGGCGACCCTACGCCACAACCCATTTCCTTATCCCAGTATAACCGCCTTTTTTATTCCCGCAATGCCTTTTTTACACAATACCATGCACTTTTTTCCTCTCCGCTTCGCGTTTTTTCTTTTACTGCCCTCCCTTTTTCCCGCTTGTGGCTGCATGCTTTCCCCCTGCTTCTTCCCAATTGCCAAAAACACCCCATTTTTTTGCTCATTCGCGAATAAACCCACCTGGCTTGAATTACTTCTTGAATTCCATGCGACACTTTTGTTAAACTACGCATGGGGGATTCCCGGCGTTGCCGCGCGGTGTGGGAAGGGAATGGTGTTACAGGGTATTGGCGCCGCTCCTGCTTCGGTTTTTACGTTTTAAGTTTTTGGGATTCAAAACATGAGTACACAAGAATCGACCCGCATCTCCGCCCGCATCTTCCACAACACCTCCATTCGCCGCCGGAATATCCCCGACGGCGTCATCGTAAAATCCATCTTCGAAGAAGCCTCCAGGGAAGCCTACCGGCATAAATGGATCGAAAGCGAAAAGGCCGGCTACGATATCGGCGACGGCGCCATCGAAGACTGGCACCGCCGCTATTGGCACCGCTTCGTCAGGGAACGCTGGATTCAGCATATCCGCGGCGTGGTGTTCTGGCGCGAACTCGACAACGACGACTTCGGCATCCTCGACCGCGAATTTCTCGATTGCCGCGAACTCTCCAAAACCATCGCCGCCATGCTGGAAAACGGCGGCGAAAATCTCGACATCGTCCAGTGGGCCATCAACACCAACCAGGACATCCCCACCGTCATCCATATCCTGGAAAGACTCGACCTGAACGCGCACCGGCTGGCCTCGAAATTGGACTCCACCGGTTCCGAATTCGTCAAAAACATCCGTGCCCGGCACCGGCCCCGCGCCATCGTCGTCGACGACGACCCCGATGTCCGCCTGCTCCTCCGTTCCCTCCTCGAATATGAGCAGATGGAGGTCGTCGAGGCCACCACCGGCGAGGAAGCGATGGAAATCGTCCAGTCCCGCCGCTTCGATCTGTTCATCCTGGACCTCCGCCTTCCCAAACGGCACGGCGCGGAAATCGCCTATTATCTCCGGCGCCACGGCGTGCACCGCTTCATCGTCGCGATTGGCGCCAGCCTGGATGAATGGCACGAGTGCGACCTGTACGACTGCGGCTTCACCCACCTCCTGAAAAAACCCTTCCCCCTGCCCCGCATGGCCCTGATCGCCCGGGACGTCATCCAGTCGATCGCGGGGAAGTGACGCCCCAAGCCGGTATAAAACCACGCGGCCCGAAGAATTCTTCGGGCCGCGCGCCATTCTTTTAAAATGTCCCTTCCCCTTGCTATTTTTCATTCTTGTCGGGGTAGGAATCCTCGTAAATGCAGAAGCGGTTTTTCCCCGCTTTCTTCGCCTGGTACATGGCGATGTCGGCGTACTTGATTAGAACATTGTAGTCTTCCGACTGGCCGGGATAAAGGGCGATGCCAATCGACATCCCGACCCGGTATTTCTGAATATTCGGATCAATCGCCTGTTTTTGGAAATCCACCAAAAGCCGCCCGGCGAAATTGGCGGCGTCGTCCGCCGTGGCGATCTGCGGCACCACCAAAATGAATTCATCCCCGCCAATACGCGCCGCGACGTTCAACTTGCCCGCCCCCGGCCGGTAGACCTGGGTCGAATGCCGTTCACCGCGGGAGAACTTGGCCAGATATTCGCCGATGCGCCGGAGGAGCGCGTCCCCGGCGTCGTGGCCGGCCACGTCGTTGACGCCCTTGAAATTGTCCAGATCGATAAACAACAGGGCAAAGGGATTGCGATTGGTGTTGCGTTCCAGCCGCTCCAGGGACTCCAGGAGGAAACGGCGGTTGGGGAGGCCGGTGACGGCGTCGTAATGGGCAAGCCGGGTGAGGTTGTCCTGCATGAGTTTGATGCGGTGCAGAAGGTAGTGGAGAAGCGCGAACATGATCGCCATCACCGACGCCACCACCCCGATCATCAAATAGGTGTTCCGGCGCGTATCTTGGATATTCTGCGCCACTAAGCGGTCGTCCGTATCGGCCGCCACGATGCCGATGACCTTTTCATCCTTGAAAATGGGAACGGCGCCGGTGTTGAAGCTGCCGTATTCGTCGGTTACGTTCATCACTCCGGCCGATTCCTTGCCGCGGAAGGCGTCGGTATGCACGGGGTAGATGTTGTAGTCCTGGAAAACGGCGGTGTCGATGGCGTCGGTGTCGAAGATGAAAATGTAGCGGTCGCCGATTTTCTTGAGGGCGTAGATATACTTGGCATTGGTGGAATTGGCCAGCTGCCGGAGCTTCTGCAGGGTGCGGTCGTACTGCGGATTGTTTTCGATGTCCGAGGGCTGGTTGTAGCCGGCGAATTCCTGGGGGTCGATGATCTCGCGCGCACCGGCGGAAATGGAGATGAGTTGCGACTTGATACTATCGAACAGCAATTGGCGGCTGTCTTTTTGGCCTTTCCAGTTGACTGCCAACATCAATGCCAACAGCACCAGGCAGAAAAGCGCAAAGCCATATTGTATAAATCTTTTCATTTCTGTAGTCACCTTTGCACCAAATCGCATCCTTTTCTATATTCTCATTGTAATGGGCGGGAAAAATTTTGCCAGTAATAATTTACTATAATTCAATCAGCTTGGGGTTGGTCGTAATATCTTTTCTGCCAAGAGTGTTTAAAACCGGCATTTTATAAGACGCAAAATTTGACCAAAAACCTTACCATTTCGCTCCGCCGCCGCCCGAGGCAGGGCGGGCGGGGCTCCGTCCCCCGCCTGCCGGGCCGGTTGCCGGCGGGGGGGAGGTGGGCGGGGCGGGGCGGGGCGGAGGTTGGCCGCCGGCTTCGCCGGCCGGGGCGTCGCCGTTGTTCCCTCCCATGTTTCGATAGGGGATGTCGTAGCCCTCTTCGCGGAGCATGGATTCGAGTTCATCCAGCCGGCTGGAATTCTTCAGGGCCATTTCAACGTCGATTTTGCCTTCCTTGACCAAACGTTGCAGGGCTTGATTCATGGTGGCCATGCCGACTTGCGAGCCGGTTTGCATGGCGGAATAGATTTGGTGAATTTTATCGGAGCGGATGTTGGCGCGCACGCTTTGGCTGGCGAGGAGGATTTCCTGGGCGACGCAGCGGCCTTTGCCGTCGGCGGTCTTGAGGAGTTGCTGGCAGACTACCGCTTCGAGGACAAACCCGAGTTGGGTGCGGATTTGCGATTGTTGATCGGGGGGGAAGATGTCGATGATGCGGTTGATGGTCTGGACGGCATCGGAGGTATGGAGGGTGGCGAAGGTGAGGTGGCCCGTTTCCGAGAGTTCGAGGCCGGTTTGCACCGTTTCCTGGTCGCGCATTTCGCCGATCAGCACCACGTCGGGGTCTTGCCGGAGGACATGCTTCAGGGCCGAGGCGAAGGTGGGGGTATCGGCGCCGATTTCGCGTTGGGTGATCATGCAGCCTTTGTCCTGGTGCACGAATTCGATGGGGTCTTCAATGGTTACGATATGGTTTTCGCGGGTACGGTTGACGTAATCGATCATGGCGGCGAGAGTGGTGGATTTACCCGAACCGGTGGCGCCGGTGACCAGGATGAGACCTTTGGGAATGCGGCAGATCCGCTCGAAAATGGGGGCGACCATGCCGAGCTGCTCGAAATTTTTGATTTCGGTGGGGATGGTGCGGATGGTGGCGCGAAGTCGCCCGCGTTGATAACAGACATTGACACGATAACGTGATACATTAGGTATTTCGTAAGAGCAGTCCAGGTCCTGGGACGCCTCTAGGCGCTTGATTTGTTCCTCGTTCAGGAGCGAATAAATCAGGCGCTGCGCTTCGTCTGGAGGCATTGTGGGGAGGGAAAGCGGTTTCAGCTCGCCGTGTAAACGCATGCGCGGAACGGCGTCCGCCGACAGATGCAGGTCGGAACCCTTTTGGGCGGCCATGAAAGTGAGGAGTTGCGGCATGGTGAGGCTGGCGGTCGACATATTATAATCCCAGGTAAAAAAATAACCTTAACGAGACACCGAAGTAGCAAGTATATCCGAATCCGTCACGAACACAAGGGCCGGAGAACGCTCCCGGCAGGAAAGCCCCTTCGCCCGGCCCGGGACGGCTTTAAAATCATTACCGCTCTTGTGCTGGGAAGGCTTATCGGGTATAGTGGGGGCGACTTTCCGCGCTGTAGAGGGCGCGGCAATGGTTATTTATCCCTAACTCCCAATGCCAAATACCTGGAGACCAAAGTGAAAGCGAGCGAAGGAAAGTTGGGACGGGTTTTTCTCCTGCATCTTGAGGGAAACGAGGATGTGGTGCGGGTTATCGAAACCTTTGCCATCGATAACGGCGTGGAAACGGGACAAGTATATATCATGGCGGACCGTAATTACGCCGGCATGATAACCACCGACCCCGACAACCGGATGCAATTGCATCTGCACGGGGTCAAACCGGGCGAGAAACCGGACTGGACCGACGCCGACATTTTCATCCAGGAGATGCACGGCCTGCGTTTCCGGCGGATCATCGACCCGATCAGCGGCCGCGGCATGTTGACCAAGGTGGCTGGTTCCAAGACCCGCTTGATGGAGAATGCCGCGCCGGAACCGGAGATTGCCGGCCCGGGGACGGTTCCGGTCTATTTGTTCAACGCCGAGTTCAACTGAGGGGTGGGATAGGATTCGGCGGCTTTGCGGGCGACGGACGCAGGCGTCGCGCCTTGAATCGGGAGGGGTGGAATGGCGTTGAAGTCGGGTAATCGGACGAAAAACAAGTCGGCCCGGGATATGGCGGCCAACCAGGCGCGGAACCGCTTGGCGAAACGGGCCAAACGGGCCAAGTTTTTCCGCGACAACAAAAAACGCATCACCTATTTGGTGGTGGGGGTGATTCTTCTTTTGTTATTGGCGTTTTTGACCCCATTTGGTCCGGATATCTATTATAATAACATTCAGAACCGTAAATTCGCCACGCCTGGGTCGATCGGCACCGGAGTGGTGAACGATCTCTACAAATTGGGCCGTTTCTACAGTATTACCTTCCGCGCCGAAAAGGGCAACGAAATCTATGATGAAATCGGCAAAATGTATTACGGCTTCACCTTTACGGAATATTCCATGGATCCCAACACGGCCATGGACAAACGTTACGAAGCCCAAAGTTTGATCGAACGGGGCGACAGGAAAGGCCCCCCTTTCACCATCCCCGAGAGCGATCTGCCAGGGGTGGGGAAAGCGCTCTACCAGGCGGCTGAGTTCACCCGGGCCGCCAGGCCGCGTCAGTTCGCCAAGCGTTTGTTTGAGCTGTATTTGGATGATTTCCACGCAGAACACCCGGGCGCTTGCGACCCGGAGATAACCCGCTTGGCACAAGGTGCATTCAATAAATTGAGCGGCAGACAATAAATATTTTTGGCGGCAAGCATCCGCTCTGGCCGGAATGACCGCCCACGACTGTCCGAAGGGTTTTTTATGACAAACGGCAAGGAAGCGCCGGAAGCGGCGGTGGCCAAGGAAGCGTTGGAGAAGAAACGGACCGAGGAACGGTTGCATCCGCCGCGGGCGATGGATCATGTGGCGCTGGCGTTGATGGTGGGGGTGGGGGCGGAATTGAACGAGGCTTTGACGGGCTTGTCGCATCTCAGGCGTGATTTCGTGGATTGGAACGAGATTCGGGTGGCCCGGGCGCAGGAGATTGCCAAGAGTTTGGGCGCCTATCCGTGGGCGGAAGCGGCGGCGGGGGTTTTGAAGGATGAGTATAACGCCTTCTTCGAGAAACGGGGGGCTTTGGGGTTCGATTTTCTCGCCTCGGGGAAACCGGCGGAGAGCAGGCGGAGTTTGGCGCAGGTTCTACCCTGTTTGGCGAAAGGGGCGCAGTCGATATTGTTGTATGAATTTTGCCCCGGCGCGACCCTCCCGCTGTCGGACGAAGCCTTGCGGCAGGCCAGGCGGGACGGCGTGGGCGGAAAAAATGCCGACCGGAATCAACTGACCCGCATTTTGGCCGAGACGATGCCGCTGGCGGACGCGGCGGAATTGGTCCAGTATTGGGAGTTGGAGGCTACGGGCAGCCCTTACGGCGAGGCGTTGAAGAAGGATGCGCACTTGGCGAAAAAGGGCAAAAAAAACGCCGCGAAGCTGAAACCGGCCGTGATTAAAAAATAGTAACCGTTCACGTCTTCGGTTTCAGGGCGGAAATGTGAACATTTCATCCATTGCACCACAGTACGACTGTCATTCCGAACGCTAGTGAGGAATCCAGCGGTCGCAGTAGCTGAGTATGAACCGTACCCATTTGGCTCGTTTACCTTATCGCCAGCGGGATGAATTCAGAATGTGCGGGGAAATACCCATGAGCCAAATGCAAGAGTGCGTCCCCCAGAGGCTTGCGACCGCTGGATTCCTCACTACCGTTCGGAATGACAGTCGTACTGTTTTACTTTTGAAGCAATGTTCACCTTTCCGCTCTGAAATCAAAGACGTGAACGGTTACCAAAAATAAAGCCGGGCCGGTTTCACCGGTAATAATCGAAGGGTGGCAGGCGCGGTCTCAACAGAAAGTTGGATACCGCGTTTTTCATTGACAAGGAGCCGCGTTTGGGTCATGCTGGGGGTACGTCAACCCAAAAACGCCCGGCTTCCCCTTTTTCTTCGCCCGCATGTTGGGCGAGGGAGGCGGGAGGACGTGTTTCGGCGGGTGGAGAGGGATGACTTTATCCTGGCGGCGGCGGTTAATTTTAACCGTAATCGGTGAGGGAGAACAGGGTGCCGGAACTGAAAATTGGTCTACCGAAGGGCAGTTTGCAGGAATCGACTTTCGCTTTACTGAAGTCGGCGGGTTGGGATTTCAATGTGGGGAGCCGGAGCTATTATCCGACCTCGAACGACGCGGAAATCAAGGCGATGCTGGCGCGGCCGCAGGAAATGTCCCGCTATGTCGAGCGGGGGGTTATGGATGTGGCGATCACCGGCCTGGACTGGACGCTGGAGAACGATTCCCAGGTCGAAGTGCTGGAACGTTTGGTTTATGCGAAGGCGACCCGGTCGCCCGTCAGGTGGGTTTTGGCAGTGCCGGAGGATTCGCCCATTCAATCGGCCACGGATTTGGAGGGCAAGGTCATTTCGACCGAAGTGGTGGGTTTGGTGCGTAAATATCTGGAAAAACACGGAGTCAAGGCGAAAGTGGAGTTTTCCCACGGAGCGACGGAAGTGAAGGTGCCGTATTTGGCCGACGCCATTGTGGACGTGACGGAAACGGGTTCGAGCCTGCGGGCGAATCGTTTGCGCATCGTGGACACGGTGGAGGAATCGGTGACGGTGGTGGTGGCGAACCGGGAGGCGTTAAAGGACAGCTGGAAGAAGGCGAAGACGGAAGCTCTGGTGTTGATGCTTAAGGGCGCTTTGGCGGCGAAAGAGAAGGTGCTCCTTAAACTTAACGCCCCTCGCGCCAATTTGCGGGAGATTATCCAGGTGCTTCCCAGCATGCATTCGCCGACGGTTAACGATTTGTCCGACGCCGAGTGGGTGGCGGTGGAAACGATCGTCGATTCCAGCGTCGGTCGCACGCTTATTCCGGACTTGAAGCGCTTGGGTGCGACTGGCATTCTGGAGATGTCGGTCAATAAGATTATCCCCTGAAGCGGAATTTAAGGAGTGAGGCGGATGAGAAGATGCCATAGGTGCGGCGAACCGTGGCGGGACAAGGGTGTCCCGGGTTCGCGCGAGGATTGTCTCAAATGCGGTTCGGCACTGCATGCCTGCGCCAATTGTCGTTTTTACGACGCCGAGGCTTTGGAGTGGTGTTTGGAAGTGATGGCCAGGCCGGAAAAGCCCAGATCGGCGGAAGATTTCAATATTTGTTCCTGGTTCCTGTTCCGGGACCCCGACGAAGAGCGCTTCGACGCGGAAAAATCCAAATCGGCCCGCTTGGCCCTGGAGCAGCTTTTTGGCAACGCGCCCCCCGGTCAGGCC
>JAVBTZ010000208.1:0-29208 GCA_031555915.1 Planctomycetota bacterium
TGTGCATCTCCTCTCAAAAGGGGACGCACATTATCTCAAAAATCAAAATAATCAACGCTTGTGCCGGTGTTAATCAAATTCTTGAGTATACGGGTCGCTGGCACATAAATCGGTATACGGATCGCTGGCACTTGTCAGTTACCCATCCAAAGCGAACTGCTCTGCCTCGACCATACTCCTGGCCAAGCGTAAAAATTGCCTGTAAGTGTCTGAATCCATATTGCGCTTGGAGACGGCAAGCGCTCCTGCGATTTGACTGGAAATGAAAACAAGTGTTTCTTCCTGTTCCGTAAAGTCGAATGGATTTGATTCTTCTGTGACTGAACCCACATCCATATTTCTTCTCCTATGCAGTCTGATTAACCCAATCAAAAAGCGTCGCAACCGGTACCCGAACATAATGGCATTTCCACAACCGATCCGACGCCTTGGCGAAAGTTAGCCCTTGGCCAACCACCAACTCTATTGCCCCGCATCGTACCCGATGGGTGTACCGCCCCGCTTTCGGAGCCAGATGATCCATGGGGACGGTGAAATAACAGTTGCAGCCCGGGCAGTAGTGCTTCGAATATTCCACCAGCAGGACCACCGGGTGACTTGTGCCTAATTCGTACAGCCGGCGGTGGCCGATAGAGTGACGCCCCCGCATGGTTCCGCAGCGGGGACAGGGAGAGTATTTGCGGTCAATGTTTATGCGGCGGGTGGTGGTGGTGGTCATGAGGATTCCCCCAGTATGTAACAGTCGATGGACTCAAGCTCCCGCATCTCTACCTCTTTCCATTTCCGGAGTCCATCGTCTCGACTTATACGGCCGCGCATCACCAAAGAGATGATGTCAAGTTGCAGGTCAGTAAAAATGACGGTCTTTCCGTTCCGATAAGCAGGCAGGAATACCCCGTGTTCTTGTCCCAGAGCGCGGAGTTGGTCGTCGCAAATTCCCATCTCTGCAGCAGCTTCGGTAAGGTTAAAATGCCGGGGCCGGCGGGAAGCTCGAATCACCAAGACGCCATTCTTTATTGCATTGAGTATTTGAGTGATGTTTTTGGGAGCCCCTGGTTCCCGCAGTCGATTCTTTGTCTTGCTCCCTTTCGGCCTACCTCGTCCACGCTTTGCGACGACGGGCTTATCAGTGGTTTCAGCCGACATGGTCGTGACTCCTGAAAACTCCTAAATTTCCGTTGTTTGTTGGATTTCCGACCTACGCTGTTGTTAACGCAAGTCCTTAAATTTGATCACTTAACGCGATACGCCTACGCCGCAAGTTGAGGGGATCAACTGCGTCCAGAAGGACATATTTTTACGGTGGCGATGGTTGAGTTAGGTGGTATGCTTTAGAGAATCGAGACGAAGCAGAAGAAAATCATAAGAGCCAGCCGGAGTGCCACCTCCGGCTGGCGGACGCCCGTAGTCGCCAGCGAGGAGACGTGGGGAGAGTTTGGTTTCAGGGATGGTTGTCATTGATGGTTCCTCGCTGACTGTGTTCGCCTGTGGCAGGGCGGTGTTACCTTGGGCTGGATTATTTGAGTGCCGATGGACTGAAGTTTAGGGAGATATCGGATCCATGATCGAGGCTTTTCATTTATCGTCGACTCTGTTGGAACCTGGTTCTAGAATCGCCCCCGGTAATTTCGGTCGGATGCTGGGAAGGCACCCCTACCCACTAACTGAACTGGATCAGAACTTAGTTCGCGAATTGATTTTCGAATACGTCAGACATGCCAAATTTCCAGATAAGGTGAGCCGCTGGCAAGCTGCTTTCGTTTGTCCATCACGCGATGGCATTGAATTTCTTCGAAAAAGCCGCATGTGGGATGTGATCTATAGGGTTGAATATGATGAAACCAAGCCCCGCCATTTCAGCACAATGGGACCGGCTCTTTTAAATCCAACCGGTCTACTAGTGCATAGCATGATGGCTCAGGCTGAATCGTATTGGCGAACAAATTGGGAACATGAAGAGCCTACACTTTCGGAGGTAATGACCCTTTCTCCGTTAACAATTTTAGAGCGTCTCGAAACATTTTGAGTATGACGAGTTGATTTTCGGCCATTTCCCGCATGAGGTCATCATGGGACGGGGGCCGGGCGGTATCGTGACCGAATGGTGACCCCTTTCGGTATCTCCAATTGCTTTCGATGCGCGCGATGTAGCTGTCATATTCTTGAAAGCCGTCCACTGGACACCTATTCCCTTTTCCGGTTCCCGTTGCGTTTGTGATGTCCGTATAGTACACGGTGGCGGAAGGGATGTTACGCCGCAAACCGGTTCCTTATTTTAGATTGAAAGGACTGCTCCATGCATGACCATAAACAATGTTCAGAGCTTGTACTCGGGCTTCCTGGTACGGTGTTTTTGAATCATGATGATGAACAATTCGGCGAGGAGAAGTCGAAGAACATGGTTGTGGTTAAGCAGGTTGTCGCCTACGATGCTAACGGTGTATTCGTTCAGGTTAACGAATTTACCGCTGGTGTTTTTTATCCGTGGACTTCGGTTAAGAAGTTGCATCTTCCGAAACCAATGCCGATGGATTTGATGTAAGCGATTCCAGATGGCGAAGCGCGACCTTTGTTGCCTGCTTGGCAATTTCGAGCATGACTATGCGTTCATCTCGGGCGTCGGGCATTAGCCTTGTTCGCTCAAAGGCCATTCGATAGGCTTGTAGCGCAACTCCAAGGGGGCATTGTTCCATGATGTGTTCTCCCGTCGCCATCGTTTACGGTTCCAGTTGCGATGGTTGCATAGTACACTGTGGCGGGAGAATGTCAAACTATATTTGTGCAATATTACACCAATAAGTTTCATGCAAGATTATAACGGGAAGATTTTAAATGGGTTACCGCCTAAAAGAATTGCGTGAAAAAGTATTTCCTGGTCATGGTGGGCAAACCGAATGCGCCGAGAAGCTCGGCGTGTCGCGTCAACAGTACAACAACTGGGAGAGCGGCAGAAGAAATCCTAATCGTAAATACCTCAAGGCATTAGCTAAATTATTTGGCGTATCTATCAATGATTTGGTGCGGAAGGAAGGCGCGGAAACAGGAAACCAAAGCAGCGCTCGTGATATGAATCCTTACCCACTCGCTGTTCCATCCGCCGGTAGCAACAAAGACATCATGGTCCCCGTATCTGGCGATGCGGCGGCGGCAACGAATGGTGAGGATTCTTTCTATCTCGACAGCCTCGCCGAAACCATGACCATCCCTAAAGGTACCTGCATGATTCGCATTCGGGGGAGAAGCATGGAGCCGATGGCGCACGATGGGCAGCATGTTTTCCTATGTCCGATGTGGCGGGAGCCGAACAAGGGTGACCTGGTGGTGGTATGGAATAACGACATCGAGGAGTATCGCAGTTGGTTCAAAAAATGGGTCGGTAAGCGTAAGCGGCAGGACGGCGGCCAGGAAGTTGTCCTCAAATCGGTCAACGACGGCGAGGGCATTGATGCAGAGGTAACGGTTGCCGAAGAGGATTTCGGAGGAGTGCGGGTTATTTCTGGCGTGTGGTATGAGTGAGTGGAAACTCGCGATGATAAGGGGAGGGGAATAATGCGGCTGTTATCGACTCTGATTGTTACAGGATTTGTTTTGCTCAGCACCTTTGAGGCGTTATCTGGTCAACCGGTAACCAATGATATTCAATTAACGTGGACTCAATATAAAGACCGGAACCTTAACTGTTTCATTCAAACCGATAAAACATCAACTTCATTATTTATTTCAAGCTACAGCGGCGGAGTTTTAAGGCTTGAACTGGACGATTTGCCGGCTTTCATCAATGCTTTTGGCAGTAAGCAAGAATTTTTAGAAAAAATCAGATCCGGCGAGAACTTTGGACAAGTGCCTCTCTCTGGAAAATTGAATGAAAAATACCTGATGCAAGTATCGCAAGACAAGCATGATGTTAGAGTAAATGTGTATTCAAGAAAGTCAGGCAAATTAGGCGCTTCCATCTCCGATAATGATATGCTTCGCCTTCTTCCATTGCTTGATGGCATACAAGAGAAGATGAATTTATGGGTGCATATGACCAGTAATATTGTATCGTATTTCGCTAATGATAATTCAGCTTCACAAAACACGGCAAAGAATAACGACACGGCTCCGAAAATCACCACAAGGCGTACTGTCATCCCTGTTGTCCCTGACTCACCTCCTGTATCACCTGCACCCACACAAGAACCAGCATCAGAGACCGCACCCGCACAACAAACCCAAAACAATTCCGATACTGACAAAAAGACGCTAGAGGATGCGTTCTATACGAAGATACTACAGGATACATTAGAAGCTTTACCAACCTTTACACCAACCAAAGACTTTGCTCAAAGATTTACCGTTGAATTCTCCGATGATCGCCACTCTAATTCCTTTAATTTGAGATTATCATATTTTGAAGAACAAAAAAGTATAAAGAAAATCGAGCTGGATTGCCGCGCCGTTGTTGCATCATGCCTAAAAGCCTTAATAAACAATGGACGCCGTCCTGCAGAAGAATGGCTTGATGTGAGCGCTACAGGTTGGCGATCAACAATTGGGGTAACGGGACAAAAACAACTGACGATTTATGGACGAGCTGACTATGACTATAACAGTGATTCTATAACCTTTGAACAACGTCGGTAATCAAGTGCACGTGGCTTTGCTCGAATATAAACCTTTCCACAATTCGTCACCGGGGCAGCTTTTTTTACAGCCGATCGATTTCATGGTCCCGCCGGTCGCGGGGAACGAACTGGGCGTAATGCCGGCGGCAGACTTCGGGGGTATTCCCCATCCAGGACGATATCTTGTCAATTGAGACACCGTTCTGCGCCAGGAGCGAGCCGAAGGTATGCCGGAACGAATTCCAGCCGATGCGCTGCAGCGCCGCCTTTACCTGGGCGGCGCATTCCTGTTTCTGGGCGAGATAGGCCGCCTTTTTCTCCCGGTAGTCTTTGGCGCGGGATGGCGGCGGCTTCTCGATTGCCCAACCCTGCATCAGCGCCTGTTCTTTCGCGGACTGGACGTTGCGGACCAGATTGTCCATCCGCCAGAGCCGGTCGAGTCCATCCGGACACTTCATCACGAACCCGCGCCGTTTGGCTTCTGGAATCTCTTGCAGGAGGTTTTCCAGGACCGTCGCCAGCGGCACTTCCCTTGGCTCTTGGGTTTTCGATTTTTGCACAACAATCAGCCCTTCCTTGAAGCGCACGTCCGGCCATTCGAGACGGGCGATTTCCTCGCGGCGTAGGCCGGCGTAAAAAGCGATGGGGAACGCTATCCATTCGTCCCAGCCGGTCGCCTTGGCCAGGGCGATGTATTCCTCACGCTCGGCAGGGGTGCAATAGACGATGGCGGAACGGCGCTCTTCCTTGATGGTCTTGATGCCGTCGGTGGGGACTGTGGTGATTTTACCGGTGCGCTTGGCCCATTTGAAGAAGCGGGAGAGTATGGCGAGGGTTCGGTTACGGGTGGCGGTTTTCTTCTTCTTGGCGATGGCGGCGATGTAGGAGGAGACGTTTTCCGCGTTGGCCTTTTCCATACCGCCGACAGCGGCAGAGAATTTTTCCAGGTTGGTCACGGACATCTTGGCCCAGCGTTCGCCGCACTCTCCCGTCAATTCGGTTTCGTAAAGCGTCAGCCATTGGTCTGGCGGAGCCACGGTGCCCTTTGGCGGCTTGCCATACCTGTCGCCCAGGTAATTGATCATGCCTGACTGGTTGCACCACGGGGGCGGGATGTCGGGTCTGGACTCACTGGCCAATTGCCCGGACAGGACGCGGACCATTGCTTCGACATCTTTGCCGTTATCCTCGCCGCTTATCCCGGTCTGGATGACGTACTTTTTTCCATTCCATCGCCAGTAGATGCGCCAGGCGCCGTGATGATACTCTTTTTTGGGTCTTGGAAACCCGTCTCGGAAGCGCGGCATTGTCCTTATCCTCCTTTGCAAACGTCCCCACTAAGCGTCCCCAAAGGATAAATTGGCGATTTTGCCCTGTCAACAAAAAACCGCAACCCCTTGGGGTTGCGGCCTTTATCTTGGTACCCGCTCTGCGACTCGAACGCAGGACCTACTGATTAAGAGTCAGTTGCTCTACCAACTGAGCTAAGCGGGCATTGCTTAGTTATAGTTCTATATAATCAAACCGCGTTACGCGCATATCAGTGACAAGACGATGTATTCTAGGTAAATTCGGTACGCTGTCAACTGTTTTTGTTACAAATTTTAGGGAGAATTTTACCCCGCAGCCGGCTTGGTCTATTATCGTAAAAACGGGCCGCTTTGCCGCTATTGGGGGACAAGCTCCTATTTTTCAATGACCAGAATCCCGGTCAAGCCGGTCAGGCGGAGGACTTCAAGAATGTTTTTCGGGACGTGGGCAATGCTGAAATTGATGCCTTTGGCGTGAGCGCTTTTGCTGGCGAGAACGAAAATGCGTAGGCCGGCTGAAGCCAGGTAAGTCAGTTCGGAAAGGTTGAGGCGGAGGGCTTCGCCTTTTTCCATCATTTCCAAATGGGTCATAACCGCCTTTTCGGTGTATTCGGCCGAGACCGAGTTCAACCTGCCTTTCAGGTGAAGTTCGGCGGTGCCGTTGGCGTAGGTGGTTACGATGGATAATTGGGTTTGCATGTTCGACTCCGTTATAGCGGTACGACCGGCACGGCAGGGACGGAAAACCAATGATATGCCGGGCATGGCGATTCCTCAAGCCTTCATTGTCAATCACCTTGCGCCGAAGGAGGTTTACGGCAATAATAAAGCCCGGGAACAGGTGGAAAAGCCGGCTTACGGCAAATGGCACGGTGTCTCCCGGTCTGTCTCTTTCAACCCCATCTTCCGCTGCATCAGCGCAAAGGAGAATACATGCCAAAATCTTACATCGGCGTCGACCTCGGCGGCACCAACCTCCGTTGCGGCGTCATCGACTGCAACCATCAGGTCCTGGCCAAATACGAGACGCCGACCCTGGCGGCCGAAGGCAGCCAGGCGGTCATCGATAGGTTGGTCGGCGGCGTGAAGAGGGTGTTGGAAACCATCGAGCGCAGTCAGGACGACATCGCCTGTCTCGGGATTGGTTTTCCCGGCCCGCTGAATCAGGGCCGCGGCTTGGTGTTTAACGCCCCCAATATGCCGGGTTGGGGGAACGTTCCCCTTGCCGACATCATTCGGGAACGGACCGGCATTCGCACCATCATCGAAAATGACGCCAATTGCGCCGGCTGGGGCGAGTTTGTGCACGGGGCGGGGCGGGGCTGCAAGCACATGATGATGATGACCCTGGGCACGGGAATTGGCGGGGCCATTATCCTGAACGGCAAGCTCCACATTGGCAGGGACGGTTCGGCGGGGGAACTTGGACATGTGCCGATTATTGACGGCGGGCGGGTGTGCGGGTGTGGGGCTAGCGGCTGTGTGGAGGCGTATGCGTCGGCGAGTTCGGTGGTGCGGCGTTTTCGCGAGATGTTGGACAACGGCTGGAAATCATCGTTGTCGGAACGTTACAGCACGTTGACGAGTTATGATATTTTCACGGCCGGGATTGCGGGGGATCCGTTGGCTTTGCATATCGTCGAGGAAACGGGGCATTATTTGGGGGTGATGGCGTCGGCGGTGGCGGAACTTCTTAATCCCGAGCGTTGCGTGGTGGCGGGGGGGATGATTCAGGCGGGCGAGATTCTTTTTGGCGCGATAAGGCGGACGTGTTTAAATCGGAACCATCACCCGGGTCGGACCATGGAGATTGTACCGGCGGAATTGGGTCAGAATGCGGGGTTGATTGGGGCGGCGGATATGGCGCGCTTGCGCTTTGAGGAGGCGGAGGGGTGAGAAATATCCGCTGAATCCATGAAAATTTGCCTTTCACCACAGAGACCCAGAGAGCACAGAGAACTGCATTTTTTATTGGGCAATAAATAATAATGCAGTTCTCTGTGCTCTCTGTGTCTCTGTGGTGAGATAAACTTTGCCAAATTTCGTTCTGCGATCGGTATATACCGGTCGTGTGGCGAAATCGTGAAAGTGTTTTTTGCCGGAGCAATGTCCATGACCATTCCTGAAAAATTCCGCCTGCCCGCCATTGCCGCCGCCATTGTCCTCCTCCTGCTCCTCTACCTCTTCGCCCGCTATCGGCAAAGCAAACTCGACCAGGGCGTCGTCATTGCTCCGGTCAGTCAAGCCGTCTATCTTGACCACGGCAAGCCCGCTCTCGACGACGAAGTCCTCCACGGACAAACCGTCACCACTCTCGCCCTTCCCGGCGCCGACGGATTGGTGGCGGTGCGCACCCAATACGGTTATCAGGTCAGCCTGCCGGTCAGGGAACTCAAATTGGGTCGGGATTGGGTCGGGAAATGGCGGACTGCCGTCAGCCATGTGGTGATTACCCCACAGGCGGATGTGGCCGGCCGGGCGGATTTACGGAGTTATCCGCCTCTCGCGAGTTTGCCCCGCGGGAGCCTTCTGGCAGTCGTGGGGAAGGAAACGGAAGCCAGGGCGGGGGGGAAAGAGTATGCCAAAGTTCAACTCGCCGATGGAAGAAGCGGTTTTGTCAGGCCGGAAAGCTTGCGGGAAATCCGCCGCTGGAATACAACCGACCCGGCCGCCACCGAAGCGGAAACGCGGCAACAAATCGTCGCCGACGCCTTGTCGTACCAGGGGGTCGAATACCGTTGGGGCGGGAAAACCCCCGCCGGCATCGACTGTTCGGGTCTGGCCTCGATGGCGTATATGCTTAGCGGCCTGGACATCTTCCGTAACTCGCGGCCCCAGTCCGGCTACCCCATCGCCCTCCTGTACGTTAAGGCGAATGCCAAGGGCGGCTTCGACCCGGAGACCCTGCAAGCCGGCGGCGTCAAACCGGGCGACCTGATTTACTGGTCGGGGCACATGGCGGTTTACCTTGGCGGGGGGAAATATGTCCATGCCAACGGCACCTCCTACAACGTCAGGGTGAATTCCTTGTATCCCGGCGACCCGGATTACCGCGAGGATATCGGCGGCGGGGATAAGGTGTACGCTTGGGGAACGGCGTGGCCGGCGGAACCGAACCGGCTGAAGGTGAGGGAATTACGGGCGGTGCGAGAACCTGATAAGGCGGCTGGCAAGGGGGGAGGGAACAGCTATCGCTTTTACGCCAAGGCCGAGGGCTACGCCCCGACCCGGGCGATTGTTTACCCGGAAGGGTATGGCGAGGGGAATCCGCGGGTCGAGACGGAAAACCCGCGCTATATGCTTTACGACGCCCCCGATTCTCCGCACGCCGCCGTGCCGCGTTATCGCTACCCCAAGGCTGGAGTCTACCGCCCGGCGGTCGAACTCGTAAACGCCACCGGCTGGCGGCCGGAAGGGGAGGAAATACGTTCCGAAATCTTTGTCATGCCGGAAGAAATCCGCATCGATTGACAGCCCATCTCCAACGAAAGGATCCCCATGTCCCCCACACTGACTTTTCTGGGCGCGGCGCGGAATGTAACGGGTTCCCGCTACCTCCTGCAAACCGACCAGGCAAAAATTCTCATCGACGCCGGACTCTTCCAGGAACGCGAAAACCTCGGTCTCAACTGGGAAAATTTCGGCTTCTACCCCCCCGACCTCAACGCCGTTCTCCTGACCCACGGCCATATGGACCACTGCGGCTGGCTGCCCAAGCTGGTCAAGGACGGCTTCAAAGGGGAAATTTTCTGCACCCCCGCCACCGCCGATTTGGTGCCGATTATCCTTCGGGACATCGCCCGCATCCAGGAGGAAGACGCCCTCACCAAAGCCAAACGCCACCGCAGGGAAGGACGGGAAACTCCCGTCCCCAAACCCCTCTACGACACGAACGACGTCGAGAAAACCCTGGGCCGAATCCGCCCGGTGGAGTACCACCATCTCGTCAACCCCGCGCCTGGCATCACCGCCAAATGGCACGTGAACGGCCATATTCTCGGCGCGGCCTGGATTGAAATCGGCGCCGAAAACCGGCGTCTCGTCTTCTCCGGCGACGTCGGCCGCTGGGACCGCCCCATCCTCAAAGACCCCGAGCCGCCCAAAATGGCGGATTACCTCCTTATCGAATCCACTTACGGCGACCGGGATCACCTCGCTGGCGACACCCAGGCCGAACTGGCCGAAGTTCTTGCCGAAGCGGATCGGCGCGGGGGAAACGTCCTCATTCCCTCCTTCTCGGTGGAACGGGCGCAGGAACTTTTGTACGCCCTGTCCAAACTCGGCGCCGCCGGCAAACTGCCCCAGAAAGCGGTCTACCTCGACAGCCCCATGGCCAGTAGAGTTACCGGGCTCTTCAAGAACCACCCCGAGGAATGCGACAGAGACATGTTGCAGCTGCTTGCCGCCGGCTCCTCCCCCTTCGAATTCGCCAAACTCCATTACACCCTCAGCGCCGAGGAATCCAAAAACATCAATTCCATCCGTTCCGGCGCGGTGATTATCGCCGGCAACGGCATGTGCACCGGCGGCCGCATCAAACACCACCTGGCCTTGAACATCGAATATCCCGGCACCACCGTCCTCTTCGCCGGCTTCCAGGCCCCGGGGACGCTGGGGCGGGAGCTGCTGGACGGCGCGAAGGAAATCCGGCTCTTCAACCGGGTCTATCAGGTCAGGGCGGCGGTAAGGCAGCTCCTGAATCTGTCCGGACACGCCGACCGTAACGAACTCTCCCGCTGGTCCGATGGAATCGCCGGCGTCAAGCGCTGCTTCGTGACCCACGGCGAACCGACGGCCGCAGAATCGCTGGCGGAATTATTACGCGGTAAAAAGGGCTGGGACGCCCACGTTCCGGTTTTGCGGGAACGGGTGGAATTATAGGCGGCAAGAAAAGGCCACGCATCCCAGTGATGCGTGGCCTGTAGGAGAGTAGCGCGTTTTTTACTGCAACCACGGTACTGCGGCGGAAAATTTCAGAACCCGGATGTCCAAACCACCGCTTCCCCCTGCAGCGGAACCACATTGCAGGTGGCCCGCGTCGTGTAATGCACCGCCGGGTCCGAAGCCAGCAAACCACTCGTCTCCAACGGTTCGATGCCGCCGCCGTAATATCCCGCCGGGTCCGGACCGGGGACGTAGGTGTTAACCTGTGTGTCGCCGGGCGTAACATAAAGATCGCCGCCGCCCAGCACCGGAGCGGGAACCAGCGATGCCACCGGCGCCGGCGGATAAGCGGGCTGAACGTAAGCGGGTTGGGGATACGCCGCCGACGGCAGAATCGGCGGCAACAGGCCGGAAGCCGGCAACGGTTCGGAAACAACCGCCGGAACCGGGGCCGGTTCATCGCTGTCCATGGGCGGTTCCATGATGGGAGTCGAGGCGGGGACGGGTACGACCGTGGCGGTGCGAATCGCTACGGGTCCCGGTGCCGGCGGAACAACCGGAGCCGCGGCCGCGGCGGCGGCGGCCACGGCGGTGGAGGGAATCGGTTCCGAGAAGCGGGGCGCTCCGCCGAGGCCGCGTCTGCCGGGCGGGAGAGCTTTGCCGGTTTTGGCGGCCGGCTGGGAGGCGGAGGAAGCAAGCGCGGCCAGGCCCCCGGCTTGGGTGGTGGCTACCGGCTTACTGCCGTTGATGGTGCGGAGGGAACCGGGGACGACGTATTCGTTCGGTCCGGCCGGAATATAGTCGGAGTATGAGGCGTAGGCGCCTTCCTTGTAGCCGTCGTAGGAGACGAGGGGATAATTCGGCGTGACGGCGCCGCCGCCGGCCAGGCCTGCCAGATGCGAAAGGGGATTACCCGAGTGCACCACCAGGTTGGCGGCGGCGGCGCCGGTCGGGGGCGCGTAGTTGATGGGAGCAGGAGCGCCGTAACCGACCCCGCCCATTCCGATGGCGGCGGAGGAATAAGCCACGGGACCATCGTAATACAGGCCATTGTTAATGGCGGCCGGAGGGGTGTAGGCGGGCGCCGCATAGGAAGCGTATACCGGAGCCGGAGCTGGCATTACGGCAATTGGCGCGGGCGCGCAGTTTCCCGTGCCGACACTCACCACTCTGCCCCCACAGGCGTTGGTGCCGCACGAACCGCAGCCGGAAAGACCCAGGGTCCCCGCCAACACGGCGGCGACAGCCAGTCCTTTCTTGATGGACGTGAAACGATCGATCATATTTCCCCCTTGTGCAATGGAAAAAAAAGTCCCTTTGTCGATTTTGCGATATGATTTTTGCGGTGAATCCCCCAGTAGGCTCTTTTCTACATAATCGCCACCTCGAAATCAACTTAAATCGGATTTTTTTTCTTGACAAAAATTCTTGATCGCTTTGTAAAAATTAACGCCAACGCCCGCAAGCTTCGACTTGCGGGCGTTGGCGTTTTCCCGACCGGTTCAATTGTCCCTTACAAGGCGCGCTTGAACTCCTCCAGCATCTCCATGGCGTTCGCCTGCCGGTTTTCCGGCTGATAGGAAAGGGCCTTGTCGATGACGTTCAGGATGGGGAAGGGGAGGTCGGAACGAATTTCCCTGAGCGGGGTGATTTCGCCGTTGATGATGGTTTCGTTTTGATCCTTGTCGGTGAAATCGTACAGGGGACGGCCGGTGACCATTTGGTAGAAAGTGGCGGCGGAACTGAAGACGTCGGATTGGGGAATGGCGCGGGTGAGGTCGGTGAGTTGCTCCGGCGGCATGTAGGCGGGGGTGCCGCCTTCAGAAATGATGGGAAGGAATTCGCTGACCGAGGCCGAGGTGAAACGGCAGGAGAGACCCATGTCGGAAAGCTTGACCGCGTAGGAGCCGCCCCGGCGCAGGTCCAAGAGGACGTTCTTGGGTTTGATGTCCCGGTGGACCAGCGAGTGCTGGTGCATGTAGGCGACCGCTTCCAGAAGCTGGATGAAGAGGGGAACGGCGTTGGGGAGGTCCATGCGGTTGCCGGGCGAATCGTTAATCAGGGTGTCGAGGTTGCCGCCTTCGACGTATTCGATGGCCAGGAAGGGGGCGCCGCCGGAGATGCCGTCGGCGAGGTAGCGGATGATGTGGGGGTGATGCAGTTGGCGGGTGATTTGGATTTCCCGCCGGAACATTTCGATGGAGCGCTGGCGTTTCGATTTGCTGCGGAACATCATCATTTTGATGGCGGCGGAGTCGCCGGTGTCGTCCTTTACCGCGCGGTACACCACGCCTTTGCCGCCGCCGCCGATGAGTTCGAGGATGGTGAAGCCGTCGACGTGGGGGAGTTCCTCCGCGGAAAGCGGTCCACCGGGTTTTTCGCCTTCCAGGCTTTCCAGGCGCTCTTGGACGGTATCCTGGCTGATGATGGCGGTGAGGCGGTTTTGGCTGCGGGAGGACTCCATTTGCCGCGACGAACCGCCGGCGGGGGAGGTGCCGCCCTGGTGTGCGGCGGGAGCTCCGGCGTCGGTGCGAAAATCGGTGGTGTTGGCTTCGTCGACGGCGGAAAGGCGGAAGAGGCAGGCGCCGGCGAGAATGGTGTCGCCGGATTTCAGGGTGATGAAATCGGTGAAGGGCGCCCCTTGTTTGCCGCCGAGATGGCGGTCGTTGATGACCAGGCCGTTGGTGGAGCCGAGGTCGATGATGCGGACCCGGTTATCCGAGGTGTCGATGAGAAAATGCAGGTGGCTGGCCGCGGGGTCGGCAGCCAGGCTGCAATTGGCCTTGGAATAACGCCCGAACAGAAATACCGGTCCCCCCTTGTTGAGGCGGAAGACCTGGCCCTTCAGGGGGCCTGCCAGACAAATCAACGAGATGGTAAGCAAAACCCGTCCCCATTCCAACGTCGAAAAGAAAAAGCTTGGTCGCGGCGTGTCCGCCTTCAGCCTCCGAAGTCGACCAATTCCATCGCCGGTTCTTCGGCGCCGTCGATCTCCATGCGGATGACCCCGACCAGCGGGACGTTTTCGGAAAGATAAAGGCGGCATTTCTGACCTTCTTCGTCAGTGAACACCACTTCCACCGCCTCGATGTCCCGTCCCTTGAAGGTAATTTTTTTGTCGGAAATGCTCACGTCCCCGGCTTGTTTGAGCGCTTCCTCCTGCTCTTCGAGGGCGCGCTGGTAAGTGACGGTATCGGTGCGTTCATCCATGATTTCACCGTCGATGCCCATTTCGGTCTTGATGGTGAAGGTGCGTTCGTCGCCGGAGCCGGCGATATCGAGGATGGTTTGTTTCTGGTTGATTTCCCCAAACATGGTTTGGATGCGGTATACCACCCACTGCCCGGGTTGGACGTGTTTCAGAGGATTGGGGAGTGCGGCAAGGGCGCTGTCGGCGGCATGGGCGGGGGAGGGGGCGAAACAGGCGGTGACGGCAAGGCACAGGAACAGTGCCAGGCGGGTGAACGGAACCGCTAACGACGCTTTTCTTGACATCGCGTTCTCCAAAGGGGTGAAATTGGCGCAATTTCCAAAATAGCGTGCAAAGTGGACTCGGAAATTATAGCAAAAACAGGCAGGAGGTCACGGGAAAACTACAGTTCCAGTTGGAAATATGCCGCCGCGTTGTTGTAGCAAATGTCCTTGACCATATTGCCCACCAGGGCGAAGTCGGCGGGGATTTCCCCCCCTTCCATTTCCGTCCCGAGTTTCCGGCAAAGGAGACGGCGGAAATATTCGTGCCGGGGGTAGGAAAGGAAACTGCGGGAATCGGTGAGCATCCCGACGAAGCGGGACAGGAGGCCGATGGAGGCGAGGGCGGTCATCTGCTTCAGCATGCCGGCGAAATGATCGTTATGCCACCAGGCCGAACCCAGTTGCATCTTGCCGGGGACGCTCCCGTCCTGGAAGGAACCGATGACGGTGGCGAGCAGGTCGTCGTTCCGGGGATTGAGGTCGTAGAGAATGGTTTTGCCGAGGGCGCCTTCCGAGTCGAGGCGATCCAGGAGCGCCACCAGGTTGTCCAGGACGGGGAACTCGCCCATGCAGTCGTAGCCGGTGTCGGGACCGCGTTCCTGGAAGGCTTTTCGGCGGTTGTTCCGTTTGGCGTTCAGGTGCAGTTGCTGGACCCAGCCTTGGGCCGCGTCCATGACCAGCATGTCGTGGAGGAGGGCCGAACGGTAGCCTTCCAGTTCGTCGCCCTGGAGGGCGTGTCCGGCGCGGATGCGCACGAAGGCGACTTCGGCCTCGATTTCGGAGAACGACTTGGCGTAGGGGCGTTCGATGCCGTAATCGGAAATCCGGCAGCCGTGTCGATGGAAGAATTGGTGGCGGTCCCAGAGGGCGTCCAGGAGGCCGCGGTAACTGGCGACGGTCTTGCCGGAGGCGGCTTCGAGCTTGTTCAGCCAGATTTTCATGAATTCGGGGTTGTCGGCGGCTAGGGCCTTGTCGGGGCGCCAGGCGGGGAACACCTTCACCCCCCAGTTTTCGCCGGCGAGCCGGGCGTGATCTTTCAGATCGTCGGTCGGGTCGTCGGTGGTGCAGAGGGCGCGGACGTTGGAGCGTTTGACGAGCGACCGGGCCGAGAATTCCGGTTTGGCTATTTGCGCGTTGGCGGCGGCGTAAATCTCTTTCGCGGTGTCGCCCGAGAGCAGGGCGTCGATGCCGAAATAGCGTTTCAATTCCAAATGCGCCCAGTGATAGAGGGGATTCCCCAAGGTTTGCGGCACCGTCCTGGCCCACGCCTCGAAGCGTTCGTAATCCCCGGCCGCGGTGGGAATGCCGGAGCAGTATTCCTCGCCGCAACCGGCCGCCCGCATGGCGCGCCATTTGTAGTGATCGCCGTAAAGCCAGACTTGGGTCAGGTTGTCGAAGCGCTGGTCGTCGGCCAGCTGCTTGACGGGGAGGTGGGAATGGTAGTCGAGGATGGGCATGTCCTTGGCGTAGTCGTGATAGAGGCGCTGGGCGGCGGGGGTATTGAGGAGGAAATCGTCGTTGATGAAGGTTTTCGCCATGATGTTTTCCTTTTCGGATAAACCGCTGGACTAAAGTAATAGCACGTTTCTTTACAACGTCACCCCGTCCTTGAATATGGCAAAATCACGGGCTCCGCTCAGTTCGCTCCGCGTCAGCCGGCCCGAACACACCTCCAAGAGGTGATCCACAAACCGGGCCAATACCGCCTCCCGCTTTTCGCCCGTGATGATCGGACTCGCGTCAAAGTCAATCCACCCGGCCTTACGCACCGCCAAATCGTGGTTCGACGCCACCTTCACCACCGGCACCGGGCCGCCCAACGGCGTCCCCCGGCCGGTCGTAAACAATACCATCTGCACCCCCGCCGCCGCCAATAGGGAACACGCGACGATGTCGTTCCCCGGGCCGTACAACAGCGACAAACCGGCCTTCCTCAGCACCCCGCCGTAAGGAAGCACATCCACCACCGCCCGGCTGCCGCCCTTTTGCGTGCACCCTAAAGACTTGTCCTCCAAAGTCGATATCCCCCCCGCCTTGTTGCCGGGCGACGGATTCTCGTAAATGGTCTGGCCGTAAGACTCGAAATAGTGCTTGAAATTGTTAATCATGTCCACGCCGTTCGCGAAAACCTCCTTGTCCACCGTTCGGTTCAGGAGATTGACCTCGGCCCCGAACATCTCCGGCACTTCGCTGAGAACGGTCGAACCGCCCCGGTCCACCAGCCAGTCCGAAAACAGCCCCAATAGGGGGTTCGCGGTTATCCCCGAGAGACCGTCCGAACCTCCGCACTTCAATCCCACCTTCAACTCCGACACCGGCACTTCGGTACGTTTCGCCTTGGCTGCCACTTCGGCCAATTTCCGCACCTGCTCCATCCCCGCCGCGAACTCGTCCACTTCTTCCTGGGCAATCATGTAGGCGATATTCGGGTTGCTCTCGGGGTCAGACTGCACCAACTCGCGAAAACTGGCCACCGTATTGTTCTCGCAACCCAACCCCACATAGAATATCCCGCCGGCATTGGGATGCAAAGCCAGATTGGCCAATATCCGCCTGGTGTTTTCGTGATCCTCCCCCAACTGGCTGCAACCATACGGATGCGGAAACGCCACCGCCGCCTCCACCCCTTCCGGCAAGTTTGCCTGCAACTGCGCCGCCAGACGCTCGGCCAAACGGTTGACGCAACCCACCGTCGGCACCACCCAAATTTCGTTGCGAATCCCCACCTTGCCGTTTTCACGCACGAAACCCCGGAACGTCCGCTGGTCCGCCGCCCCTGCCGCCGCCGCCGCCTTCATGCCTGCCGCCGGCTGGTATTGGTAATCGATTTCACCCTCGAGGCTGGTTTTGAGGTTGTGGGTGTGAACCCATTCCCCGGCTCGAATGTAGAGAATGGCATGACCAATGGAATGCCCGTATTTCACCACCGGATGGCTAACCTCAATGTCGCGTAGCGCAAATTTATGACCCGCCGGAATATCCTGACGCAGCGTCCCCGCCAAAACCCCCGGCAAACGCTGGCCCGCCGGCAACGTCACCAAGGCAACAGCTACATTATCCGCCGGATTGATGATGATGTATTCGTCCATTTGCGATTGTCCATTCATACAGTTTGGCACCCCCAAACCACGCCCCGGCTGAATACGGCCGGCGGGTATCGGGCTGATGCGCCATGCGGTTACTGAGGATAACTGACCCGGATAGGCAGAGTATATCCTTTACCCCCGTTTTCCCCAAAACAAAACCGTCGCCTCAACCCCTAAAAATAGTCCAATAGGCGCAAAATAATTCCAGAGGAAGCCGGTCTCCACCCTTGACGTCCACTCCCACCTGCCTATCATTAGGTTATACCGACTTGACAGGCCGGTAACACAGTCGCTTGGCGCCCCGCTCGAAAGGATATCAGCATGGCCAACTTTCTCGTCACCCTACCCTCCCTCGGCGATGACGCCGGCAACGAAGCGCAAGTCTCCTTCGTATATGTAAATCCCGGCGACGCAGTCAAGGAACAGGCGGATCTGGTGGAAATGGTCACCGATAAAGCCACCTTCAACGTCCCCTCTCCCAAAACCGGAAAAATCGTCAAAATGCACGTCGTCGAAGGCGACACGGTCAAAGTCGGCGATCCCATCTGCGATATGGAAATTTAAATGGACTCCCCCAAGCCACAATCAACCCACCGTGACGACCAACCCCGAAATAAGCCGTCGGAGCTGCCCGACCCACCGATCCCGACCTCGCCCAAACCTGGTCAAGGGAAACGTTCCGCCGGCTGGCTGCTGGTCTTCGCCGCCTGCGGCCTGATTATCGGCCTCCTTGCCTCCCGTTCCCCCTTGTCCTACTTCATCCCGCCCGACAAGGCCAGCGTCGACTTCCAAACCATGCGCACCTTCGCCGTCATCACCATCCCCGCCGGTTCCGGCGCCACCGGAAACGTCGAAGAAATCGCCCAACTCGCCAAAGCCGCCGTAATGAAGGTCGACGAACTCATGAGCCCGGTCGGGGAAAAATCCGACGTTCACCGCCTCAACAACACCCCCGCCGATCAATGGGTCGACGTCCACCCCCTCACCTGGAAAGTGGTCATGGAGGCGCTCCGCTGGCACCGTCTCTCCAACGGCGCCTTCGACCCCACCATCGGCCCCATCAAGGCCCTGTTCAAATTCAACAAGGATGAAGCCGTCTCCTGGCCCGATGCAAAAACCCTCGCCGAAGCGCGCAGCAGGGTCGGCGCCGAAAAACTCCACTACGACCGCGAAGGCATGCGCCTCCTCTGGGCCGTCGACCACATGCGCCTCGACCTCGGCGCCATCGCCAAGGGCTTCGCCGCCGACGAGGCGGCCCGGGTTCTCCTAAGCTACGGCGTGAAAAATGCCCTGGTCAACATCGGAGGGGAACTTCGGACCCTGGGTAAAAAACCCGGCTCCCCGCCCATACCCTGGCGCGCCGGCATTCAGCACCCCCGCCGCGACGATATGGAAGAAAAACTCGAACTCGAAAACGCCGCCGTAGCCACTTCCGGCGATTATGAAAATTACTTCACCTATCAGGGAAAACGTTACGAGCACATCATCGACCCCAAAAGCGGACTCCCCATATCCTCCGGCCCCGCTTCCGTAACCGTCATTCACCCCAACTCCTGCCTCGCCGCCGACGCCCTCGCCACCACCCTCTGCGTGCTCGGGCCGGAAAACGGCAAGGTTTTTCTGGAACGCCAGGCGGTCGGACTCTTCAGCGCCGGCATCCGCGTCATCATGCTCCTCCCCGATCCCAACCTCGAAGCGGGGGGAAAACGCATCGAGTTCGTCATCAACAAAGATACCAAGGGAAAGTTGATCGTCAAGGAAAGTAGATATTGAATTCACCTCGAACCTTACCAAATTCGCTGCTTGGAGCATAAGCCGGGCAGAGGGGAGGGCCAACTTTGCCGGAAACGCCGAAGTGGCGCCCCTTTGGAGCGCCACTTTGGCGTTTCCGGAAATTTCATCGGTTCAAGCCGGGATTTCCTCGCCGTCCTTTTGCCGAACCGATTTGCGCCTGACCGACGCCGAAGTGCGGGTGGCGACCGCTTCCTCGGGAGTGATATAACCGTGCTTGACCCCCCACAATTCCCAACCCTCTTCAATAAGTTCTTTGTCGATGCTGTATTTATGCGGGCGGGGGAGGTCGGGGAGTTCGAACATCAGCCCCAGGAGGGCGTCTTCGACAATGCCGCGGAGCGCCCGCGCCCCGGTCCCTTTCTTGAGGGCTCTTTGGGCGATGGCCTTGAGGGCGTCGTCGGTGAAGGTTATTTCCGCGCCTTCCAGCGAGAATAAATGCTCGTACTGTTTTAAGAGGGCATTGCGGGGTTCGCGCAGGATGCGAATGAGCGCCTCTTCATCCATCGGCCGGATGGGGGCGATAATCGGCAGACGCCCGAGAAGCTCGGGGATAAGGCCGTATTCGAGCAGGTCGTCGGAGTCCACCTGTTCCAGCAGATCCCCCAGTTCGCGGTCGGGGGACTTATCGGCTTCGCGGTGGTAACCGATGGATTTCTGGCCAATCCGCCGGCCGATGATTTCGTCGAGGCCGTCGAAAGTGCCGCCGCAAATGAAAAGAATGGACGAGGTGTTAATCGGAATATAGCGTTGCTCGGGGTGCTTGCGGCCGCCTTGCGGGGGAACGTTGCAGACGGTGCCTTCCAGCATTTTCAAGAGGGCCTGTTGAACGCCTTCACCCGAGACGTCGCGGGTGATGGAAACGCCCTGGGTCTTTTTGCCGATTTTGTCGATTTCGTCGATGTAGACTATCCCCTTTTCCGCCTTGGCGACATCGCCGTCGGCGGCCTGGATCAGCCGCAGGAGGATGTTTTCCACGTCCTCCCCGACGTATCCGGCTTCGGTGAGGGTGGTGGCGTCGGCTATGGCGAAGGGGACGTCGACGACGCCGGCCAGAATGCGGGCCATCAGGGTTTTGCCGCAACCGGAGGGTCCGACGATGAGGACGTTGGATTTTTCGACTTCGACGTCATTTCCCTTGCCGGCGATGAGGCGCTTATAATGGTTATGTACGGCGACGGCCAGTACTTTTTTGGCGTTTTCCTGACTGATGACGTATTCGTCGAGTGAACGTTTGAATTCGCGCGGGGTGGGCACGCGGGAGATTTTGACGCTGTTTTCTTCGCGGCGTCCGAATTCGTCTTCGTCCATGAGGGTGACGCACATCTTGACGCAATCCGAGCAGATGCAGGCGTCGCCGAAGCCCTGGATGACTTTGCGGTGGTTTTCCGGGGGCCGACCGCAGAAGGCGCAACGTTGGCCGCCTCTCCGCGAGGAACCGCCGCCGGCATCGCCGCCGGATTGGTTTTGCTTTGACATGTCACAACTCCTAAAGGGGGGCAAGGTTGGAAAAAATTGCCCATTCTTTTGGTCGATTTTAAAAGGAAATCGAGCCAACCGTCGCTCGATTTCCTTATAAAGTCGGCTATCAGCATTTCAAGACGATAGCGGTATAGCTTGCGGCATTTTCGGGACGGTTGCCACGGCACTTCCGGCTACCTAAACCGCTCGGCCATCTATATTACCTTACCAGGGTTTAAGTTGTCAATACTCGAATCCGTTATATGGGCTTCTTCTCGCCGGTGGACTTGGCGCCGGGCGTAATGACTTCGTCAACCAGACCATAAGCCTTGGCTTCTTCGGCCGACATGAAGAAGTCGCGGTCGGTATCCTTTTCGATGACGGAAAGTTCTTTTTCGCAATGTTTGGAGAGGATGCCGTTGAGAATCCCCTTGAGGCGGTTGATTTCCGCCGCTTGGATGGTGATGTCGGTGGCGGTCCCCTCGGCGCCGCCCCAGGGCTGGTGGATCATGATCCGGCTGTGGGGTAGGGAGAAGCGTTTACCTTTGGTGCCGGCGGCAAGGAGGACCGCACCCATGCTGGCGCATTGCCCGACGCAGTAAGTGGCGACGTTGCAGGAAAGATGTTGCATGGTGTCATATATCGCCAGACCGGCGGTAACGGAGCCGCCGGGGGAATTAATGTAAACCTGGATATCGGCGTCGCGGTTCACCAGATCCAAATAAAGCATCTGGGCAATGTAAAGACTGGCGTTGTAATCCCGAATATCGGAGCCGATGATGATGATGCGGTCGGAAAGGAGCCGGGAGAAAATGTCGTAGCTGCGTTCGCCTGAACCACGGCGTTCAATGACGAAGGGGACAAGGTCGGCCATGGGGTCGATGGGATGGTTGGGCATATTTCGCTTCTTTCTTTCTTGAGGAGAAGAAATACTTGACGCAGCAAGGGTGGCATTGCCTTTTCATGTCTTGGCGACGGCGGTTTCCTTCAGGGACGCGGCGCCCCTCGGGCTCAGGGTTTTTGCTCGTCGACCAGGTTGTGGGCTGCGGCGATGGCGGCGGCGTTGATCTTTTCCATTTCCGCGGCGGCGCGTTTTTCCGGTCTCCCCTTGGCGTTGTCGGCGATGAGTTGGAGCACCTTGACGCTTTGAATTTCCGCAATCATCGGCTGCACGCCGTCAAATTCGCGGATGCGCTGCACGATTTTGGCCGGAGTGGTTTTGTATTGCGCGGCCAAGGCTTCGATTTGCGCAGACACTTCGTTGTCGGAAACTTTGACTTCTTCCTTTTCCCCGATGCGGGCCGCGAGAACGCCCCAACGCACTTTTCGCAGCGCCTCCTTGGCGGCTTCGGGGCGGTAGGCGTCCAACTGCTGGTACATGGCCTCGTCCTCCTTGACCCCGGTGCGGATCTGCTGGAGGCGGCGCTGCTGGATTATGGCTTCCGTTTCGCTCTTCACCATCGCTTCCGGAACCTCGAACGGCGCCGCTGCCAGCAGTTTATCGACGATTTCGTCCTCTTCCTTCTGCTTGGCTTCCATATAGGCTTCGCGGGCCAGGTTTTCCCGGATGCGTTCACGCAGCTGGCTCAGGGTGCCCACGCCTAGCCCTTCCGCGAAAGCGTCGTTCAATTCGGGGAGTTCGCCCCGCTCCACGTTCTTGACCGTGATTTCGACTTGGGCGTCCCGGTTGCGCAGTTGCGGGTTCGGGTGATCTTGGGGCAGGGTGATGCCGAGTTCGACGAAGTCGCCTTTTTTCGCGCCGGTGAATTTCTCGACCAACTGCGGGCAGGGGAGACCGAAGAGGATGTCGCCGTCGACCCGGAGACGCTGGTCTTCCATGTGCATGATTTCTTCGCCGCCGACCTTCGTTTCGAAGTCGACCTTGATGATGTCCCCCTTCTGGACCGGCTCCTCCACTTCCTGGAAATTGGCGAACATGCGGCGGTAGCGTTCCAGCATGTCGTTAATCTTCTCTTCCTTGACTTCCACGGCGTGGTCGGTCAACTCCAGGCCTTTGTACTCGGGCAGTTCGAAATCGGGGATGACGTCGACTTCGATATCCAGATTGAGAGGTTGCCGGGGGGAGGCCAGCCCGTCGCTGTTTTTAAGGGTGTAAGCGCCGACGATGTTGATCTTTTCTTTGCGGGTCAACGGAACGAGTTCGTTACGGAGCAGGGCTTTGACCACATCGGAGGCCGCGTCTTTGGCAAAACGGTTTTCCAGGACTTTTCTGGGGGTTTTTCCCGGCCGGAAGCCTTTGATCCTGACTTGGGAGTTGATGTCCTGATAGCAGGCGTCGAAAGACTTGTCGACTTCCTCGGCGGTGAATTTAAGTTCAATGAGTTTGCGGCACGGGCCGGTATCCTTAATCTGGTACTCCATTGTCGTTCACCTGACCTATTCTTGAAGGCAAATAAAAAAAACAGACCATGTCACCGGACACGGTTCTGCACTCCAACAATGCTAAGTAATCGGCCGGGGTTGTCAAGGATTTATGCCCGGACGGTTCCGCTCTAAGCTGACCTCGCCCCGCTGCCGCCCTATTTTACGCAGCGGTATATAATGGCCGGGGGCAGGTTTTTCCAGATAACCCCGCTATTCTCGGTGCGGGTGAAGCGGCGTTTCAAGTGCAGTTTGAATCTTCGCCCCGCCGGCATGATCAGGCCCTGCAGATAGGCGAAAGTCACGAAAACACCGCCCGGCGCCAGCATATCCAGCATGGGGAGGAGGATTTTGTCCTGGAGTTCGTCGGGGAAAATGGCCCAGGGGAGACCCGATATCACGCAATCAACGCGATCCACGCCCTCCTTGCGGCAGCATTCGGAGATATTGGAGGCGCAGTCGTTATACAAATGGAGATCAGGAAAACGCGTCTTCAGGTTTTCGGCGAAATCATCGTTTATTTCGATGGCGAAGAAGTGTTGCCCCGGCTGCAGGGTGTCGAGGATGCGCTGGGTGAAGACTCCCGTGCCGGGGCCGTACTCGACGATTACCGCTCCCGGCTTGGGGGAGGCGAAGTCTACCATGCGTTTGGCCAGTTCGGCCGAACTGGGGAGCAGGGCGCCGGTGGCAATGGTGTTTTTTATGAATTGTTTGACAAAAAGACGGGTTTGGCCGTAAGCCATAAAGTTGTTCCTTATCGTGTTGTTTTATGCTTGAAAAATCCGCCATTGCCTTACGCATACCTTGTCGGATCCTTGACTCCCGCTTCCAAAAAGCCTTTCTTCCGCAGTCGGCAGGAATCGCAGGCCCCGCACGCCAAGCCTTCCGTACCCACCGGATCGTAACAAGTCACCGTCCCGGCGTAATCGACCCCCAAACTGGTCCCCCAAGTGATTATGGCGCTTTTGGCCAGGTTTTGCAAGGGCGCGCGGATGACCGGGCCGGAGCTTTGGCCGGCCGATTTGGCGAGGACCTGGGCCAGATTCTGGAAAGCGGCGATAAACTCGGGACGGCAGTCCGGATAACTGGAATAGTCCACCGAATTGACGCCTATGAAAATCACTCCGGCGTTTTTCACCTCCGCCAACGCCAGGGCGTAGGACAAAAAGATGGTGTTGCGGGCCGGGACGTAAGTGGCGGGGATCCCCTGGGCGTCATTATGCTTGGGAATGACGGCGTCGCCGCTCGTAAGGGCGGAACCGCCGATTTCGGCGAGAGGCAGGGGGAGAACGGTATGCGAGGCGGCCCGGCCTTGGGCCAGTCGCCTGGCCGCGGTCAGTTCGGCCAGATTCCTCTGTCCATACGCGAAGGAAAGGCAGTGGCAGGTGAGGTTTTCCGACAGGGCGACCGCAAGGATGGTCGCGGAGTCGAGTCCGCCGGAGAGGAGGATAATGGCGGAGGAATGGTCCATAACAGCGCCTTTCAAAACAATTTTTCGAACAAACCCCGAAACGCCCGGCCGATTATACACGGACAAACCGCCAAGGGAAGCGCTTCCCTGACCTAACCCCTTCTTTTTTCAAAAATCCCCGCTTTCGCCATTGCCATTTCCCCAACTTGCACTACTCTTAACTATGGTAAATAATCCAGGCAGATTCCGGTACACGTCAATGACCTCCCGATAGCAATCATTTGCAGCATCCGAAAGGATAATCATGAAACGCCCCGTCAACCTCCCCCTCCTCACCGACGGTTACAAACTCACCCATCACGCCCAATACCCCAACGGCACCGAAAACGTCTATTCCTATTTCGAATCCCGGGTCGGCGCCCGCTACTCCGACACCGTGTTCTTCGGCCTGCAATATGTCCTGAAAGCCTACTTCACCGGCGAAGTGGTCCGGGACGCCGATATAAACATCGCCAAGGAATTCTCCCGCGCCTACTTCGGTAACGACCTCTGCTTCAACGAAAAAATGTGGCGGCACATTGTCAAAAAACACCAGGGACGCCTGCCCCTCCGCATCCGCGCCGTACCCGAAGGCCTCGCCGTCCCCACCGCCAACGTCATGGTCACGGTCGAAAACACCGACCCCGAATGCTTCGCCCTGACGAACCACCTGGAGACGGTCCTCTCGCAAATCTGGTATCCCTGCACCGTCGCCACCCTGTCCCGGAAAATCAAACTCCTCCTGCTCCGCTTTCTCGAAGAAACGGCCGGCCCCGAAGCCGCCCGGGCGGGAATCCATTATATGCTCCACGACTTCGGCTACCGCGGGGTCGAAGCCGTGGAAGCCGCCGGCATCGGCGGCGCCGCCCATTTGGTGAACTTCCTCGGCACCGACACCATCGCCGGCATCGAGACGGCCATGCGTTACTATAACGAACCCAACGTCTGCGGCGCTTCGGTTCCCGCCACCGAACACAGCGTCATGACCGCCCTGGGGCGTGAAGGCGAACGCGAAATGTTCCTGCATGTCCTGGAACAATATCCCACCGGGGTTGTCTCGATAGTGTCCGACAGTTACGACATTTTCGCGGCTGCCCGCGACATCGTCTGCGCCTCCGACTTCAAGAAAAAAGTCCTCGACCGGGACGGCATCCTGGTGATCCGCCCCGACTCCGGCGACCCCGTGACCACTCTCCTCTGTCTATTGGACATTCTTGCCGAAGGTTACGGCGTCGTCACCAATCCCCTGGGTTACCGTCTCCTGCACCCGAAAGTGCGGCTCCTGTGGGGGGACGGCCTCGACTACGACGGCGTCTACGACATCCTCAAGGCCCTGAAAAACGCCGGCTGGAGCGCCGCGAACATGGCCTGTTTCGGTTGCGGCGGCGGGCTTCTGCAGCGTCTCGACCGGGACGTGCAGCGCTTCGCCATCAAGTGTTCCGCCCAAAAACGGGACGGAGTCTGGCACGACATTTCCAAAAATCCCCTCGACACCACCAAAGCCTCCAAAAAGGGCCGGCTCTGCCTGGTGCGCGGGCCGGGCGGCATTTACCAAACCGTCCGCCAGGACGACCTCGGCAACCGGAAGGACCTCCTGGAAACGGTGTTCGAGGATGGGAGGCTAATCCGCGACATGACCTTCCAGGAGGTCAGGAACAACGCGGGTTGGTGAAAAAACCGAAAAATCGGGCATTGTTTGGTTCAGGCACAACAGGGCACCTCTAAACATAGCTATTTTTAGAGGTGCCCAAAAGCGTTTTGCGCTGCGCTTCTTTTTATTCCTCTTGCGAAAAAGGGAGAAAACCATGGCCAGGGACTATGCCTCCGAATCGTTGAAATTGCACTATCAATGGAAGGGGAAGCTGGACATCGTTCCTAAAATGAAGGTCGCCACCAAGGAGGATTTGTCCCTCGCCTATACGCCCGGCGTGGCGCAACCCTGCTTGGAAATTCAGAAGGACATCAAAAAAAGCTATGAACTGACCGGCCGCTGGAATACGGTGGCGGTGGTGACGGACGGTTCCGCCGTGCTTGGCCTCGGTGACATCGGCCCTGAAGCCGGCATGCCGGTGATGGAAGGGAAATGCGTCCTTTTCAAGGCCTTCGGCGACGTCGACGCGATTCCCCTATGTGTGCGGACCCAGGACGTTGACGAGATTGTCAAGGTGGTGACCCTGTTGGCCGGGTCGTTCGGGGGGATCAACCTGGAAGACATCGCGGCGCCGCGCTGCTTTGAAATCGAGCGGAAATTGAAGGCCAGCTGCGACATTCCGATTTTCCATGACGACCAGCACGGCACGGCGGTGGTGGTCCTTGGCGCGATGCTGAACGCCTTGAAGTTGACCGGCCGCAAACTGGACGGGGTCAGCGTGGTCACGAACGGCGCCGGCGCGGCTGGAGTGGCGATTATCAAGCTGCTGATGGCTCTGGGCCTGAAGGACGTCGTGATGTGCGACCGTCAGGGGGCGATTTACAAGGGCCGGAGCGGGCTTAATCCCGAGAAGCAGGAGATGGCGGAAATTTCCAACCTGCACAACAAGAAGGGGAGCCTGGCCGACGTGATTAAGGGGGCGGACATTTTCATTGGCGTATCGGCCCCGGGCACGCTTACGGAGGACATGGTGCGCTCGATGGCGAAGGATCCGATTCTCTTCCCCATGGCGAACCCGATTCCGGAAATCATGCCGGACCTGGCGAAGAAGGCCGGGGCGGCGGTCGTCGGGACGGGCCGAAGCGACTTCGCGAACCAGATCAACAACGTCCTCGCTTTCCCGGGCATTTTCCGCGGGACGTTTGACGTCAGGGCGTCGGACATCAACGACGCGATGAAGATAGCGGCCGGGCGGGCCTTGGCGGAGCTTATACCGGAAAAGGAATTGACGGCCGAGTACATTATTCCGGCCCCATTCGACCCGAGAGTCAGGAACGCGGTGGCGGAGGCGGTGAAGAAGGCGGCGCGGGAATCGGGCGTGGCGAGGATTTAGAATAGACGTTTTATCGCCGTTTGCGTTAATTGGATCCAGAGTCACGCAGGTTGGGGGGAGAGCAGGGGGGAATCAACCCGCTATGAACCCCGCTTGATTAAGGTATCAATATGTGGGAAGCGCATCTCAACTTAGCTTCGCAACTCCGCACCCTGTTACGCCGGACACCACCTCACTCGTCATTCCGGCGTCTCTACGCCTGCTGCATCCCTAACGGGCGGTTTCGCCGGAATCCAGGGGGATTGACGTCAACGGTAGTGGAATCACTCAGTTGTTGCGTTATGCAGGGCAATACTGCCGTCATTGTTAATCCCCCTGGATTCCGGCGAAACCGCCCGTTAGGGATGCAGCAGGCGTAGAGACGCCGGAATGACGAGTGGGGAGGGTTCCGGCGTAGCAGGGTGCGGAGCCGCGTAACAGAGTTGAGATGCGCCCCATTAGCCGCCCCGATATTAATAAGAGGTAATCATGGATATAATCAAGTACCTGGGTGTTTTACTTATTCTTGCCTTGATATTGTTCTTTTTGCCAAATCTTGGTTTTAGCTTTTTAAATCATATCCATAACAGCAATGACATCATCGACAATTATTCGGGTGAGTTTATTCTCGCATTTGCTTTGGTGTTGTTCTTCCTCGCGGCAGAGGGGGCAAAAGTACTTAATGCGGTTCGTGCGTTTATAAGCGCAATTAAAGCGATGTTTGTTAAAACATTTAATCTAAATATTCCGGTTAGTTATTGGGCAAAATGCTTGGATGTAATCATCTCTGTTTTGATAGGCATACTTGTTTTTGGTTTTCTGTTCTTTATCACCATTCCACTCACTTATGCACTGGGCAATGTTTTTGTTACCAATCGTAACGGGAATGTAAGGCAAACGAATGCATTGCAATCAAGTGATGTCAGCAATCTTGCCCATAGTAGTTTAATGGCGGAATCAAAACCTGACTCCAATATTTTTCCCGGTGACTTCGCGCCAATATATCTGGATAAGGCTGCGCTGGACAAAATGGAATATTATTCCAAATTACCGGCTAATAATCTTGTTGTTAAAGGATGCAGCGAACAAAAGAATTACCTGGTAATTCCTTCGGGAGGGGAAATCATTCTTTCCGGAAAAAACAATAATTACCATGCAGTTATCCTTTTCCAAGGAGCTACCGTATATCTCAATGGTTCAGTTACTATTCGGTGCAATTTTCTTTACTGTGAACCAGGGTCGAAATTTGTATATCTTCCGGATTGGGAACGAGATCGGGATCTACCTAATGGCCGATCAATTATTGAAATACGCGTCAATGAGGCAAAAGACGCAGGAGTGGTGTCTATAAAGGCGGATGGAGCCGGCGGACCAAATAAATTACCCCAGCCTCCTACACCAGATGCACCAGATGGGCAATTTGGATTTTGGGGTAAGGGTGGACAACATGCAGAAACCGGTGTAAATGGTGAACAGGGTAACCCGGGAGGCAACGCGCCGGACATCAAGTTTATCGCAGGTTTTGTCAAAGATTCATATGACCTTCCTCGGGTTTGCCTTACCATAAATGGCGCAGGCGGTAAGGGTGGAATGGGACAACAGGGAGGCAAAGGCGGCCGGGGTGGAAATGCCTCTGGCGACAAGACTCCTGGTAATGGAGGAAGGGGTGGGGATGGAGGAGATGGAGGACCAGGCGGAAAAGGTCCAGAGCTTGATGCTAGGTATATCATTGCCGATCTACAGGGCCAAGATATTACTAAAAGTCAACAATCGCCTTTTGTGTTAGTTAATTCATATTCG
>JAVBTZ010000239.1:0-20937 GCA_031555915.1 Planctomycetota bacterium
GAACCACTTCCGTAAAAGTAGCATGAGTATAGGGTTAGACAATAATTCCGGCGCTGGCGGTAAAGAACGAAGGTCACCGCAACTGGTTATTCATGCTAGATTTGCGGGGCGGTTCCCGCAAATCTAGCGTTGTAGAGTTAAGCGCCGCGTAAAAACAGGTTGCTTAGTTTTCTGGGCTGCGCTTTATCCGGTTCTTGGCGTCCACATGCACCACGGTCGGCTGGAAGCCGGCCGCCTCCGCTTCCGGCATTTGTTTCCAGGCCATGATGATGATCAAGTCGCCCGCCTTGCCCAAATGCGCCGCCGCGCCGTTAAGGGTAATCCCGCCTTCAGTTCCTTCGATAACATAAGTGTCGAAGCGGTTGCCGTTATTGACATTGGCGATCAACACCTTTTCATGCAGAAACAAGCCCGCCGCTTTGATTAAACTCGGGGGCAAGGAAATGCTGCCCACATAATCAAGGGCGGCGCCGGTGATGGTGGCGCGGTGGATTTTACAACGTAAGAGCGTAACCACGGTTTATCCTTTCGCAGTATGGGCGCAACGGGGTTTTTATTTTACCAAATCGCCATTCGGCAGTTTGAATGGTGAATTTGCCAAACTCCAGGTCAACCTTACGGAAAAAAATCACGATTACCTTATCTCTTCTTAACCCGCTGTCAACAGTTCCTTGGCGAAATCCGGTAAATACGGGAAAATCCACATTAGGCATTTTCCCCGCATCCTCCCTTGCCATTTGCCGACTGGAGATTATAATCTGATTCACGGAACGGTCCTGCGACCTGTTATCCTTGGATTAACCCCGCGTCTCCCGACATCCTAGCCGCGCC
The DNA here is from genome assembly GCA_031555915.1 of Planctomycetota bacterium. Lineage (GTDB taxonomy): Bacteria > Planctomycetota > SZUA-567 > SZUA-567 > SZUA-567 > JAJBSZ01. Next base: position 832 of record JAVBTZ010000239.1, read on the forward strand.
TGCGATGAGGTACGTTGCATATGGAACTATTCACATCCGCCTTTGCGGCCGAAGAAGTCGCAAATGCCGTAAATCATGCCGCCGCCACAAACTCGAATGGAACCGGCAACACCATGGTGCATCAAATGGTGGTTCTGGTCTTCCAGCTCGCCGTCATTATCTTTGCCGTCAGGATCGGCGGCGGCGTCATGCGTAGGTTGAAACTGCCGAGCGTCCTGGGTGAACTGTTGTCCGGCATCGTCATTGGCCCCTACCTTTTGGGCGGTATTCCCCTGAATATCCTCAAAATGCCCCAGGGCTTGTTCCCCAAGCCCATCCCCGGCGGCTTTCCCATTTCCACCGACCTTTACGCCTTCGCCACCGTCGCCAGCCTCATTCTCCTGTTCATGGTCGGCTTGGAAACGGACTTCCGCCAATTCCTTAAATATTCCCTCGCCGGCACGGTCATTGGCTTGGGGGGGGTGGTGGTGTCGTTCGCGGCCGGTGATTTCGCCGGCGCCTATTTAACCATGGACGCCGGGCATAATTTCATCACCCCGGCGAATTTGTTCCTTGGCGCCCTCTGCACCGCCACTTCGGTGGGCATAACCGCCCGCATCCTCTCCGAACGCAAGCAAATGGATTCACCCGAAGGGGTGACCATTCTCGCTTCGGCCATCATCGACGATGTCCTGGGCATCATCAGTCTCGCCATTATCATCAGTCTTATCGATATTCTCAAAGCCGGAACCGGCTCGCTTTCCGGGCTTCCTTGGATGAGTATGGTCCGGGTGGCGTTTTCGACCATTTTTGTCTGTCTGGCCTTTTCGGCCTTGGGGTTGGCTTTGTCGCCGCAAATCGGGCGATTCCTCAAGTCCTTCAAAAATCCGACCACTTTTACCACTCTCGCCCTGGGATTTGCCTTCATCGCGGCGGGCATTTTCGAAACCGCCGGCCTCGCCATGATCATCGGCGCCTATGTCATGGGGCTGTCCTTGTCCAAAACCGACATCACCTTTATCGTCCAGGAACGCCTACACAATCTACATGACTTTTTCGTGCCGATTTTCTTCGCGGTGATGGGCATGATTGTCGATTTGGAGCGCCTGGCCAAGCCGGAGGTGATCACTTTCGGGCTTATTTTCGGGGTACTGGCCATGTTGGCGAAAATCGTCGGTTGCGCCGTGCCGGCTTTGTTCCTTAACTTCAACCTGCTGGGCGCCTTACGTATCGGCGCGGGAATGGTGCCGCGCGGCGAAGTGGCCCTGATTATCGCCGGCATCGGCATGTCCACCAATATCCTCGACCCCGACATGTTCGGCGCAGCCATCATCATGACCCTGTTCACCACCATGTTGGCGCCGCCGATTCTGACCCTTACCTTGTCCATCCCCGGCAAGGGGGTGACGGTGGAACGGCCTTCCGACGATTTCCGCGAGTCGAATTTTCCTTTTCCGTCCGAGACGGTCGCCGACGCAGCCACGCAGAGCATTCTGGCGGCGTTCCGTTCCGAAGGGTTTTTCATTTCCATGGTGGATGCGTCAACCCGGTTGTATTCCATTCGGAAAGACGATTTGGCCTTTTCCATGTGGCGGGGGGACAGTAACACCGTGGTGTTTTCCTCAAACCGGCGGGATGTGACGCTGATCCATACGGTGGTGTATGAGGCGCTCGTGGACATGCACCAGGATTTGGACCGAATCAAGGAAATGGCGAAACCGAAGGAGTTCCGCCGCACTTTGCGTTCGGTGACCAGCGTGCGGACTTTGCCGATGAAGGAGAAGTTGGAGATTTTGCGGCCGGATTGCGTGGTTATGCAGTTGATGTCGCGTAACAAGAAGGATGCGATTCACGAGTTGGTGCGGAAGTTGGATGGAGGGGGGTTGCCGATCAAGTGCGAGGAAGAGGTGTTGTCGTCGATTGCGGAGCGTGAGGCGGCGGCGCCGACGGAGTTGGAGTTTGGGGTGAGTATGCCGCATGGGCGTTCGGACGCGGTGACGCATGTGATGGCGGCGGTGGGGATTTGTCGGGGGGGGATGGATTTTTCCTGTTTGGACGGGACGCCGGTGAAATTGATGATTTTGGTGGCGAGTCCGAAGAATACTTCGGGGCCGCATTTGCATTTTCTGGCTAGTTTGACTGGGAGTCTGCGGACGCAGGATATGGTGGACAGGGTGGTGGCGGCGGAGAGTGAGGCGGAGGTGGTGAAGTATCTCATTGGCTCGAAGAATGTGTCGATAATGGAGCGGCTGATATCGGGCGGCAATAGTTGAGGGATGCTTGGCGGCAAATAATGGGTTGAAAAGGGGTAAAAAAAGCGGTAAAAAAGCGGTCAATAAAATCCAGCCCCAGGCTGGTTGCGGGGATTCTAAGGGGGCGTAACCAGCCCCCTTGTTGAAACACTACCTCTACGGAGCTAAGCGCCAGCGTGCTCCAAACTGAGTCGGTTCAATGATCCCGTCGCGTCTGCATCGGTTACTATGGTGCGCCCATTGGTCGGCGATAGAGGAAGTATTCACTCACCCTCATCCCTTTTGGAGGAGAAGGATGCAACTCTCGGCTGATGTCGCGTCTTGATATTACCACCCCACATGGCGTCCGCTCAGGCGGACGCCTGATTTTTTGGCAGATATAATAACCAAGCCCCCGCTTAAGCGGGGGCTATGTGAGGACGTAATACTGAGCCGCGGCATCACCCCAGGTTGCACCCTCGCTGCTTCACAAGGGATGAGGGAACTACCAGCCTTTCTCTACCACCGGCCAATGAGCGCATCATAGTAACCCATACAGACGCGACAGGATCATTGGGGCGCATCTCAACTTTGTTACGCAACTCCGCACTCTGTTAGGCCGCAAACCTCCCCACACGTCATTCCGGCGTCTGAAACGGCCGCTGCACCCCGAACGGGCGGTTTTGCCGGAATCCAGGGGGATTTACCATGATGGCAGTGGAATCGCCAAGACGCTGCAGATCGAGAGAGAAGTGCCATAGCGATGGTTCAGCCCCCTGGATTCCGGCGAAACCTCCCGTTTATACCCCGGTTGGTTGTATAGACGCCGGAATGACGTGTGGGGAGGGGTGCGGCGTAACAGAGTGCGGAGCCGCGTAACAAAGTTGAGATGCGCCCGATCATTGAACCGACTCAGTTTGGAGCACGCTACGCTTAGCTCCGTAGAGATAGTGTTTCAACAAGGGGGCTGGTTGCGCCCCCTTAGAATCCCCGCAACCAGCCTGGGGCTGGATTTTATTAACCGCTTTTTTAACCGATCATTAACCGCTTTTTTGACCGATTATTAACCGCTTTTCTACCAATTCTTTTCCCTAATAACTCAACGTCACATCCGCATCCACCACCGTCTGCACCGGCTGAACTATATTCACATAAATCCCATAAGTCAAATTGTTGCGGGGCGGCTTCGTCACCGTTCGCGCCTCAATCAACACCCGCTCCCCTGCCGCATAATTCCGCTTGGGAATCCGCACCCCCACACAGGTGCAAGTCGCCGACAACCGGCCAATCTGTAGCGCCGCATCGCCCGGACGCACCACCTCAAACCACTGCGACGGCGCCGCATCACCCGGGTGAATCCCCGGCGGAACATCCAACGCCGGCACCAATCGAATCGCCTTCGGATCCATCGGCCCCATTACCCCCGCCGACAACCCCTGACCCTGCGGCGCCGCCGGCCCCCGACCCGCAACGGCCGGACGGGACGGCACCGCCGCCGCCGGCAGCGACCCCACCCGACCCCCAGCCTGGGCCGGAACCACATTGTTCACCGTCGGAAACGCCCCGCCCGCATAAGTCGCGCCAATCGCACTCAGGGGACGCGCCAAATCGGCCGTACCCTCAACCTGGCCGTAAGTGGTACCGGATTGAACCGTCTCGCCGCCAATAACCGTAGTGCCGCCGTAAACACTGGTGTCAATCACCCCGCTGTTATAACCGGAACCATACGACCCGCCAATGCCGTAAGTCGTAGTGGTGGTGGCGCCGGCACCGCCGCCATACGTCCCCACACTGGACAACATCGGCCCCGAAGCATAATTGGCGGTGGTGTAAGTGGAAGCACCATAGCTTGACGGAGCGTAAGTAGCCGCGGCAGTCCCATAAGTGGCCGGAGCGGCATAGGTGGCGGGAGGATTGGTAAAGCCGGCGGTTTGGGTGGTATAGCCGCCCCCGCCCAAATAACCGCCAGTGGCATAGCCGCCCGTACCAGTGGCATAGCCGCCCGTATAGGAACCGCTGGCATAACCGCCGGAAACGCTGGGCGCGTAATAACCGGCATTGGCGCCGGAATTATCGATATTGATCCGGTTTTCGACAAAGGGCGGATCGCCAATCGGAACGTTCGGGTTGGAATAACGCGTCACGTCCTCGACCCGGCACACCGCGCCGCTGGAATTCCGAAAAGCGGTACCGCTGACCCCGGCGAAAGGATCGCCGTAATTACCGCCGGCAGCATAGGAACCGGCCCCATAAGAACCCCCGCCGTATGAACCGCCACCGCCATAGGCGCTGCCAACCGAACCGCCCCCGTAATAGCCGCCGCTGCCGCCGTTGTAACTGGCTGGAGCGGTACGGTAACTGCCGGCTCCGCCGCCCGCCGCATAACCGCCGCTAATCCCGGCGTTGTCGCCGTAATAGGTTTGGGTGGCGGAGATACGGGTCGGGGCATAGCCCTGGACCGGCTGGGCCGTGCCGGGAGGGGGCGAGGTTAAGGGATAGAGATTGGTTCGTGGCGCCGGGGGCGGTCCGGATGACGCCACCCGGTCGTCGTAATAATAATTGCGACTTCCGCAGCCCAGCAAAATCGCCAGACCTAAAAGTGCGACAATAAGAGAATATTTCCGCACAGAACAATCCTCCCCATAAAAAATGGCGTCAAATAACTGCTTAAAAATGTATATGAATACCCCCGACCCAAGCATCGGTTCCGCTTATTTCCGCCACTATACGGTCTAAGGCATTGCCCCAACAATTGCCGTAAAGATTTTTTATTAGGCGGAACGGAACCGACAAATTGCTTTACACATATATATGTATCTCCCATGCTTTCGGGTTAATCCCGAGGGGAGAAAATCCAGACGCAATTGCCCGCCTCCTGCCGATGCTTCGGCCCAGGGGGCAAAAAAATGGTAACATTCTCTGGCATAGCTCACTATATTATCGTCGATGGACAACATAATTGCATCAAGAAAAAAAAGGATTTCCGGTAGGGATTGCCAATAAAGAAAAATAGGCTATAATTGACTCACGTTAATAATTCGGGCAAAGCATGGCCCGAGTGGCTTTTAGAATTTTGTAATTTATCCGCGAAGGAGTTAGTACGCCTCCTAGACATATTTTTCCGTGAACCTCGTTAAACAAATAATGCCTACGCCTAAAATATTCTCATCAAGTGATGTGATATAAACAGGTTGCAACTGATACCGTACTTTTGTTGGTAAACAGGAGAAAAAAATGCTTCAGTCCTATCCGTCAAGGCAAGGAAAGCGTTGCCATATTGCGGTGGCAACCGGGGAGAGGTCCCGCCTGATACGTGTATTAATGGCGCTGTCCGCGTTGGCGGTACTGGCCGGCCTATTCGCCGCCAAGACCTTCGCCCTCGACTCCGCCGACATCCGCGTCGCCAAATCCCTTTCCAATGCCTATGCCGAAGTTGTCGACCATGTCGGACCGGCGGTAGTCGGCATCGAAACGGAAAAAGTCGTCAAGACCCCTGCCATCGGCGGCATCGGCGGGATGGAAGACCCGATGGAATTTTTCGAAAAATTCTTCGACATCCCCGGCCTGCGCGGCCGCCCTGGCATGCCAGACCGCAAAAATACCCCCAAAGTCCCCGATGAAACCAGCCGTACCTCCGGCATTGGCTCCGGTATCGTCATCGACCACGACGGCCACATCCTCACCAATAACCACGTCGTCGCCGACGCCGACAAGATCAAGGTGGAATTCGCCCACGAAAAGGGCAAGACCTATCAGGCCGAAATCGTCGGCCGCGACCCGAATTCCGACCTCGCGGTAATTAAGCTTAGCGACCGCCCCAGCTATCTGCCGGTAGCCGATCTCGGCGACTCCGACGCCCTGAAACCGGGCAACATCGTCATCGCCATCGGTTCACCCCTCGGCTTCAAGTCCAGCGTCACCGCCGGCGTCGTCTCGGCGAAAGGCCGCAATTTGGGCGAACTCGCCTATGAACGCTTCATCCAGACCGACGCCAGCATCAACCCCGGCAACTCCGGCGGCCCCCTGGTCAACCTGGACGGCGAAGTCGTCGGCCTCAACACCATGATTTCCGTATCCCCGGGGTCCCGCGGCGGCTCCATCGGCATCGGCTTCGCCATTCCCATCAACCAAGCCAAGACCATCGTCCGCCAGTTGATTGAAAAAGGCTCGGTCACCCGCGGCTGGCTCGGCATTGTCATGAACCCGGAAGACAAGGATCTCAGCATCCAGCTCGGGCACGACGGCACCGGCGTCCTGGTCACCGAAGTCTCCCCCGACGGCCCGGCCGCCAAGGGCGGCATGAAGCGTGGCGACCTCATCACCACCTTCGACAACATTCCCATCAAGGACAACGAACACCTGCGCTACCTGGTCGCCGACACCGCCCCCGGCCGCGACATTCCGGTTACGGTCCTCCGCGACGGCACCAAGGTCGCCCTCACGATCAACATCGAACCCCAGCCGGAAGACCTCTACACCAGCTCCCGCCACCTCGGGAACGGCGGCGGTTCCGGCAAAAGCCCCGACGGCAGCCTGAACGACAAGGATGAAGTCTCGTCCAGCCTCGGCCTGTCGGTCCGCAACCTCGACCAGGCCCTCCGGCAGAAGTACAGCATCGCCGAGTCGGTAACCCAGGGCGTGGTGGTGACGGAAGTGGATCAGACCGGCGAAGCGAAGAACGTCGGCATCCGCCCCGGCACGGTGATTATCGAAATGAACAACCAGCCGGTAAAGGATGTGGCGGCGTTCCGGCGCATCCTCAAGGAAAGCGCCGGCAAGGACAAGATTGTGGTGTTCCTGCGTTACGGCGACGTCTCCCGCTACATGATACTCCGCCTGAAATAAGTAGCCTAAAACAAGTAGCCTGAAATAAATAGCTGAAAACAGCTAGTAAATTCGGTGACATTTCTCCTGCCGAGTTCCCCACGGGGCCCTTAACCGGGCCCCGTTTTTTTGCTGGCCGTCTTTTCTATGGCTGTTAAGTAATAAACGCTATTTTGCGAGGTAATATAACCGGCGGCAGGACAGTAAATTTTATCGCGGGAATGGGACAACATAGAGCGGATAACAAGTCAAGTCACGAAACCGGTTTTTAATCGCAAACTATTGACCTAACATGCCTAGCGTCATTCAAGGCATATAGGATTTCTAGGTCCTGCGGCAACTTGGCAGACCAGGCGGGAAAAGCGGAAAAAACACCTTATGGAGAAAGGTTGTCTACAGGTTAATTTTCATAAGCAGCACGCATATGCACCCCTATCCCACCCCATCCTTGCACTATAAGGCAGGACGTCATCCCAAGCCATGGACCTTGCCGCAAAATCCCCTTTTTAGGAGCCTTTCACCATGAGCGACATCAAAAGCAGCTATGACCGTCTGCTGGCTGAAAATCATTTCCTCTACATGCCCTCCTGCATCATCGTGGAAATGATGACCAAACTCTATAGCGAAGTGGCGCTGATCAACCTGTCCGGCAAATTGCACAACCTCGTACCCGACCTCCTCATCCTCCTGAAACGCCTCAACCGCGACCTCAAAGTCACCAACAAAGCTTACCGGGACACCCGCATCCGCTTCTTCATCGGCAACTGGCGCGAAGACAAACTCCGCGCCCGCAAACTCTTCTTCAACCTGATGTCCCGCCTCGGCTACATGTCCAGAATGATCGACTCCGTGGAAAAACACCTCATCTTCCACGCCATCGACGAAATGACCCATTCCTGGACCGCCCTCGACAACTTGCTGGAAGCCCAACTCGCCACCCAAACCAATGGCCAACCGCGGAACACCCGCGACTTCCGCCGCAACAGCCCCGACCACTGGTGCGAAGCCATGGCCGAAACCATCCTCGACCTCGACGCCACCATCCCCCAACAAGAAGCCGGCACCTATCTCATCCTCCTCTGCTACGATCACGTCAAAACCGCCGTCCTGCATGCCATACAAACCCTGGAAAGAAAACGCGGCCTCACCACCCATTTCTCCCCCAACCGCATCCTCTGCATCTCCCACGAAGACCTCCACATCACCTGCCCCACCTGCGCCCTCATGACCGACTCCCTGCGCCAACATGGCGACGAAAGCATCCCCAAAACCTACCACCCAAACCCCCACCTCCACCATGAATACCATGAAACCCAATTAATCGATCCCCCGAAAAGCATCCCCCCTTCCGTAACCCCCATATGAACTGGCAACGGGAGCCCGCCCCTTCTTGACCCATGCGGGAGGGCCTATATAATAGACGGTTTGTTTCCCAAAAGGGAACTTCCGCCAGGCGCATGACGAAATGGGGCAAGCCCTTACCCAATTTCGTCATGCGCCCGGCATTTACCGCAACCGTCGCCCATCGTGGCCAAAGGCCCCCATTTCATGTCCACTCGCATATTATCCGAAAATGGCAAAGCCCTCCCCGCCGGCAAAACCATGGATCCCACCCGAAAGGGTTATTTACTGATGTTTTGTGGGGCTTTTTGCACTTCCTTTGCGGCTTTTTTCGTCAAGGAAGCGCCCATCGACAGCAGTATGGTCGCGTTTTACCGGCTTTTTTTCGGGGCGGCGGCCTTGTTTCTGGCGGCGGTGGTGCAGAGGGTGAATTTACGCCCGCCTGGGGCTTGCCTCAAGCTGTTCATACCGGCCGGCATGGTCTTGACCTGCGACATGCTGATTTGGCACAAGTCGATTCTTTTGGTCGGGCCGGGGATCAGCACCATTGTCGGCAATTTCGAGGTGATTCTCCTGGCCCTGTACGGAGTGGTGTTTCTCGGCGATGTTTTAAGTTGGCCGCAAAAATTATCCATTCCTTTCGCCTTGCTGGGGCTGGCGCTATTGTTGGGGCTGCATACGGGGGTGGTCGGCGAAGGCGTGATCAAGGGCACGGGACTGGCGCTCCTGACCACGATTTTCTATACCTTTTACGTCCTGATTCTCCGGCAAACCCGCTTGGTCAAGGAAAAGATGGCGCCGGTGGCGAATAGGGCCTGGGTGACCGCCTCCGCCGCGTTTTTTGTGGGTTTGGCTTGTTTGGCCGGCGGCATTTCCTTTAAGATACCGGATTTCCGCACCGGAGTCATTTTGGCGGTTTTGGGGCTGATTTGCCAATCGGTCGGCTGGTTGCTGCTGTCAATGGGACTCCCTTATTTGTCGCCTTTCCGCGCCGGCATGATCATGCTGACCCAACCGGCTTTTTCCTATCTGTGGGACTGCCTGGTTTACCGGACCGCGGTGCAGCCGCTTAATATCCTGGGCGCTTTCATCGCCATCGTCGCCATCGGCATGGGCATCTACAATCCCTCCCCCAAAGGAAAAACCCGGAAACCGCCGCCGGAGACCACCGCTTCCGGCCGTTATCCTCCCATGTCCAAGGCGGATGAAAAGGACCACGCCCCGCCGCCGGCAGGGAATAACGAGCGGGTGGACGCATGAATGGCCAGCCTAACCCCGCAGTTGAACCAGCCGCCCAACTTGCCGCCGAGCTTGCGGCTCCGGCGGCGTTAGGTATTTATGGCGTGGTGGGGCATCCCATCCGCCACAGCCTGAGTCCCCTGCTGCACAATACCGCCTTTCAAGCCTATGGCCTGCCCGGCGCTTATACCGCCTGGGACGTGCCTCCGCCTCGGCTGGAGGATTTTGTCGGAGCGGTGCGATTGTTGGGGATAGCCGGGGTTAGCGTGACCATCCCCCACAAGGAACGGATTGCCGGTTTGGTGGAGGAAACGGACGATCTGGCGCGGAGGGTCGGCGCGGCCAATACTTTGGTTAGACGCGGGGACGGTACGCTATTCGCGACCAATACCGACGTTTTCGGTTTTACCGCCCCTTTACGGAAGCTGGAGTTGAGGCTGGATACCCCGGTGCTGCTGTTGGGGGCGGGGGGGGCGGCAAGGGCGGCGGCGGTGGGACTGGTGGATTTGGGGTTTACGGACATCACGGTTACGAGTCGGTCGGGGGAAAGCGGAGCGCGTTTGGCGGGGGAGTTTTCTTTGCGGACCGTGGCTTGGGAGAAGAGGCTGGCGGCGCCGGCGGGGTTGGTGGTGAATGTGACCCCGCTGGGCATGGCGGGGAAGGATCCCGACGCCACGCCTTATCCTTTGGCCCGCTTACGCGAGGGTTCGGGGGTGGTTTACGATACGGTGTACACTCCCTACACGACGCGGCTACTGGGAGAGGCGGCGGCGGCGGGTTGGCGAACGGTCCCGGGCCTGGCGATGTTTATCAGCCAGGGGGCGGAACAGTTTCGCCTATGGACCGGGCGGAATCTACCCAACCTTTCGACTATGGCGATAGCCAAAAAATTATACGGCGCAGCAGGCGCCCAGGAAATAGCTGAAGTTTCCCGAGATAATCCATAAGTGAAGAATATGCAGAAATCCGGCCAACCCACCCCCGATTTTTCGGAAAAGCTTCACTTTTTTGCTATTTGCTTTATTTTCCCGCTTATTTCGATAAAATGAAATGCATGCCCGTCCCGCATAGTAAACCCCACGAAGGAATTTGCCCATGCCGCATCAACCTCCGTCTTTCACGATCCGCCCGGCGCGGGAAGAGGATTGTCCCCTCATACTGGAATTTATCCGCGCCTTGGCCCGGCATGAAAAGCTGGAACACAAGGTGGTGGCCACGCCGGAGAGCCTACGGCAGCAGTTGTTTACCCAGAAAAGGGCGGAAGCGCTGATTGGCGAGGAAGCAGGGGAGGCGGTGGCGTTCGCGGTTTATTTCCATAACTTTTCCACCTTCCTCGGCCGGGCCAACCTGTACCTGGAGGACCTGTTCGTCAAACCGGAATGCCGCGGCAACGGCTACGGCCGGGCCATGTTCGCCAAATTGGCGGCAATCGCCCTCGACCGCGGCTGCAAGCGTTTGGACTGGTGGTGCCTGGACTGGAACGAGCCCGCCATCGCCTTCTACCGCCGGCTGGGAGCCGCCCCCTGCGACGCTTACACCGTGTACCGCCTGGAAGGGGAGTCGCTTGCCGCCCTGGCCCGGACCGAGACCCTCAACCCCAGCGCTTCGGAGGAACGCAGTACGTGAAGAGGAGCTATCAAGCCGGAGTCCTTATGGCGATTGTCGCGTTGATGTTGCTGTGCTATTACAACATCAACCTGACCTACAGTTCGATTAAACGGCTAATCGACGAACAATTGGCCGCCAGCCTCGCCAGCCTGGAAAAACAGGTCCAGCTGTCCGACGACATCACCCGCGTGGTGATGGGAGCTTTCGACAAAAAAAACCTCGGCCTCGCCCGCGCCCTCGCCGACATTCTGGAAACGAAACTGGCCGCCGCCCAGCAAAACCACCCCAACGACTCGACCTCCAGCCTCTACCCAAATCTGGCCGATATGAAGGAAATCGCCGACGCCCTCGCTGTTTCCGAAACCGTTTTCATCGATTCGGACGGCGTCATCGCCAGTTCCAGCAATACCGACTATCTCGGTTACGAAATGCGCTCCCATCCCCAATCCCAGGTCTTCGACACCCTTCTGGACAACAAAACCAAGGAAATAGTCCAGGCCCCGCAACCCAACGGCGCCCAGGGCCTGTGGTACCAATACATCGGCGTCCCCCTGAAAAACCGGCGCGCCTACGTTCAAGTCGGCAACGACCTCGAACACATCCAGGTCATCAAGGACGCCATCGCCATCCAACGCAACATCGAGGTCATGGCCTCGGACCAGGGCAGCTATCTCCTCATCGTCAAAGACGGACACGTCCTCGCCTATCCCGACCGAAAACGGGTCGGACAGGATGTCGGCCAGGAAGCATGGTTCAGCCGCATCCTGCAGGGGGACGGCTACGACCGCCTGAACGTCTTCGGCCGGGACTACCACGCCGCCTTCACCACCCGCCCCGCCGACGGGATAACCCTGGTCTCGATGCTGCCCCAAAGCAGCTACGACCAGAAATTGAACATCATCCGCAACTCGGGGGCGCTGATCCTGGCCCTCGCCGCCATATCCCTGACCGCCCTGTGGCTGATAATCAACCGCCTCAACCGGGCCACCCTCGAAGCCAATCAGGCCAACCAGGCCAAAGGCGTCTTTCTCGCCAATATGTCGCATGAAATCCGCACCCCCCTGAACGGCATCATCGGCTTCGCCGAACTGGCCATGAACGACCGCAAAGCCCCGCTCCGCACCAAGGAATACCTCACCAAAATCAAAACCTCGGCCGACGGCCTCCTCCACATCATCAACGACATCCTGGACATCTCCAAAATCGAAGCCGGCAGCATGGAACTGGAAAAAATCCCCTTCGACCTCCAGGGCGTCTTCGAACAGTGCGAAACGGTGGTCGGTCCGAAAGCCATGGAAAAGGGCCTGATCCTTAAATTGGAAGCCGCATCCATACCGGGGAAATTGCTGGTGGGGGACCCCACCCGCCTACGCCAGGCCCTAATCAACCTGCTGTCGAACGCGGTCAAATTCACCGCCGCCGGCACCGTCTCCGCCACCGCCCACATCGCCCACCAAGACGAAAACGCCGTCGGGATCAGCTTCCTGGTCGACGACACCGGCATCGGCATGGCCCAGGAACAGATTCAAAAAATCTTCGCCCCCTTCACCCAGGCCGATTCCAGCATCAGCCGCAAATACGGCGGCACCGGCTTGGGCCTGCCCATCACCAAAAATCTGGTCGAACTCATGGACGGGCAGCTTTCCGTCGTGTCCTCCCCCGGTTCCGGCAGTCGTTTCACCTTCACCATCCCCTTCACCACCATCGCCGACACCGTCACCTCCACCAGCCGCCGCCTCACCGTCCACCCCGTGCCGCAGCCTTACTTCAAAGGCACGGTTCTGGTCTGCGAGGACAACTCCATAAACCAAGAGGTCATCGTCGAGCACCTGCTCCGACTCGGCCTCAAAACCGAACTGGCGGCAAACGGTCTGGATGGGGTCAACATGGTCAGGAAAAACCAGGAAAAAAGCCAACCCTACGACCTCATATTCATGGACATCCACATGCCGGTCATGGACGGCGTGGAAGCGGCCAGGCGCATTCTGGCGCTCGGCTGCCGGACGCCCATCATCGCCCTCACCGCCAACGTCATGGTGCATGACCGCGAAAGTTACCTGAAACAGGGGATGCGGAGTTGCCTTTCCAAGCCCTTCCAGTCGCAGGAACTTTGGGAGTGCCTGCTCCAATACCTTACCCCGGTGCCGCCGCCGCCGGAAACGGGCTTGTACGACAAGGTCGGAGCCGACCACCAGGCCGGCGCCGCCAAGGAGGCGGCAGGGGAAAACGAAAAGGTCAGAAAACCCGAATCCGACACCGACACCAAAATCCTCGACACCAAGCTGGGTTTGGAACGCTCGGCCGGCAACACCCGGCTCTACGACCGGCTGTTAAGCAATTTCATGAAGGACAACAAGAATATCGGGGTCGAATTGAATGCCGCCTTGAACAAGGGCGACGTGAGGTACGCGCATCGTTTGGCCCATACCTTGAAAGGGGTGGCGGGGATGATTGGGGCTTTGCGCCTGGCCGAGACCGCGGCCGGCTTGGAAGCGGCCTTGGCGAAGGACGACGCTACCGATACGGCGTCGGAGCGCCTACGCACGGTGGAGGATGAATTGGCGGCGGTGATGCAGGAATTGGGGCATATGTCGTCGCCGGCGGAAGGGGCGGGGAGCAAAGGCGCCGGCGCCGAAGGCAATGAAACGAAGGAACTCGACCCCGAGCGGGCGCGTAAATTGTCGGTCCGTTTGCGGGCGTTGTTGGCGTCGGGGGATGTGGAGAGCATGAATATGTTGCCGGAGGTCGAGGAGGTGTTTGGCGATTCGCCGGAGGGCAGGGAGTTGCTTTCGCAGATCGAGGGGTTCGATTTCCAGGATGCCTTGGAGACGTTGAAGAAATTGGACAAGCCCTAACTTCAGGCCGACTTTTCGAAAAGTCCACTTCAGGGCAATTTAGAACTGCCCTCCGCTGGCTCACAGCCGCCGATGCAGCATCACCGTATCCCCCACCGGCAGAAAACCCATGCTCCGGTAAAGCGCCAGCGCCGGCAAATTGTCCGCATAAACATGCAACTCCAACACCTCCCCCCCCAACTCCCGCAAATGCCGCATCATATGCGCAAAATTCGCCCCGGCGTAACCCCGCCGCTGCCAATTCTGCGGCGTATTCACCCCAAACACGCTGAAAATCGCCCTCCCCTCATAACGCGACTCCCCCTCCATCAAGCCGAAAATCGCCCGCGACAACAACCCCTCCCCATTCCTCCCCACCAACTCATGATCCCACAACTCCCTATCCCGAAACACCCGGTCCAGCCAAGTCCGCGCCGTCCGCTTCCCCAGGTGAAACGCCCCGCCCGCCGGTAACAACCGCGGCCCGGCCGCCGTCTTCCGTAAATCCGCCCGCATGACGATACTCTTCCGCACCGGTACAAAGCCGGCCCGGCTGAACAGCCGATGCAATTCCGGCTCACCCGTAAAAATCCCCGAGCGCTCCGAACCATCCGCCAATACATTGTACACATACCCAAACGGCCATGACCCCATGGCGTCGATCAAATCCGGCTTTGGACGGTAACGGCCGACAATCGCCAAACCCAGTTCCAACAGCCGCGTGCCCAGGCCCTGTCGCCGATGGGCCGCGTCCACCAACAACATCTCGACCACCCCCGCCCAAGGATAGCCGTCTTCCAGCATTTGCCTGACATGCACCAAGCCGACCAGCGCGCCGTCCCGCTTATCCCGGGCAATGACCATATTGCCCAACAGGCCGCCGCGATCGTCGGTGACATGATGCGCGAGGAACTCTCCCGACCAGGGGAAAAAAGCGTGCCGTCCCCGGCAATTCCGGTTCCACAAATCCGCCACTTCGGCGAGGGCGGCGGCATGGCAGGGTTTGTCCCATTCGGAGATGACATAAGGCATAAGGAATCCGTTTCAACCAAACTGCCCGGGTCCGACGCGTCCGTCCAGAGGGAGGTTCACATTGTACCCCATCCTAAAGCAAAAAGCGCCCCCAATAAAGAGGGCGCCGCACTAAAATTTAACTTAGGGGCAGCTCTGGACATCAGTCGCCGCCGCAAGCCGCGACTTCCTCTTCCGCCACCGTCTCCGGCTTCAGGTCGCCCCCCGCCCCGCCGCCACAGCCCCCGCCGCAGCCGGCGCAACGCTTGTCGTGCTCGGCCAATTCGTGGGCGTAGGAGTTCGCCGTCGCGCAGAGGGTGTCGAAGTGGCAGCCGACGATGGCGTCGGCCCCTTCGTGGGTGCCGAACAGGCCGTGCTTTTCGACCATTTCCCGCAGGATGTGCGGGTGATCGATCTGCGGGCAGGGCCGGCGGAGATCCTTGTGGAAGGGGGCTCTGCCGCGCATTTCCTTGAAGACATCGCTGCGGATGCACTCTCCCAGGGATTTTTCGTGGACGTTGTCCTTGGCGAAATGCACAAACACGCAGGGTTCGACGTAGCCCCGCGAATTAATGTGCAGGTAGCGCCTACCCCAGGCGATGCAGCCATCCACCGAGTCGCCGTCGTTCCAGAAATCGAAGACCAGCAGCGGCTTGTTTTTGCGGGCGGCCTGGAGTTTTTCCCGCCGCTCGACCCGCTGCTTGCCGGTGGGGACCAGGGACATGTCGGGTTCGCGGCCGATGGGGATGTACTGGAAGACCCAGCCGAAGGCTGCCCCGTGGGCGATCATCTCATCCATGAATTCTTCGGAAGTGGAGGCCTCGTGGTTTTTCTTGGTGTGGGTGAGGCTGTAGCCAAAGAGGACGCCGTTCTTTTTCAGCCGATCCATCGAGGCGAGGATGCGCTTATGGGCGCCGTGGCCGCGGCGGGCGTCCGTGAACTGCTCGGTGCCTTCGATGGAAATGGCCGGGTAGATGTTCCCCAGTTCGCCGAAGCGTTTGGCCATGTCTTCGTCAATCCGCATGCCGTGGGTGTAGACCATGAAGAACATGTCGTCGAATTCTTTGGCGATTTCTTCCAGGTGGGGCCAATAGGTGGGTTCGCCGCCGGAGATGGCGATGAAATGGATGCCCATGTCGTCGCGGGCTTCCGTAAGGATTTCCCTTACCTTCGAGACCGAGAGGGATTGGTCTTTGGGGTATTTCCAGGCATAGCAGCCTTCGCAGCGGAGGTCGCAGGCCATGGAAGGGGAGAGGAGGAGGAAGAACGGGGGATTTTCGCCGTATTTTTGGCGGTAGGCGGTGCGTTTTTCCTCGCCTTTGTGGATGGTGTTGAAGAACAGGTTGAAGGCCAGTTTTTGCTGGGTCGCCTTGGAAAGGTGGGGAAATTTCCGCTTGGCCATTTCAAAGAAGCCGCGGGCGGCGTCGATGCGGCGTTCGAGCTCTTCCGGGGTTCCCTGGTGCTGTTCCGTCATCATCTTGATGCCATTGGCGCTAAACTTGTCCATCATACCCAAGAGCAGCTCGGGGGTATGTTTGGTAAGTGCCGGCAAAAAAGTCGACATTCCTTTACCCAACAGGTAATTTTTGAGCGTATTTAAAGATGTAGCCATTTGACGCCTCCTAATCGATTGGGTTGTCCCCCCTGGGACGTTTCCCCATCGCGTTTATACTGTCTTCAATTAGACCCCAGATTACTGGGAAGTCAAATGCTTTTCACTGTTTTTTCCGACCGAAGGCGCAATATCTTTTGCGGAACTTTTTCCGTAACTGCCGCGCGCATACCTAAATCCCGGAAAAAGGCCATAATTTGGGCGGGGTGTTGGCCACCCCGCCCTATATTAACGTTTGGCGTTTTTGATCCCGAGGCATATTGTCTTTCAAAATTTAACCCCGATATCGCCCCGCGCCTGATGGGTAGTTTGGTTCGCGCGCTGATACCAGTCGTAGCGGGCGGTCAGGTCGAAGCGCCTCCCGCTGTAAATCAGCCCCGCCCCCAAATTGTAGCGGTCCCGCCCGGGGTCGCCTTCCGTCACCCCCACCGCGCCGGCGCCGGTGAGCCCCTGATAGGTCAGGGTACCGTCCAGGCCGCCGTTTTCGAAGTCGTAGGCGTAGCCGGCGTTGCCGGTTAGACGAATGATGTGTCCGGCATTGCGGACAATATCCAGGCCGACGGTGAGGTCGAGGGGGAGCATGAGGGAATCGCGTTTCACCGAACCGATCTGGAGGACCTGGGTGGAGTCGAGGCTTTCCGCGTGCGCCTTGCTGACGGCATGAATTTTTTCGAGGCCGATGGACGGCGATAGGGTGAGTCGGTTGCCAAATGCCATGTCGTAACCCATTTTCCCCCCCACCGCCCAAGAGTAGGAGTCGAAGTCGGCGTCCCTCTGCAGGCCGCCCCTCAGGTCGTGCAGGTGGTTGCTGGCGCCGGTGTAGACGGCTTGGCCGGCGAGGTTGAAACCGTTTTGGGCGTGATAGGAACCGTAAAGGCCGGCGGTATAGGTTTCGATTTTGGAAGCGTCGGCCGTTGCCGCTTTGTCGGTGTAATCGCCCTTGCCGTAAGCCAGGGCGGCGCCGACGCTGAGGCCGCCCATGGCCTTGTCGTAACCGAGAATCAGGCCCCGGGGCTTGTAGGTGTAGCCCGATATGCCGTATTCGAGGCTGGCGTCCTCGTTGGCGCCGAAGGCTCCGCCCCAGACCCGGCTGCGGTAGTCTTTCGCGGGAGGGCAGACCGTGGGACAATCGAGGCTGGCGTTGGCGTAGCCGACTACGTCCTGGGGCCAGCTTTCGCCGAGGCGGTCCAGGTCGGCCCCCACCAGATTGCCCCGATTGAAGAGGGCGTCCATGAAGCGGTCGGTGGTGTTGTAGACCGCCGAATTGGGGCCGTATTGCGCGGCTCCGTTGTACATTTCGTAGAGTCCCCGGTCGGCGCCGCTCCCCACCGTGCGGCCGTCGGCATATTCCACCGCCGCATTGGGACCATTGACGATGGCTTTGAGGACGGCTGCGTTAAGTTCGCCGGAAGCGCCGGAGGCGAAGATCCTTTGTTCGTTGGCGGCGTAGAGGTCGTACATGATTCGGGCTTGTTCCGGCGACAGCGTCCCGGCGGACCAGACGCGTTCGATATTTTTTTTGAAGGTTTCGCGGTCGGTGGCGTCGCCGGTGCCGCTGATGCCGTTCTCCACCATATAGACGACGAGGTCGCTAAGATTGGTGGGGATGGCAGGTAATTCGAACGGGACAATGGCGTCGACCGGGTCAACGGGGTCGACCGGATCCACCGGATCGACAGGGTCAATTGGATCGACAGGGTCAATTGGATCCGTTGGATCGGCGGGATTGTCGGAATCGGCAGGGTCTACCGGGTCAACCGGATCGACCGGGTCGACCGGAACAATCGGATCGACCGGATCCGGCGGGTCGTTGGAAAGGTCGGGATCGGTGGAGTCTGCCGAATCATGCGGAACGGCTGGTTCGGCGCTGAGGGTGGGAACCTCGTTCAACTTCAGGTAATAGGTGCCCAGGCCCGACTCCATGACCAACGGCACATTGGCGGCGGTGAACCTTCCCTCCGCCAGAATGTAACTCGCCAGGGCGCTGTCGGGTGAATTGTTGAGCTTGCGGGAGAGATCGCGGGTCAGGCTCAGGGCCGAACCGGGCCCGAAGGTGACGACGCCGTCCTGGGCGATAAGGTGGGTGGCGGCGGAGCCGGTGGAAGTGATGCCGGCCCGGTAGTTCCCGTTGATAATGATGTTATTGAGGCCCTGAATCAGGATATCGCCCCCGCCCGCGTCGAGGGTGCCGCCGGAAGCGACCAGGAGGGTTTGGTTGGCGACGCCTCTTACGACCCCGCCGCTGGCGCCGGCGCCCAAAACGCCACCGGAGGAGACGGAAATCCCGTCCCCTCCAGCCGAGACATCGAGTCCTTTTCGCACCCACTCCACCGTGGGATCTGGCGGGGGCAGCCCTCCGTTAAGCGTGAGGGAGCCGCCATTTTGGATAGTCACGCTGTAATTCGGCATCACGCCGGCGATGATTTGCGCGGCGGTGGTGGGAGTGGCGGCGAGGGTCGTGGTCAGGGTCGCGTATTCGCCGAGGGCCAGGCTGCCGCCGTCCAGGTTGACGGTCATGGCGCTGGCTACGGCCTGGGGAATGAGGCTGTCGGCGGCTTCGCTGTCGGAGTAGCCGCGGAGTTCCACCGAACCGCCCTGGTAGACGTTCAGGGCGCCCTGGTCGACCGTGAGGGCGGTGCGGCGGCCGGCGCCGGGGACGCTGTTGTCTTTACCGACGACGGTGCGGCCGTAAATATTGGCGTTGCCGTTTTTCACCTTGACGGTCATGGCGCTGGCGGCGGCAACGGGAGCGGCGTAGTAGTCGGCTTTTTTGAAACCGAGGTTGAGGCGGGCGTGTTCGCCGACGTAGAGGGTGTCGACTTCACCCGTGCCGGCGGCGTCTTCCGCGTTGGTGTTGGTGATGTATACGGGGGACATGTCGGCGTCGACGAC
Source organism: Planctomycetota bacterium (assembly GCA_031555915.1). GTDB lineage: Bacteria > Planctomycetota > SZUA-567 > SZUA-567 > SZUA-567 > JAJBSZ01. Next base: position 20,403 of record JAVBTZ010000239.1, read on the forward strand.
GCTGGGCGGGGTTTGGGGGGCGACTGGGTTCAGGTCGTAAATTTGGTAGCCGCTGGCGGCCCAGGCGGGTAGGGACGCCAGGAAAATGGCGGCCAGAACAAAGCAGACCAGTCGGCCGGAAGTGAGGCTGGCTTCGCGGTCGCGAAGGGTCACGGCGGCGGCGCCGGAGGGGGCGTCCAGGGCGGGAGCGGCCGCCGGGGAAGGGACGGCGGCGGCGCGGCGCTTGGAGGTGGAGGATTGCTTGGGCGCTTTGTGCTTTGGCAAGATTTTCCCTTTCGGCCAAGGGTATTGCCTCGAAGACGTTTTTGGCGCTTACATATATTCTCCGAAGCGGTTGCTAATTTGCGGTTAGCCCTTTTATCGACCGAAAGGCGGGGGGAAATTCAGTTAAATTACCTCTACAACGCTAGATTTGCGGGAACCGCCCCGCAAATCTAGCATGAATAACCAGTTGCGGTGACCTTCGTTCTTTACCGCCAGCGCCGGAATTATTGTCTAACCCTATACTCATGCTACTTTTACGGAAGTGGTTCCC
>JAVBTZ010000064.1:0-2725 GCA_031555915.1 Planctomycetota bacterium
TGTCCATGACAACCACCCCACGCGTCATCCCGGCGGTAAAAACAGCCAACCGGGCGGGAAACGGGCGGTTCGGCCGGGACCCATTGGCCTCGACTGTCGCTATGGTGCTGCTGCAGATTCACGAGTTATGAGACGATGTCCGAGGCGCCCGCATTTCGTAGCCGTTGTTTAACCCAATGGGTCCCGGCCGAACCGCCCGTTTCCCGCCCGGTTGGCTGTTTTTACCGCCGGGATGACGCGTGGGGTGGTTGTCATGGACATCGGATTGCCGTTTCGGTACCCTTTGGTATTCAAATGTGGTATATCATTGTGAACTATCGCCCGACCAGCCCCCTGTACACCTCCGCCACCAACCCCGCCTGCTTGGCCGCGTCGAACATCTTCCCCGCCGCCGCCCTGGCTTGCCTGCCCAGCTGCTCGCGGCCGGTGCGGTTCTCCAGCAGCTCGAGTATGGCGGCCTTGAGCGATTGCTCCTGTCCCGTCTCGGCCAAGACGCCGGTCTTGCCGTTCTCCACCAGTTCGGGATAGCAGCCGGCCCGGCGCAAGGCCACCGCCCTGCCGGACGCCATCGCCGACTGGACCATGAAGCCGGCCCCGTCGTTTTCGCTCGCCGAGACATAGAGATCCGCCGCCGCCAGCAGCCGCTGGAACGCCCGCTCGGGCTCCAGGACGGTGACCTCCCGCTCCAGGGCCATTATCCGGATCTGCCTGGACAGCTCCTCGCCGCGCGTTCCCTCGCCCATGATGAACAGGTGGGCCTGGGGCAGCGCCGCCGCCACCTCCGCCATCGCCTCCAGAATCTCCCCCTGGCGGCTGTCCGCCTCCAGCGGGGCGATATTGACCAGAAACAGCGGCTTGTCCTTGGCCGGGCAGTAGGCGTCGCGGAACTTGACGCGGAGCGCGTCCCGATCCTCCACCGCGTTGTCCGCCCCCGACAGGCTCACTCCCTCGTAGATCACCCGCACCTTGCCCTCCGGCGCCTTGAGCTTGGCGAAGGTGTCGGCCAGCATCAGCGACGGGCATATCACGGCGCCGACCCCGGAATCGTATTCGGAGGCGGCGGGGGGTTTCCTCGCGTCGTGGTGGCTGTCGACGGCGGGGAAGGAGGCGCCGAACCGGGCCGCCCTGGCCCGCAGCCCTGCCGCGCCGGGATCGTGGAGGTGGACGACGTCGGGGGCCTGCTCCTTCACCAGCTTTGCCAGTTCGCGCCAGCGCAGGGGGTTGATGGAATTCTCCAGCGGGTGGGGAACTACCGCCACCCCCGCCGATTCGGCGAACTCCCAGAGTCGGGAATGATCGGGGGCGGTCACGGCCGAACTGACGCCGTGCTCGCGCAGGGCCGCGGCCAACGTAGCGATGCTTATGGCCGCCTCCCACTCGCAATCGGCCGAAACCAGGTGGAGAATTTTCATCGTATCCGGCATGTGCAATGGTCTCCGCAAGGGTGCGTTCCCGCCCGGCGTCGCCGCTGCCGGGGCATCTCGCCACGGGATGTTTCATGCACCCCGATGTATACTGTAGGTATTCTTTTCTATATTGCCAAAGGCGCCGGCAATTTCCGGAGAAAGGCGAACACTCTATACTATGTAAAAAAAACCGGTTTTGGGCAAACGCTTTTTCAGACAAATTCAGGAATGGAGGAAACGCGATGCGCAGGGAAATCGGCGGGGGAATCCTGGAGCTGGCCATGGGGGACATCACCCTGGAGGCGGTCGACGCCATCGTCAACGCCGCCAAGTCGGCCCTGGCCGGGGGCGGCGGCGTGGATGGCGCCACCCACCGCCGGGGCGGTCCCAAGATTATGGAGGAGTGTCGGCGCATCGGCGGCTGCCCGCCCGGCAACACGGTGATGACCGGCGGTGGCCTTTTACCGGCCAAATGGGTTTTGCATACCGTGGGCCCGATTTGGCGCGGCGGCGGGGCGGGGGAAGCCGAGGTTTTGGCGTCCTGCTACGCCACCGCCCTCGGGTTGGCGAGGGATGGAGGAATGCGGAGTATATCCTTTCCAAGCATCTCCACCGGCGCGTATGGATACCCCGTGGCTTTGGCGGCGGAAGTGGCGTTGCGCACAATTAAAGGATTTTTGGAAGAAAATACCTTTCCGAAATTGGTACGTATGGTATTATTTGATCAGGGGGCGCTGACAGCATACGGCAACTGTTTGGTCGGGATGGTACCAGACGAACAGTAGACTTTTTTTTGCTATTCGATATTGGAAGATAAATCCCATTTTTTTCTAATCCACTGTACGTATCTTCGAAGGTGCCGGGCTTCTCGTGTATCGAACTCCTCAATTGCCGGGGAAGGAAGAACAATGGGACTCAATGCCAAAATTTTCCTGTCATTCATGGCGATGGTGGCGATCGGGGTGGTGACCGGAGTCATCGGGTGGCAAGCCGCGGATACCCTCAGCAAGTCCCTCCAGAACGTCATCGAGGTGGAAATCAACCTGAACGACGACATCAACAACGTGGGGCGATACGTGGAGGCGGCTTCGGCGGCCCAAAGGACTTTGTTGGACATGAATCTGGGAACGGACATCAGGCTCAAGCTTCGCGACGACGTCAAGCGTTCCCGGGGCAGGCTGGCCGGCTTTTCCGACGAAATCGACACCCTGGTCCGCCGCCACGAAAAGACCATTCCGGGCATGGACAGGATAACGGGAAAATGGATGGAGACCAAGGCGCTCTCCCAGGCTTGGCAACAGGGAAGCGACAAGCTGCTC
>JAVBTZ010000190.1:0-49009 GCA_031555915.1 Planctomycetota bacterium
GCGAGTCGCGCCTCGACCTCGACTGGGGTCTCGCGGGCTCCGGCGAGATCGTTACGGGCAAGGCATTGGTAAACCGCTTCGGCGGCGTCGGCGAGGCACTTGCAGGCCAGGGTTTGATAAAGGAGAAACGTCGCCAAGGCCGCCTGCAGCCAAGGATGGACCATTCCGGCCAGGTACAGGACGCCGTAAGTAACGGCGAGAGTCAGCGCCAAAACGCAACCGACCAGCAGTGCGCCGGCGGCGATTTCCGCGGCGGGCGATTTTTCCTTCGCGGGATGCCGTAATAATTTTTCCAAAAAGGCAATCAGCTTCCCCATCCCCACCACCGGATGCGGCAGCCAGAGTGGGTCGCCAAACGTATAGTCCAGCATGAAGCCAATAACCAACACCACCGGGGACGCATTCACTTGGCGCATTCCTCCACCAACCGCCGGGCCGCGGCGGGATTGCTCCATAGATAACCATGCGGAAAACCGGCGAAGACGCGCCTGCCCGCCCGCAATGCCCGCCACTCTGCCCCGCTGGAGGCTTTCGTCACCCGGCAGTCCGCGCCGGGGTCGCTGGCGTCCCAGTGGTGAAATTCGTGGCCGCGTAATTCACCGCCTTGGGGGAGTAGGAGATTATCCGCGTCGGCGCGAATGCTTACGTAACCGAAGCGCCGCAAGGAACCGGTGGGGAAGCCCCGTCCCGGCAAGGCCCCGACCATGGGATGCGGCCGGCCGGAGGCGTCCTCAAGCTCTTCCAGAAGATAAAGGAAGCCGCCGCATTCGGCCCAGACCGGCAGGCCGCGGGCGATGGCGGCTTCAAGCGCGGCGCGCATTTCCGCATTGGCGGCGAGCCGCCCGGCGTAAAGCTCGGGGTAGCCGCCGCCCAGGTACAAGCCTCGCGTTTCCTCCGGCAGGGCCGAATCCTTAAGCGGGCTGAAAAAGGCCAGGTCGGCGCCGGCGGCCTGCAACAGTTCCAGATTCTCGCGGTAATAAAAACAGAACGCGGCGTCCCGCGCCACGGCGAGAATTGGGCGCTTGACTGCGGCGGGGGCGACTTCCGGCAGGGTGTCGGTCAGGGGCGGGGCGGTCCGGCTTAGCGCCAACAGGGCTTCGAGGTCGAGGTTATCGGCCAGATTCTGGCCCAGGCGGGCGATTTTCTCGCGGAGGTTCAGGATGTTTTCCGGCGTGGCGAGGCCCAAATGCCGGCTGGGGATTTCGCTCTCCGGCAGGTTGGGCAGGCAGCCGTAGACGGGGAGTCCTGTTTCCTGTTCCAGGATTGACCGGAGGCGATCCAGGGAGGAGCGGGAGCAGCGGTTCAGGATGATTCCCTTGAGCATATTCGGCTGGCGGAAATTTTGAAACCCGCGTACCAGGGCGGCGGCGGAGAGGGAGGAGCCGCCCGGGGTCAGGACCAGAACGGCCGGTGTTTCGGTAATTTTGGCGGTTTCCCAGGCGCTGGCCTGGGCGGTTGCGCCGATGCCGTCGTAATAGCCCATGGCGCCTTCGATGAGGGTGAGGTCGCTATCTTGCGAGGCGCGGGCGAGGAGGGCGCGGACGATTCGGGGTTCGGCGAGAAAGGGGTCGAGGTTGTAGCCGCCTAGGCCCAGGACTTCGCGGTGAAACATGGGGTCGATGTAGTCGGGGCCGCATTTGCAGGCGGCGGGTTTCAGATTTCGGGAAACGAGGGCGTGCAGGAGGGCGAGGGTGAGGGTGGTTTTCCCGCTGGAGCTGGCGGGGGCGGTGAGGAGAAGTCGGGCGGATTGGTTCAAGAGTACGCTCCACTTTACGGGATGGTATATGTATAATTATCGCTGGAGTGTTGCAAAATCACCATTCAAGCCACTTCCCCCTCCGCTAATCAGGAAAATAGGGTTCAGGGCTGTCAGAAGATGATTGCTCCCGACCTCACGCGTCCGGCAAACCGCCACCTGCGTCACCTCGAAATCCGCCAAGGCAAATTCGCGAAACACCGCCATCGCCGCCGCCAACGTCTCCAAACAGATCGCGCTCGCAACTATCCGCACCGCCGGATTCATCCCCAACAGCGCCTCGACCATCACCTCCATGCTCCCCCCGCTCCCGCCGATGAAAACCGCGTCCGGCACCGGCAAACCCCGAAAAACCCCCGGCGCCGACCCGTGCACCACCCGCATATTGTACACCCCGAACCGCTCCCGATTCGCCTGAATCAGCGGCAAATTCTCATCCTTCCGCTCAATCGCATACACCCTGCCCCAACGCGCCCGCAACCCCATCTCCACCGCCACCGATCCCGTCCCGGCCCCGACGTCATAAAGTACCGAATTCGGCAACGGCCTTAAAAGCGCCAACGCCACCGCCCGCACCTCGCTCTTGGTCATCGGGGCGTCCCCCCGCACAAACTCGGCGTCCGCTATCCCCGCCACCAATGTTTCCCGCCGGAAAGTCTTCCGGTTCTCCACCAACACGACCGCCAAAGAGGAAAACGTCTCACCCTGGAGCTCCGCCGCCGTGCCCTCGGAAATCCTTTCGTCCTCCCCCGACAAATTCTCCCCCACCGTCACTTTCGCCTCGCCTAAACCGGCTTCGTTCAACCGGCCCAGCAATTTTTCCACCCCGATCTGCCCGCCAGTCAAGAAAAAAACGGCCGGATGATTCAGGACCTCCGCCACCACGTCGCACTCCACCCCATGACAACTGGCCAAACGAAAATCCTGCCAGGGACGGCCCAGCCGGGCGGCAAAATACTGGGGCGCGGAAATCCCCGGTATGACCTCAAGCTCATGCCCGGACAAAAGCTCCCGCAATCTCTTGGCCCCGCTGTAAAAACCGACGTCGCCACTCAGGAGCACCGCGGCCGACTTCCAGTGCGAATGGCTTCCCAAACAAGCCGCGACATTCTCCGGCAGCGCCAAAGGAAATTTTTCCCCGGTAAAGGCCAGGGAGGAAAAACCCGCCAGCAAACGCTCCGCGCCCAGCCACGCCTGCGCCCCCGTGAGCGCCCGCCGCGCCGCGCCGGTCAGAGTGTCTTCCGTACCCATGCCCGTGCCAATCAGATAGACTCTCATATATCTACTCCCTCCAGCCTCGCCACCGCCGCGCAAATTTCCTCCGCCGTCAGCCCGCCCACCTCCGCTTCCGGCCGGCCCATCACCACCACTCTCGCCCCGAACTCCGCCGCCGCCGCCAGCTTCTCCGGCATGCCCCCGGCCGCGCCGCCGTCCTTCGTGACCAATGTCTTTATCCCGAACTGGCGCAGCAACGCCACATTCAATTCCCGGCTGAACGGCCCCTGCATGGCGATGACGCGCTTATTCGCGAAGCCGAGGCGCTCGCATTCGCGAAGCGATTCCACACTCGGCAAAACCCGCACATAAAACCGGTCGGCGAAATTCGGGAGAACGGTGAAAGCCGCCAATTCCTTGACCCCCACCGTCAACAGAACCGGGCCGTCGTCCTGCCGTAAAACCGCGGCCGCCGCTTCGGCATGGGGGACAATTTCGCAACCCTCCACCAGCGTCTGGGGCCGCAGCAAACGGAAGTAGGGGAGCCCCTCAGCCGCGGCGGCGGCGCGAATGTTCCGGCCGGCTTCCCGGGCATAGGGGTGGGTCGCGTCAATAATGGCCTGCGGGTTTTCCCGCCGGAAAAATTCCCGCATCGCCCGCTGGTCCATGCGGCCGCACGCCACCCGTACCGCGTCCGGTAGATCGGACAATAGGGAACGTCCATACTCGGTGGCGACACTGAGGGTGATTTTGGCCGGTAAAGCGGCCAGTTTCAAGGCCAATTCGCGGCCGTCAGCGGTGCCGGCGAAAAGCAGCAAATGCGGTTCCGCCTTATTGACCGGGGCGTCCGTATTCATTCGTTCACCTGGTAGCCGCGCGGGGTGACCATTTTTCCGTTGATAATTTGGGTGGCGGAATTGCCGATGAAAATGGTCGTAAACATGTCGGCCGCGAAGCCGGCGAGTTCCTCCAGGGTAAGGAGGCCGCAAACCTCCCCGTCCCGGCCGGCGTTACGCACCCAGCCGCAGGGGGTATGGGCTGGGCGGTGTTGGAGAACGATTTTGCCGGCTTCGGCGAGGTGTTGGCGGCGTTTTTTGCTGGCGGGGTTGTAGAGGCAGATGACGAAATCGGCGGCGGCGGCGGCGGCCAGGCGCCGGGCGATTTTATCCCAGGGGGTGAGGAGATCGGAAAGGGAGATGACGGCGAAGTCGTGCATGAGGGGGGCGCCGAGGAGGGCGGCGCCCGCGAGGGCGGCGGAGACGCCGGGGACGATTTCGATGTCGAGGTCCGGATAGTTTTCGGCGAGTTGATAGATTAGGCCGGCCATGCCGTAGACGCCGGGGTCGCCGGAACAAATCATGGCGACGGTTTGACCGGCGGCGGCGGTTTGCAGAGCGGCGTGGCAGCGTTGGATTTCGTGCTTCATGCCGCTTCCCAGGGTGGGCTTATCGGGGAAAAGCGGGGCAATGAGCTGCAGGTAGGTGTAGTAGCCGCAGAGGGTGTGGGCGTCCTGGAGGGCGGCGAGGGCGCGGTGGGTGAGGTTGGCCTGATCGCCGGGTCCGATGCCTACGACGTAGAGTTTTTTCATGCTGCCTTCCTGGAAAGTTTGCCCGCACAATTTCCGCCTTGCCCCAATCGGTTTAAACTCACGCCTCAAAAAACGAAAGCTCCACCTTACCCATCGCCAACGCCAAAGCGACCCCATGATAAACCGCCTTCAGCACCACCAGTTCCCCCCCGCCCCACGTTTCGTTCGCTCCCGCCATTGCCGCGCGTTCGCAAACATTCCCCACGCCAACAATCGCCTCGACGAAGGGGGAAGAGGAAAAATCACCCGGCACGCTTTGCAATTCAGCCGCCGAAAAGGTCCGAAACGGCACCGCCAATTCACGGGCCAATTCAATCACCCCCATTTCATCCCGCTTCAAATCCACGCTGGCCAGCAATCCGACCGCCTCCGGCGCCACCTCCGCCTCGTCGCAAAAATAACGGAACGCGTCCAGTAACGCCGACCGCTCCGTCCCCCGCCGGCACCCCACCCCCAGCACCCCGAATTTAGGAACTATCTGCAAAACATCGTCCTCACCCCCGCGCCGGCGAAAATCGATGCGCACCCCCTGGTCGTTTTCGGTTTGAAAAACCCCGTCCGGCAAAGCGCCCCGCCAGGGAAAAGCGCAGGCCAAGCCAACTCTCCCCCCCCGCAACATGGCGGCCGCCACCTCCTTAATCCCACCGGGATGCCGTAACGCGTAACCCTTCCGCGCCGCCCAGGAGTCAAAAGCGAACACCCCCGCCAGATCCGTCGCGGTAGTCACCACCGCCTCCGCCCCCAGCCAAGCCGCAATCCGCTCCGTCAGGAGATTCGCCCCGCCCACATGCCCCGACAACAGGCTGACGGCGTGCCGGCCCATTTCATCCACCACCACCACGGCGGGGTCGCGCATTTTCGTCCTGACCCAAGGCGCAATCAGCCGCACCGCAATGCCGCAACTGCCAATAAAAACCAGCGCCCCGGCTGAAGCGAAAACCCGCGCCGTCCAGGCCGACGGGCTTTCCTGTTTCTCCCTCCCTTCGGCGCCGCCGAACCGCGCCACCCGCGCCTCATCGCCAGCGTCCGCCAACGCCGCCGCCAATTTTTCCCCCAACGCCAAACCGCGGTCACTGAAAGAGGCGATTTCAACTAGCATGGCAACCCTTCGTCACGACCTTGCCGAAAACCCGTGGTGAACTCGGGATGATAAAGCCGGCTCCGTTCATACCCGCCCTCGCCGGCTTCACGGAGAAATTCCCCCACCAAAACCAGCGCCGTTTTGTCAATCCCGTTCGCCCGGCCGATCGCGGCCAAATCGGCCAAGCGGCAGCGGCAAATTTTTTCCTCCGGCCAACTCGCCTTGTACACCAGAGCCGCCGGCGTGTCCGGACCGTAACTCCCCGCCAGCAGTTTGTCCTGCACCGCCGCGAGCATCCCCGAGCTGAGGAAAATCGCCATGCTGGCGCCGTGCCGGGCGAGTTCGGTCAAATCCTCCTTCTCCGGCACGCCGGTCCGCCCGGCCAAACGGGTCAGGATCAGCGTTTGGCTGACGCCGGGCAAAGTGTACTCCGCGCCCAAACTGGCGGCGGCGGCGGCGAAAGACGACACCCCGGGAACCACGCCGTAAGCAATTCCCTCGGCCCGAAGCGCGTCCATCTGCTCCCGAATCGCCCCGTAAAGACTGGGGTCGCCGGTGTGCAGCCGGACCGTCATGCGACGTTTTTCCTCGGCGGCACGCATCGCGGAGAGCACTTCCTCCAGGGTCATGTGCGCGCTGTCGTGAATTATCGCCCCGCTTTTCGCATAGCTTAGTAACTCCGGATTCACCAGACTCCCCGCGTAAATAATCTGATCCGCCTCCTCCAAAAGGCGCTTCCCCCTGAGCGTCAGCAAATCCGCCGCTCCGCTCCCCGCCCCCACAAACCAAATCATCCTCTCGCCTCCCCTTCGCTCTTCAACAGCACCACGGTGAAATAATCGGGGTTTATTTCCCGGCCTTCCACCGACCGGTAAATTTTCTCGTCCGGCAGCCCGACATTCTGCACCACCCGTGCCGATGCCAATAGCCCTCGCTCCTCCAGAAAACCCAGTAAAGCCGGCAAATTCCGCCCCGATTTCATAAATACATAGCTCGTACCGGGGTCGAAAAAACCATCCGCCATCGCCCCGCCGTCCGGTACAATGCAGAGCGGCCGACGCATATCGGTAAGGCTCACCCCCAACGCGGCGGCGGCGGCGCAAAACGAAGTCACCCCGGGAATCATCCGCGTCGCATAACCCTCCCCCGCTAGAATGTCATCCAGGTAACGATAGGACGCGTACACCGACACATCGCCCAAATTCAACAACGCGACCGACTGCCCCGCGTCCAAACGCTCCCGCAATTTTTCGGCGGAAACACGGTGCGAGGCGGCGCGTTCCTCCGCATCCCGGGACATCGCGAAGTCCAAAGGCAAAATGTCCTTCCCCGCCAAATCCAACGCGCCCCTGACAATCTCCAACGCCACCATCGCGCCGTCGCGGGTACGCGGCGCCGCCACCACCGGGCAGGCGGCGATCGTTTCGACCGCCTTCAAGGTCAATAATTGGGGATCGCCCGGCCCCACGCTCACCCCGTACAAAACGCCCTTCGCCATTTTACTCCGCCCCTTCCGCCAATAAACGCCTGCCCGCCGGACTGATTCCCAACAGCTTCCCCCGCTCCGCAAACACCACCGCGCCCACCGGAGACAAAACTCCCGCCCCAACTCCCCAGCGACGCGCCAAATAACCGTCGATACGGCGTAATAACGCAGCCGTCACCGCCTCCTTAAGGCCGGCCGCCTCAATCCGCGCCAGGCCCGCGTCCACCGTGGGTTCACGGAGTATTTCCTCCAGGATCCGCACGTCCGCGCCGGACAACGCCGCATGCAACGCCAGCAGTTCCATCCGGCAGTCGGCCACCCGGGAATGGGTGTCCATCACCCCGCCGGAAAGCTTGACGAGCTTCCCCAAATGCCCGAGGAGGAGCACCCGCTTATAACCCTCCCGCTTGGCCAAGTCGACGGCCTCGCCCAAAAAATTGGCGCACACCACCACCGGCCAGGCCGCGACCTCCTTGAACTCATCGCGAAATTCCCGGCCGTAATTCCCCGGCACCAACACCACATCGGTCAAGCCGGCGGCGCGGTGCATGTGCAATTCCAAGGCAATCGTGTCGACGACCGCCCGCGTGCTCATCGGTTCGACCAGGCCGCTGGTGCCAAGTATGGAAAGCCCGCCGATAATGCCCAAATGCGGATTGAAAGTACGCATGGCGATTTCATCTCCACTGGGAATTTCCAAGACAACCGCTACGCCGCCGGCATAACCATAGCCCTCGCACACCGCCCTCACCGCCCGGGCGATCTGCTCCCGGGGACCGCGGTTAATCGCCGCCGCGCCGACCGGCTGATCCAAGCCGGCTTTTGTGACCCTGCCGACGCCGGACCCGCCGTCAAGCCGCACGCCCGGCGCGTCCATTTTTCGCACCCGGGCGACAATACTTATGCCGTCGGTGACATCGGGGTCGTCGCCGGCGTCTTTCCCCACTCGGCAAGACGCCGTGCCGCCGGCGTCAAGTTCATGGCCCGACACCTCCGCCTCGACCGGCAGGCCGGCCGGCGTAAGCAAGCTCTCCCGCGTCACCCTGACCCCGCCCAGAAGAAGCCGCGTCGCCGCCGCCGCCGCCAGGGCCGCCGTGGTACCGGTGGTGTAGCCAAGCCGCAGCTTGCGGCCGTTGACTTCGCGGTAGAGTTCGACTGGCAATGCTGTCTCCTTGCCGCCTGAAGGATCATCACTATAATTTATGCAAACGGGCCGTCAATACAATGCAAGTATTGATTTTAGGGCGGATTTTCAAGGTTTTTCCGCGAGGCGGCCCTTGGTTTTAAAATACCAAAAACAAGCATCTTCCTGCTAGACGGAGCGGCGGTGTTTGCCTAAAATTTCCTAATTTTGCCGAAGCATTTGTCTAGGCTTTTACCAAAGAGTTGCCTGCTGCCGATTTCGACCGGCAAGGAGAATCTATAAAATGGGCATTTCCATGGTCGGCCTGGACTTCACCCGGGCCGGCGTCCAGGAACGGGAGGCGTTTTCACCCAGCGCGGCCGTCAGGCGGGAGCTCCTCAAAAGCATCGCCGCCGACCCGGGGTTGGACGGCTGCGTTTTTATTTCCACCTGCAACCGGAGCGAGCTTTATCTCTCCCACCTGGACCACGTCCAGCCGGACGGCGTCGCCCTGCTTTGCCAGGCTCTCGGACTAAACCCCGACCCGGTCCGCCGCCTCTTTGTCCACCGCCACGAGCGGGAGGCCTTCCTCCACCTCATGCGGGTCGCCTCGGGGATGGCCGCCAGCGTTCTGGGGGACGGCCAAATCGTCACCCAGGTGCGGACCGCCCTGGAAGAGGCGCGCGAAGCCGGCAGCGCCGACGCCGAGTTGGAAACGTTATTCCGCTCCGCCGTAACCGCCGGAAAAAAGGTTAAAACGACGGTCCTGTTCGAACATGCCGGAGCTTCGGTCGCGGACGTCGCGGTCCGCAGGCTCGCGGAAACGTTCGGCGGTCTAAGCGGCAAGAAAGCCCTGGTCATCGGTAACGGCGTCATCGGCCGGCTGGCGGCGGAGACTCTGCGGGACCGCGGCGCCGAAGTGGCGATGACCCTCCGCGCGGAAAAATTCGGCCGCACGCCGCCGCCCGAGTCCTGCCGGCTGGTTCCCTACGAGGACCGCTACCGACTCTTGGCGGAACGGGACATCGTGGTCAGCGCCACCACCAGCCCGCATTTCACTTTGGAGGCCGGAGCCCTCGCCGGCGCAACGGTCGGCCTGCCTGACACGGAGGCGAAGTTGGACCGGGGGGGCTTATGGATCGTCGACCTGGCCGTACCCCGGGACATCGACCCGGAAGTGGGAAAACTCCCTGGCGTGACATTATGGAACGTGGATGATTTACGGAATGCCGCCGACCCGACCGTGAACGCCCTGCGTCTCCTCGAAGCGGAACGTATCCTTGAAGGCGAAGCGAAGCGTTTCGAAGCTTGGCGGGAGAACCGGGGCCGGCGGCGCAGGCGGCGTGGCGGCATGCCGAATTTTCCCATTTTCATCAATGTGGACGGCGTGAAAGTGCTTATGGTTGGAGGCGGTAAAATCGCCGCGCGGCGGACCGGGGCGCTCCTCAGATTCGGGGCGAAGGTACGGGTGGTGGCGCCGGCAATCGGACCGGAAATGGAGAAGCTCCTCCGTAATTCCGCCAAGGGTACGGAGGTAAACGGCGGAACGGTGGAATGGCACCTAGGAGTTTACCGCCCGGAAGACCTGGCGGGAGCGACCTTGGCGATCGCGGCGGCGGACGACCGCGAGGTGAACCGGCGAGTGGGTATGGACGCGAAGGCAAGGGGCATTTTGGTAAGCGTGGCGGACCGGCAGGAGGAGTGCAGCTTTTTCTTCCCGGCGCTGATTGAGGGAGAAGTGCTGACGGCGGGGCTAATTTCGAAGAATGGCGATCACGCGCTCGTCAAGAAGGCGGCGGTGGAGATCAGGGAGGAGCTGGAAAAAATTGAACAGGATTTGTCGGGTGGGCGCGCGGGAGAGCCGGCTGGCGGTGATTCAGGCGGAACAAATCATGGATGCGATACGGCGGAGCCGTCCGGATTTGCCTCTTAAGCTCGTCACCATGAAAACGACCGGCGACCGGATTCTGGACGTGACCCTGGACCAGATCGGCGGCAAGGGCCTGTTCGTGAAGGAGCTGGACGCGGCGCTTCGCGAAGGGCGAATCGACCTTGCCGTGCATTCGTACAAGGACCTGCCGGTGCCGGATGATCCCGCTTTACCGGTGCTGGCGGCGAGCCGGCGGGAGAATCCCCGGGACGTTTTGGTAATCGCGGAAGGGCGGGGGGAGCCGGATTTTTCCAGGCCCTTGGGGACGTCGAGCCTCCGCCGGAAGCTTCAGGCGGCGGAGCTGTTTCCCGGCTGGGAATGCGTGCCCGTGCGGGGGAACATCCAGACCCGGCTTAGAAAACTTGACGCCGGGGAATACGGCGGACTTCTGCTGGCGGCGGCGGCGCTGCTGCGGTTGGGCTTGCGAGAAAGGATTTACCGGGAATTTTCGGAAGAGGAAATGCTGCCGGCGGCGGGACAGGGGGTCTTGGCGGTGCAGGGTCGCGCGGGGGAGGATTATGACTTTTTGCGCGGCGCGAATTGTCCGGAAGCATTCCTCGCCGTAAAAACGGAACGTGCCTTTGTGGAAGCTTTGGGGGGCGGCTGTTCGGCCCCAATAGGGGCGTTTGCGGCGGTTGGTAATGCCGGGATAAGGCTCCGCGGTTTACATGTCGACGCCGCCGGGAAATTACGCCGGGGTGAAGTGACAGGCAAACTGGACGCGGCGGAAAGGCTTGGCGTAGAGCTGGCCGAGCGATTGTTGGACAAAGACAGTTAAACTTTGAAGCGAATGAAACCTCGTTTGCCGATGTGCGAATTGGAACTGGCGCGTAGGGAGCGTTCGCGTGGAAAATGAAATCATCGGCATCAACACCGGCCCTTTGATTCTTCTTGATAAAGAATGATAAAGGAAAACATGATGAAATGGCATATTTTCATTACTGCCTTGTCGTTCGCTTTAGCTGTAAGCGTCCCTTTCGCCGGCGCCGGAGAACCCGCCAAACCACCCGCCGGCACTCCCTTATTCGACCTTACTTCAAACATCGTTTATCAAACGAAAAACGCCGCTCCAACGCCGGAACGTTATTTCCCCAAAGGAGAACCGCTCGCCCACCCTCGCTTCACGCCGCTTCCGCGTTACAACCCGTTATCCAGTTATAGACCGCCGCTGCCCATTCCCCCCGAGCCGAAGCGTCCACCGTCCCTGGATCCCGAAGAACTGCGCCGGCAATTCAACCGCCTGTACGACCAGTACCGTCGCCTCATCCATGGCGAACCCAGTTTCAGTTCCCACAGTGGCGACTACAATATTTTCAGTCTCGAAGGCCGCCTGCTGGCTCTAGGGAAAGACATTATTCCCCTATTGCGGGAAAGGGCGGCGCAAGACCAGGACGGCCTCCTCGCCCTGCCCCTCATCGCCAAGCTGGAAGTCAACCCGGCCTTCCCCAACAAGCTTGGTGACAAGGAGCCGCCGCTCCTTTTAACCTACTCCGAACAGGCCCGCTTGAGTCGGCTCGTCGAGGCGGTGCCGGAAGCAACCCAACAGGAATTCGCCGCGCTCTATCAGGAATGGAAGGAGTATATCGACCAGCATCCCTCGCTGAATTTAAGTTCCAACACCCACGACTACGCCATCGGTCCGGCGGTGGAAAGAATGCTGGCCCTTGGCGAAAGCATCGCCCCCCTGTTAGTGAAAAAAGCGCAGGACGACTTTTTCGTCTTGCCGATTTATGATCGGATAATGGCCGGACACCCGGAAAAAATCGCCAAATCCGCTATTATAATGGGCGAACAACACCGCGCCGTAGTGACGGCGAAATTGTTTCTTGAACCCGTAAAGGAATCCCCGTGAAGCAAGGCGGCTTTGTCACCCTTGTCGGCGCCGGCCCCGGCGACCCCAATCTCCTCACCCTCGCCGGACTCGAAGCCCTCCGCTCCGCCGAAGTGATTCTGCACGACCGCCTCGCCGCCGAAGAACTCCTGCGCCTGGCCGCTCCCACCGCCGACTGTATCGATGTCGGGAAACAACGGGGCAACCACCCCACCCCGCAGGCGGAAATCAATGCCCTAATCCTGAAACACGCCCAGGAGGGAAAACGCGTCGTCCGCCTGAAAGGGGGCGACCCCTACCTCTTCGGCCGCGGCGCCGAAGAACTGGAACTCCTCCGCCAACACGGCATCCCCTTTCGGGTCATCCCCGGCGTAACTTCGGCCATCGCCGCCCCGGCCTACGCCGGCATCCCGGTGACCCACCGCGAACACTCCTCCTCCCTCCACATCCTGACCGGACACGGGAAAAACGGCGAGTCGCCAAACCTGCCTTTTAAACATCTCGCCAAACTCGGGGGAACCCTGGTTTTCCTGATGGGACTCGCCGCCCTCAAGGATATTTGCGCCGGACTCGCCGCCGCCGGCATGGACCCGGAAACGCCCGCGGCCCTGGTGGAAAACGGCACCCGGCCGGAACAGCGCCGCGTCGTCGGCACCCTGTCAACCCTGCCGGACCTGGCCGCCCAATGGCATTTCGCCTCGCCCAGCATCGCCGTGGTGGGACAGGTCTGCCTGCTGGCCGAACGTTTCGACTTCACCCCCAACCTTCCGCTGTGGGGGAAACGCCTCCTTGTCGCGAGTTCACGCACCACCTCCAGCCGCCTCGCCGGCCGGCTCCGCGACCTCGGCGCCGCCGTCGACGAAATCGCCGCCATCGACCTCGCCCCGCTCCCGCTTGCGGATGCATTTTTCCAGGGACTCGGCCGCTTTACCTGGATTGTCCTGACCAGCCGGTTCGGCGCGGAATGCTTTTTTCAGAACATGATCCAGCACTGCTACGACCTGCGGAAGTTCGCCCAAACCCGTTTCGCCGCCGTCGGACCGGAAACGGCCGCCGTCCTGGCCCAATACGGCATCCAGGCCGATCTGGTGCCGCCGGATTACCACGCCGCCGCCCTCGCCGCCGAACTTGCGAAGCTGGTCACGGAAAACGACCACGTCCTGCTGTTTCAAGCCCGGGACGGCCTCCGGGATATCGTCTCCGCCTTGGCGGCGCGGAACATTTCCTACCTGGCCACCGCCGCCTACGAAACGCGCGGAACCGCCGTTTGCTCCGACCTGATCCGCCAACGCCTGCTGGAAAACCGTTACGACGCCGTCACCTTCACCAGCGGCTCCTCCGTGACCGCCCTCGTGGACGCAGCCCGGTCCTTCGACCCGGCGTTTCCATTTAATAAACTCCCCGCCATCGCCATCGGCGCCACCACCGCCGCCGCCGCCCGCGGACACGGCCTCGCCTGCGAAGTCGCCGAAGTCGCCACCCTGGACGGCATCGTCAACCTCATGCTAAAGAAATGGACCCGCTAATGCACCCTATCGACCGACCCCGGCGCTTACGTTCCCATCCGACCCTGCGGAATTTGGTCCAGGAAACGCGCTTCAACACCCGCAGCCTCGTCTACCCCCTCTTCATCCGCGAAGGAACCGGCATCCGCCAGGAAATCCCCTCACTCCCCGGGCAATTCCATTACAGCCCCGACACCGTCCTGGAAGGGGTCGACGCCGCCACCCAGCACGGCGTCTTTTCCTTCCTCCTCTTCGGCATCCCCAAGCATAAGGACCCCGAAGGTTCCTCCGCCTGGGCGGCGGACGGCGCGGTGCAAACCTCCATCAAGATTATCAAGAAACGCTTCCCATACGTTCTCCTCATCACCGACGTCTGCCTCTGCGAATACACCAGCCACGGCCACTGCGGGGCCCTCTGCCAGGACAGCCACGGCAACGTCACGGTCGACAACGACGCGACCCTCCCCCGCATCGCCCGCACCGCCCTCTCCCACGCCCAGGCCGGCGCCGACCTGGTCGCCCCCTCCGACATGATGGACGGCCGCATTCAGGCCATCCGCCAGCTTCTCGACCAGGAGCGCTTCGAAAACACCCCCATCATGAGCTACGCCGTCAAATACGCCTCCGCCTTCTATGGTCCCTTCCGCGACGCCGCCGGCTCCGCCCCCGGGCAGGGCGACCGGAAAGGCTATCAGATGGACTGGCACAACCGCCGCGAAGCCCTCCGCGAAGCCCGGCTCGACCGCCAGGAAGGAGCCGACATCCTGATCGTCAAGCCCGCCCTCGCCTACCTGGACGTCGTCTCCGACCTGGCCAACCAGTCGGACGTACCGGTCGCCGCCTATTCGGTCTCCGGCGAGTACGCCATGATCAAATCCGCCGCCAAGGCCGGGCTAATAGACGAATACAACCTGATCCGCGAAACCGCCACCTGCGTCTACCGTGCCGGCGCGGACATTCTCATCAGCTACTACGCGCCGGAAATTGGCGAAGCCATCCAGAAAGGGGAACTAGGTTGAACACGACAATCTCGCATGAACTTTTCACCCGCGCCAAAGCGGTTATCCCCGGCGGGGTGAACAGCCCGGTCCGGGCCTTCAGGTCGGTCGGCCTCGAACCCCTGTTCATCCGTTCCGCCAACGGTCCCGTCATCCTCGACGTCGACGGCAATGTCCTGATCGATTACGTCGCCTCGTGGGGGCCGATGATCCTCGGCCACAACGACCCGGACATCGCCGAAGCGGTTCGGCAAGCCATAGGGAACGGCCTCTCCTACGGCGCCCCCTGCCAGGGCGAAGTGGAAATCGCCGAATTCATCACCAGCATCGCCCCGGTGGAAATGCTCCGCATGGTCAACTCCGGCACCGAAGCGGTGATGGGGGCGGTGCGGGCGGCCCGGGGCTTCACCGGCCGCGACAAACTCATAAAATTCGCCGGCTGCTACCACGGCCACGCCGACCATATGCTGGTGAAAGCCGGCTCCGGCCTCCTCACCGGCGGCATCGCCGATTCGGCCGGTGTTCCGGCCGGCGTCGCCCGGGACACCCTCACGGCAAATTACAACGACCTCGCCGGCGTGGAAAAACTCCTGGTCGAAAACAAAAACCAGGTCGCCGCCATCATCGTCGAACCGGTCGCGGCCAACATGGGGGTCGTCATACCGGAACCGGACTTCCTCCCCGGGCTTCGTAACCTTTGCAACCAGCACCGCGCCCTGCTTATTTTCGACGAAGTCATCACCGGCTTCCGGCTTGCCTTGGGGGGGGCGCAGGAATTTTTCCGCGTCAAGGCCGACCTCGTAACCTACGGCAAAATAATCGGGGGCGGCCTGCCGGTCGGCGCTTACGGCGGGCGCCGGGACGTCATGTCCACGGTCGCGCCTTTGGGGCCGGTTTATCAGGCCGGGACTTTGTCCGGGAACCCGGTGGCGATGGCGGCCGGTTTGGCGCAATTGAAAAAACTGTCCCGCGACCCCGGCATCTACGCCCGCCTGGCCGAAAACACGCAACGCTTGGCCGCGGGCCTGAAAGCCGCCGCCGGGGCAAGCGGCGGGAAGGTGCAGGTCAATCAAATCGGCTCCCTCTGTTCCGCGTTCTTCGCCGATCGGCCGGTGAAGGATTACGACACGGCCAAACGCTCCGACACCGCCCTCTACGCCCGCTTTTTTGCCGGCATGCTGGAACAGGGCGTTTACCTCGCCCCCTCCCAGTTCGAAGCCATGTTCGTCAGCGCCAGCCATACCCCCCAGCATATCGCCGATACCCTGGCGGCCGCCAAAACCGCGCTGGAACGGGGATAATTCGAATGGAGCTGAAACAAGGTTAAATCTGAAGTTTTGCAAAGTGGCGATTAAACCGCCAATCGCCACTTTGTAAAAATCATTTTTGCCTGAAATTCAAGGGTTTTTAATTTTACAAAATCGCCATTCGGCGGTTTGAATGGTGATTTTGCAAAAGTCCAGTTAAATCATCGCCTCGCAAAGGTTCAACCTGTTTTCAATCTTCGTAGTCCTCCACCCTGGGGCTGGTCACCGACAGCTTGAACACTTTCGCCCCCCGCGGCTTCGGTACGCGGGAGCCGTGGGTGATGAGGGGGTCGCCGGTGTGGAGCATCCAGTTCTCCAACCGGGCGGATAGGTCATTGTAAATTTGGCGGTAGGACGAATCGCGAACCCGGTTTTCCCGCTCGCAGGGGTCCAGCCACAAGTCGAACAGAGCCTCCCGTTCCATAACCTGGTCCGCGTGCCCATTCTCCATCAGCAAGTCCTTACTGATGCAATCGTCGATGTTGGCGGGGACGATGCCGTTGTGATAGTCGTAACGGCGGATCAATTTGTAGCGGTCAGTGCGTAGGCAACGCTTCGGTTCGTAGGCGGCGTGATAGGTGACTTCGGCGTAAATCTCCTCCCGCACCTTATCGGCCTGGCCGGTTATCACTGGAATCAGGCTTTTCCCTTCCAGCCAAGCCGGCGGGGTAATTCCCGCCGCTTCGCAGAGGGTTGGGAAAACGTCGACCTGCGAGACCAGCGCGTCCGTCACCCGCACTTGTTGGAACCGCCCCGGCAAACGCATAATCAATGCAACCCCTATGCCGGTGTCGTAGAGGGTGCATTTCATTTTGGGGAAGGCGATGCCGTGGTCGGTCGTCATGACGATCAGGGTGTCGTCGACTAGACCGGCCGCCTCCAGGGCCGCAAGGAACTTGCCGAAGCAGTCGTCCACCACCTTGACGCTGGCGCAGTAGTCCGCCATGTCGCGGCGGTTCCGGTCGCAGTCGTAGAGGGGTAGGGGCGGCGCGAGGTAGTCGGCGGCGTAGTCGCCGTCCGCTTTGGCCTTGGGAAATTCGCGATGGGTGTTGAATAAGCCAAGAGAGAGGAAGAACGGCCGGTCGCCGGGTTTATGCCGGGCGACGTATTTACAGGCTTCCTCCGTATTGGCGTAATCGAACGTTTCCATGCTGTTCACGGTGTCGGCCATGTTGAATTTTTGGCTGCCGAGGATTTGGTCGTAACCAATCCTGCCGGCGTCGGGGGCTTCGTGCTGGATGCCGCAGAGGGCGGTTTGGTAGCCGTTAGTTTTCAGGAACCGGGCGAGGTGTTGGTCGTAGTCGTTAAGCTGCCAGCCTAAATGCGCCAGTCCTTGCATGCCGGCGGCGTGGGGGCTTAGGCCGGTAAGGAGGCCGGCGCGGCTGGGGGAGCAGGTGGGGCCGGCGCAGTAGGCTTGGCGGAAAACGGTGGCGCCGCTGCGGGCGAAATGCATGATGTTTGGGGTGGGGACGTGGTGGCCGTAGGGGCTCCAGTAGCGGCCGCTGTCGTGGGTGTGCATGTAGACGATGTTCATGGGAATACTCCTTCTCTCAGAGGTCATTATTGAAAGAGGTCATTATTGAAATAAAAGCGGTAAAAAATAGTGGTTAATAAAATCCAGCCTCGGGCTGGTTGCGGGGATTCTAAGGGGGCGCAACCAGCCCCCTTGTTGATATGCGGTTATGTTTTAACGCAGTTAAAACGACCTCGCTTAGGAGCCAGCGAAGCGTAGCTCCGACAGATCAAAAAAGGAAGGAAATCACCTTCTGACAAAACCTCCAATAAAGTACGCCAAGACCAACCCTACTTGGCGAGGTGTTTATTTTTGTAAGTCTTCCTTCCTTTTTTGATCCCTCGGAGCTCCGCTTCGCTGGCTCCTAAGCGAGGTCGTTTTAACTGCGTTAAAACATAACCGCATATTGACAGGGGGGCTGGTTGCGCCCCCCTGGAACCCCCGCAACCAGCCCGTGGCTGGATTTTATTAACCACTTTTACCGCTATTTTAACAACTCCCTCTCAAAGCATAAAAACTGGAGAGACAAACGCCCGGTCGCCATCCCGCTGAATCACTTCCATATGATAAAAATCCCCGCCCCCCGCATCCGTGAAAGCCCCGGCATAAACATAACGCCCGCTCGGCACCGCCGTGTGAACCTTGTAGGCGTTCGAACTGTACGGCTGCAAATGCCCGGTGAATCCGCCCGCCAATAACGCGTCCAGGGACGCCGACTCCCGCCGCCCGTTGAAAGTGAAATCGAGCTGCGTCCGGCCATCCCCCGCCAGTTCAAAAATGGCGGCGGAGGTCGAGGGATGCAAAGTCGAGACGTTGCGAACCGTGTCGCATTCCAGCCGCGCCTTATGGCCGCCTTCAACCGATACGGACATCTTCAGATCGTTTATGTCATCCGCGCCACCCAGCCGCTGGGTGGGGGAAATCATGTTCCGACCCCGAAAACACGGCTCGACCCCAATCAGTTCGCCATTCCTCACCGCAACCTCGATAGTCCAAAGAAACGGCTTCTCGTTCGCCCCCCAACCGAACTCGACCTTCACCTTGAAACGGTCGCCCGTGTCCGGCAAGGCGAGTCCGTCAATTATGTGCACCGGTTCGAGACCCCGGTAGACGATAATCCGGTCTAGGGCGCCCCCGGCCCGCACCGCATAGGCTACCCGGGCCGGCCCCCGCTCAATGCGGGAGCCGAAGACCGCGGCGTTGACGCTGAAGTCGCAGGCAATTTTGCAGCCGGTGACGGCATAAGTGCGCCCGGCCAGTAGCGCCTCCCAAAGGGCGGCGCGGGTGTTCGCTTCGGCCAGGACCGCCGTCTTGCCGTCCCCGTAGGAACCGGGGCAGCCGGCGTGATGATCGGTATTGGCGGCGAAGGAAAAGCGGCGCCCCTGCCGCAAACCCGCAAAAACGGTGTTTCGGGAATCGAGCGGACCCATGTCGTGATAATACGGCAGGCCGGCGTACTCGTGCATGGCAGAGCCGTGTTTGGAACAGACCTCCACCAGGGGACTGATGCCGGGATTGAACCCCGCCCAGTCAATCCCCCGATAGCCCGGGGTATAGCCGATGTGGTGGGGAATGGCGATGAGGGCATGGGGGAGGTTGGCTGCCGCCACTTCGCTTGGGGAGGGCGCCATGGCGATGCGCATCCCGGGATCGGGCGAAACGAAAGTGTGGTCGCCCCAACGGGCGGAGTGCATTTCGAAGCTGAAAAAGGAGGTGAATTCCCCTGCCTTGTTCGCGGCTTCCACGGCGGCTTGGTACGCGGCCCAGTTCGCCGCAATCTTGGCGAAGCCGGCCTGGTGGAAATCGATAATGAAGGCGGTGTCGGGATTACGCTCCGGCAGGTCGGGCCAGAAGGCGTGCGGGGTGACGCTGGCGAAATCAAGTTGCGCCCGGGCCAGGCGGAAAGCGTTATCCAGCCCGCCAAGGCCGTAGGTGATGCCGCAATGATTGTGCAGATCGCCCCAAAGCAGCTTCATGCCTCACCACCACTTGATTAAATCGGTCACCCGGTTCCGCAACCCGATAAAGGAGTCGGAGGTGACGCTCCGCGGAAAGGGAAGCTGGTTGTCGATACTTTCCTTGATGCGGGTCGGCTTGTTGGTGAGGACGAGAATCCGCTGGCTGAGGTAGACCGCCTCCTCGATATTGTGGGTGATGAAGATGACGGTGGTGCCGAGCTTCCGCCACAAGGCCAGGAGTTCGTCCTCAAGCTTGAAGCGGAGCTGGAGATCCAATTGGCCGTAGGGCTCGTCCATCAGGAGAAGATCCGGCTGCACCGCGAAGGCGCGGGCGATGGCGACCCGCTGCATCATGCTGGCTGAGAGCTGGTGGGGATAGTAGTCGGCGAATTTCTCCAGGCCGACCAGTTCCAGGGCCGCCTGGGCTTTTTGCGCGATGTCCCGCTTGGGGAGGCGCTTAATTTTTAGGCCGTACTGCACGTTCTGGCGCACGGTCAGCCAGGACATGGTGGAATATTCCTGCATGATGTAGGCGAGGCTGTGCCGGCGCAAATCCACCTCCTCGCCGTCGATGCGGATGGAGCCGGAGTCGATTTCGTAAATTTTGGTCAGACTGTTCAGGAACGTCGTCTTGCCGCAGCCGGTCGGACCGACGATGCAAAGAAACTCCCCCGAACCGACCTCGAAGGAAATGTCGTTCAGGACCAGCAGGTCGCCGAAGCTTTTACTTAAATGCGTGACTTCCACCTTGCTCATGGCGGGCCTCATTTCGTGACCTCGAAGATGGCGCCGATACTTTCCCGTATGTCCAAAAACTTTCGGTCGACGTAATTCCGGGGACGCGGCAAATCCACCGTCACCTCCTCCTTCACGCCGGTGGGACAGTTGGTCAGGAGAATGACCCGGTCGGCCAGGTAAATGGCTTCCTCGATATTGTTGGTGATGAATACGACCGTGCGGCGCTCCTTCTGCCAGATGCGTTCCAGCGCCTCCTGCATGGAGTAGCGGGTCTGGGCGTCCAGGTGGCCGAAGGGCTCATCCATCAGCATGACGTCGGGATCGTTGGCGTAGGCCCGGGCGATGCCGACCCGCTGGCGCATGCCGCCGGAAAGCTTCACCGGGTACGCCTTTTCGAAACCGGTCAAACCGACCAGGTCGATGAAATACTGCGCCTTCCGCCGCCGTTCCGCCCTGGGCATGCCCTTCATGCGGGGACCGAAGTCGACGTTCTTCATCACGGAGAACCACGGAAACAGGGCCGTCGTCTGGTAGACGACCCCCAGCTTCGGATTCGGTTCCGTCACCGGCGTCCCCCGGTAAAGGATTTGCCCCGACGTCACCTTCTCCAGCCCCGCCACCATGTTCACGAGCGTGGTCTTGCCGCATTGGCCCGGCCCCAACAACACCACGAATTCGTTTTCGCGGACGGTTAGGGAAAGGTCCCGCAGGACTTCCAAACGGTTCTTGCCGGAGACGAAGGTCTTCGACACTTTGCCGCACTCGATGACGGCGGCCGGCGGCAGGGCGCCTACTGCCCCTGAATTTTCCATGCGCACAACCTCCTTTCCAGAATCTTCAGGAGATCGGCGATGATGAAGCCGACCAGGCCGATCGCCAGCATCCCGACCAGGATTTGCTGGGTGTTGGTGCTGTTCATGCCGTTGAAGATAATCCAGCCGGTTCCTTCGTCGGCCCTAATCATCTCGGCCGCGATGACCGCGCACCAGGCGTTGGCGAAGCTCCCCTGAAGGCCGGCGAAAATCTGCGGAAACGCGGAAGGGATGACCACATTGAGAAACAACTGCACCCGGTTCGCCCCCAGCATGCGGCCGGCTCCCATCAGGGTCCTGTCCACATACAAGGCGCCGTAAAAAGTCTGGACGGTGATGCCCACCAGGGCGGTCATGCAGATCAGGAAGTACTTGGAATTCTCGCCGACCCCGAACCAAAGAATGGCCAGGGGAATCCAGGCGAGCCCGGGAATCGGCCGGACAATATTGAAAAGCGGCATGAAAAAGGCCCGCCCCAGCCGCGAACACGCCATCACCAGTCCCAGGGGAATCCCGATGGAGACCGCAATCAGGTAACCCACCGTCACCCGCCGGAGACTGTAAAAGATATGCCCCAGCATGGTGTTCCGGCCGATAGGCTGGGTGAAGGATTCGATGAACTTGCCGATGACCACGACCGGGTTGGGGAAAAAACGGCCAATCCGCGGGCCCGTGGAAATCAGGTACCAGACGCAAAGGAACAGCCCCATCGATATGACCGCGTAAAGAAACGCCTCCCGCTTCGAGCCCCTGAAAGTGCTTTTCGCCGGCGCCAGCGGCGGCAACGGCTTAACTTGCTCTTCACTCACCGAAGTGCCTCCCCTTTACGGCGGCCGCCTCCAAGAGGCTGAGCAGCTTGGACAATAACGCCCCAACCAAGGTAATCGTAATCATCCCCACAATCACATAATCCGCCCGCGCCATCATCCGGTTATACTGAATCATGTAACCTAGCCCCTTGTTCGCCGCCAGCATCTCCGCCGCCACCAGGGACATCCACGCCACGTTCAGGGACAAATTCAAACCGGCGAAAATCATCGGCAACGCCGACGGTATCGCCACCGTCCACAACATCTGCCAGCTGCTGGCGCCGAAAGTCCTGGACACCCACAGGTGCACGTCCTTGGTCTGCCTGATGCCGTAATAACTGTTCAGGATGCAATTGGTGACGGTGGAGACGAAGATTACGGCCGCCTTGGAGGTCTGCCCGATGCCAAAGAAAATCAGCATTATGGGAATCCAGGCGATGGGCGGGATGGGCCGGAGAAAATGGAAAACCGGCGTGATGAGAAGGTCGGCGATGCGGTTCCAGCCCATGGCGATGCCAAGGGGAATCCCGATGACCGCCCCAAGGAAAAAGCCGTACAGCGCCAGATGCAGGCTGGCCCAGATATGTTGCGGCAGGGTGCCGCCGTCCGGCGCCCTTACCGTCCACTTCTTGATGAAGCCCTGGATGATGGCGATCGGATCCGGCAGGGCCTGCGGCGGAAAAAGGTGAAACACCGCCGTAATGAGATACCAGACCGTGAAAAACAGCGCCAAACTGAAAAGCGACACCAGCAGGTAGAAATAGCGTTTATCCATAGCGGGTCCGCCAATGGGTGGGGAAACGGTGAATAGCGCGGCAACAGGCGCGGGCGAGGCCACCTCTCGCGCCCAAGTAGGCGCGACTGGCCGTCAATATTTTTTATTGGGAAGATAATTTCCGCGCCGCACAGCTATACTGTCGGCGGAGCGAAATAGTGAAAATTCTTGTCGGCTATCTCGAACGGTTACCTTTGGTAAAAACCGAACACTTGCCATGCCGAGCGGTCGCGCGGAATCCAGGGGTCGCAGGGGCTGAGTAAAAACGCTTTACATTCGGCCCGTCGTGGCGGCCCCATCGCAGCCAAATGGGGACGGTTTATACTCAGCTACTGCGACCCCTGGATTCCTCGCTACCGCTCGGAATGACAATAGATCGGTTTTTCCCTGGGGCAATTGTTTGGGATAGCCGACAAGAATTTTCACCATTTCGCGGCGTTGTCGGTATAGGCGGCGCGGAGGGGGAAGGCGTACCGCTTACTTCAAGCCGGTTTTCTTGAGAATGTCGTCACGGACATTCGCGGCGATTTGCTTCCGCTGCGATTCCTCGATTTGCCCGGTCATGATGAAGAACTCGACAAAGTTGTCCAGGAGATCCTTGCCGAACACCCGCTCTTTCGTTTCCTTGGGGCCGTAATAGGGTTTGGTCGCCATGATGCTGCGGCAGACGCTTTCGGGGCGGGAACCGCCGTTAAGCTTGATCCACTCCAGGTAACTCTTGGTGGCGAGGTCGAGGTTGGCGTTCATGACCTCGCCGACGTCGGCCATGACCTTGACGTAGCTGGCCAGGGCTTCGGCCTTCACGGGATTGTTGAAGGCGGCGTTCGAACATACCAGTTGCGCCGTGGCGGCGCAGTTGAGGGATTCAAGATCCGCCAGCATCACCATGCCCTCGTTGTCCCTAAGGGTGAAGGAATGGTTGTTGGTGCAGGCGAGGATGTCGCCTTCCCCCAGCATGAAGGCCTGGTAGGCCTGGTTGGCGTCCATCGAGACGAAGTTCACGTCTTCACTGGTAAGCCCCAGCGATTCGACATACTTCAGCGCCGCGAAGTACTGCAGCGTGCCGTTGGGGCCGAGGATGGTCAGGCCCTTGACGGTCTTGGCGTCCCCGCGCACGGCGGGATGATCCTTGACCTGGCCCGTGACCTTGGTGCAGGCGAGGGCGGGGCGGGCCATGAGGGCGAGGCCGACGGTGTCGTTGTTCGTTTCGAAGATCATTTTGGCGTCGAGGTTGGCGAGGGCGGGGATGGTGGCGCCGCCGCCGATGATGGCGCAGTCCAATTCACCCGCGACCATGGCTTCGTTCGCGGGCGCGCCGGAAGAGAAGACCATATACTGGATCTTGAAGCCGTTCTTGAGGTCGAGGCCGTTGTCGACGATGTATTTGGTGGGGAAGCCGGTCCAACCGTCCAGAATGCCAACCTTGATCAGGGTCGGCTCGCCGGCGACCGCGGGCGAACCAGCCAGAAAAGCCAGGCCAAGCGCGAGGGACAGAATCGCTGCGACAAAGTTCTTCATGCTTTCACCTTTCAAAGGGGGAAGGGGGACTAAGGGTTTGCCCAAAATTAACTTTTACACATTCAGAATTTGCCCAATGACCCAGAGGCATTTTCAACCAGGCGGTAAGGGCGAAAATGCCGATCCAAACGAAACACCCGGGTTAAACTTGTAAAAGTTATTTTTGGGCAAAGCCTAAACGCCGCCGGTCGGGTTTGCCATAGTGCCTTATTTCGCGGCCGGCTGTTTGTCTTTCCAGAATTTGAGGGAACCCGGGTGAACCTTGCTTTGGCCCGCCACGGCGAAGCGGGGCGAGAGGTGATCGATGTCCCGGGAGATTTTGGCCAATTCCCCCTTATGTTTCCATAGGACTTCGTTGATGCGGTAAACCGTGTCTTCGGGAATGGTGCTTTGGACCACCAGGGAACTGTAATCGCCGAGCGTCAGGACATCATCGGTCACGCTCTTGTAGTCGCCTTTCGCGATAACGTAGGTGATGGTCATGAATTGGTGGGTCATGAGGTCAAGCATGGACTCATCCACCGGCAGGAGAATGGCGTCCAGCTTCTTCTCCTCCAAGGCGGGAATGAGATAGGTGCCGGGACCGGCGGTGTAGGCGCAGACGTCGAGTTCGCTATTGAGGAATTGGCGGGTAATCTCGGCGTAGCTGTTGAAGGCGATGTTCCAGCCCTGTTCCTTCAATTGGTCGTAGCTGGTGCGGTAGGCGCTCTTAAGCAGCATGTTGAAGATGAATTCGGAACCGGTGCCCTTCGGCAGGGTTGAGAAGCGCACTTCGCCGCGGATTTTCAACAGGTCGCCGAGAGTTTTCAGGTTGTGGCTGACCGCAACGTCCTTCCTGACGATGAGGTATAAGACCTGCGGATAAAGGTTGGCCAGGAGGACGGCGTTGTCGAGATTGACCTCCGGCAATTCCTTTTCGCCGGCGCCCGCCGCCCCCATGAAGGAATAAAGGGTAAAGCCGATGTCGGCCTTGCCTTCGCCGACCAGCCGCAGGTTGTCGACGCCGCCGCCGACCTCTTTCCAGGCCGGAAGGCCGGCTTCGCGGAGGAGCTTTACCAAGCCTTCGCCCAGGGCGTCCCATTGGCCGCCGTTCGGGCCGGTGAGGATGTGAAGGGTGCCGGGCCAGCCCAACTTTTCCCCTTCCGGCAGGCCGGGAGCTTCCCCGCTCTTCGCCACACCGGAGGCAAACCAAACGACGCAGAAAAACAACCATACGTGCAAATATTTTTTCATGCCCATTATCCTCCTCAATCACCCGTCAATCCGCCCGCCTGCCAGAGGGTAGCGGACTTCTCTAGAAAAGCAGGCGGTAGTTTATTCGATTTTCTCGAAAAGGAGTCGCTGGACCGGATTATAACCGATACCGGCCAACGCCGCAAGACGTAGACAATTTATTGAAAACAGCGCGTGTTTCTTGCATGTGATGGGCAAAACGGCTATGGTTATAGATGAATAATGCAGGGCTGCATTAATAATCATGGGTGAAGAGTGATGGGAGCATGTATGGCCACAGAAACGGACAAAAAGAATAACCAGGAATCCGGTTCCGCTTCGGGACGCGATATCAGGGTAGGACGCGGCGTGGCGGCGCGACTGTTTTTGGCCTTTTGCACCTTGACTCTGATGACCGCCCTGGTGGCTCTGGTCGGAGACTACGGACTGCGGGATTCGCGGCGTACCCTGCAAACCTCGCGGGCTTCCTTCGACGAAGTATCGCACCTCCTGGGGAACGCCACCGAATCCCTGGAGGACGCGGGCGCCAGCATCGGCAAAGCCAACGCCACCATCGACAACACCGTCACCACCATGAGGGAAACCAGCAACCGGGTCAACAACCTGAACTCCATCGACCTTCCGGCCGTCATCGCCATCGGCACCATCCGCGAAGCCCTGACGGCGGTGGCGGTCGGCGAACGCACGCTCCTCATGCGCCAACTCTACGACCTCGACATCCGGCAGCAGCAACGCGTAACCATCACCGCCGCCTTCAACCGGGCCAATGCCGCCCTCGCCGGCCTGGAAGCGGAACTGGGGGAAGAAAAATTGGACGCCTGGCGGGAGTTCCGCGAATCCTGGACCGCCTGGGCCGCCGTCCACGAGCGGCTCATGGGCGAGTTCGAAAAAATCGACGAAATGCTCCGCCGCCGGGTTCGGGGCGGCTTCGAGTTCGAGGACGTGGCCAAGAACGCCTTCGACATCGCCTTCGGCGACGTGCAAACCGCCCGCGACACCGTGAACCAAAAGCTCGACGCCGTCGTCACCATCATCAGCGACTCGGCCCGCGACTCGGCCGGCATCGCCAGCGCCGACACCAAGAACGCCACCGCCGACGCCGTCGCCGCCAAGGAGGGCATGGTCGGCGCCGCCCAGCGCCTCGCCGAATTCAAGGACCAGATGGGCATCGTCAACGCCAGGGTGAAGGAAACAACCAACGCCACCAAAGCCTCCATCGCCAATGCCGAACGGGTGCGTCTGATTTTCCTGGTCTGTTCGGTCATCGGTTTCCTGGTCTCCATCGTGCTGGCCCTGCGGGAGACCCGCTACCTGTCCCGCCCCATCCGCGACGCCGCCCTGCAGATGGGCCTCCTCGCCAGGGGTGAAATCGACCGCGACATCATGAGCGCCCACGTCGGGCGCCGGGATGAAATCGGCGCCCTGGCCCAGTCGGTCGGCGACATGCTGCATTCGCAACGGGAGGAAGTGGGTATCGCCGGGGAAATGGCGTCGGGGGATTTTTCCGGTTCGGTCACGCTCCGCAGCAACGAAGACCGATTGGGCCGGGCCTTGTCGGAAATGATGCGCATCACCCACGACGCCCTGGTGCGGGTCAACCGCCACGTGCAACAGGTGACCGCGGGAGCGGAGGCGATTTCCGCCGCCAGCGAGTCCCTCTCGGCCGGTTCCATCGAATCGGCGACCGCCCTCGTGGAGATTTCCTCCAACACCACCCAGATTGGCGAGCAGACGCACCGCAACGCCAAAAACGCCTCCCGCGCCAACGAATTCGCCATCGCCAGCCGCGAAGTGGCGGAACGCGGCTACGCGGCGGTGCAGGAAATGGTGGCGTCGATGCAGGAGATTCAGACTTCCAGCGGACAAATCGCCAAAATCGTCAAGCTTATCGACGACATCGCCTTCCAAACCAACCTTCTCGCCCTGAACGCGGCGGTGGAGGCGGCCCGGGCCGGCCGGCAGGGGAAGGGCTTTTCGGTGGTGGCGGAGGAGGTCCGCAACCTCGCCTCCCGCAGCGCCAAGGCGGCCCGGGACACCGCCACCCTGGTCGAGGACACGGTGAAGCGGGTGGAAAACGGCGCCGCCATCGCCCTTCGCACCGACGTCGCCTTCAAGGAGATTCTGGAAAACGCGCAGCAGACCACCCAGCTGTATGGCGAGATTGCCTCGGCCAGCCAGGAGCAGTCGAAGAGTATCGATCAAATCGTCGCCAGCCTGGCCCAAATCGACCGCTCCACCCAGCAGAACTCCCGCTACGCCACCCGCACCGCCGAAGAAGCCCGCACCCTGTCCCGCCAAACCGGGGAACTGCGGCGGATGATGATTCGCTTCCAACTCCAGGGCGCCCGGCGGCGCCACGGACAAAACGAACTGCCCGGCCCCGCCGCTCCCGCCGCCGGCTCGCGCCAACTTCTCGCCCCGCCGAAATCCCTGCGGCTGGAGGACTAAAACCTGCTGTTTTGCCAAGTGACGCTTCGAGATTCGACCCTCAATCGTCACTTGGCAAAAATCGTTTTCGCCGGCGTTGCATGGTTTTTAGCTTTTACCAAAGCGCCATTCGGCGGTTTGAACGGGGCTTTGGCAAAACCGGCAAGCCCTCAACCAATCCCCCGCCGCCGCAGCAGCTTGCGGAAGAGACCCGGCCACAAACGATGCAGGTACACCCCCCCGCATTCAATCCCCCCCACCAACTGTTCCGCCACCCCCTCCGTAATCGCCGGCAGGCAACGCCGCGCGCACTCCTCCGCCGTTATCCCCCCCTCCTGCCCCGCGTCCATACGGCCGTGCGTACTCCCGTCCGCCTCCAGGGCGTTCTCGGAAATCTCCGTCCTGACCCAGCCCGGCACCAGAAACGTCACCTCAACCCCGGTCCCCAGCAACTCCTCCCTAAGCGACTCGAACCAACCGTGCAAGGCATGCTTCGCCGCCGAATAAAACGACCGCCGCGGCGCGCCGAATTTGCCCAATACCCCCGTCAACACCACAATCTGCCCCCTCCCCCGCCGCACCATCGCCGGCGCCACCCCCCGCGTCAATTCCACCGCGCCCCAAAAATCCACCTCCATCACCCTCTTCGCCACCGCCAAATCCGTCTCCAAACCCAAGCCCCGCATCCCCACCCCGCCGATATTCACCAAAATGTCCACCCCCCCCAGCCGCGCCTCCGCTTCGCCGGCCAGAGGACCTAACGTTTCCGTCCGCCCCAAATCGAAGGGGAGAATATCCACCCCCCCCGCGCCGGCCGCGCGGCAACGCTCCGCCACCTCCCGCAACTTTTCCTCGCGCCGGGCCGACAGGAGGAGCCGCGCCTTCCGCCGGGCCATTTCCACCGCCAAAGCGCCCCCTATCCCAGAGGAAGCGCCGGTAATCCAGACGTTTTTGTCCTGGGGATCCATCTTCATCTCCCGTTGGGCCATCCGGTTCCAGGCCGAATTATTTTTAGGACCGTAATAAAAGGAACACTGCCGCCAAACGCGGCAGTGTCTTTTCAATTATACGAATCCCGGCCCCAAAATCATACCGGCGAACCCTGAACCTCCTCCACGGGAATCACCTCCTGCGGCTGCAGCACCCGCACTTTGCCGCCTTCCCCGCCCCGTTCCGGCCGGTGCGGAAGTGCCCGAACCGGAAGCGGATTGAACTTCCGCGCCATCGCCGCCGCCGGGGTTTTCCTGACTACCGGTATCTCCCCCCTGACCGCTTCCGGCGCCTGGTAGCCCTTCCCATACACAATCACCTCCAGCTCCCGCACCAAATTCAACAGCTCCTGCGCCTGACCCGACAAGTCCTCCGCCGCTCCCGCCGACTCCTCCGCCGTCGCCGCATTCTCCTGCGTCACCTTGTCCATCGCCGCCACCGCCTGATTCACCTGATCCACCCCCTGCGCCTGCTCCGCCGTCGCCGACGATATCTGCGTCACCAACTCGCCCACGTTCTCCGACTCCCTCTCGATATTGAGAAACGATTCCGACAACTGGTTCACCTGATCCGACCCCAGGCGAATCCTATCCACCGTGCCCTGAATCAAATCCGACGTTTCCTTCGCCGCCTGCGATGACCGCATCGCCAAATGCCGCACTTCATCCGCCACCACCGCGAACCCCTTCCCCGCCTCGCCGGCCCGGGCCGCCTCCACCGCCGCGTTCAAGGCCAGGAGATTGGTCTGGAAGGCGATGCCTTCAATCGTCTTGATGATCTGGCTGATCTTTTCCGACGACTGGCTGATTTCACCCATCGCCAAAGTCACCCCCTTCACCGTCTCCGCCCCGCCGGAGATAAGCCCCAAACTGTTGTTCGAGGTTTTCTGGGTCTGGCTGGCGTTGTCGGCGTTCTGCCGGGTCATCGAGGCCATTTGTTCCAGGGCGGACGAGGTCTTCTCCAGGGAGGACGCCTGCGAGGTCGCCCCCTCCGCCAAGGTGTTCGCCCCCGCCGCCAATTGCCTGGCGATATGGCTCACGTCGGCCGAACGGTCGCTAAGCCCGGTTATCGCGTCAATCAGCGACCGATTCAGGCGGCGCACCGAATACACCGCCAACCCCGTTCCCAAAATAATCGCCGACAAACCGGCCAAAGCGAGAATGTACCAGGCCCGGCGGTAGTCCGCCGTCGCCGCGGCTATCGCCTTCTCCAGCCCCCGATCGCCGAAATTGACCACCTCGCCAATCAAGCGCGACTCCTCGCGGCGGGTGGGGTTGCATTCGTTCATGAGAATGGCGAAGGCGCGGGAGTTCGAGTTCTGCAAGGCCAAATCATATACCCGCTGGAAAATGCGGGGGCCGTTGCCGCGCCACGGTTTCAGGTCATTCCAGTAAATGCGGCTGCTTTCCGCCAGGTCGGGGTTGATGAAATCCGGCGGCAGCGCGAAGGCGATTTTACTCACCTCCGCCGACCCCTTGTCGAAGGAAATGTGCTTGTCGGCCTGCTCGGCCAATCCGGCGGAAAAGTCGGCGAGGGCCTGGTCGGCGACGGCGGGATTGGTGAGGAGCCGCTCCAAACGGTTCAAGGTCGCCGTGAGCCGGGCCAGTTCCGACTTGCCGGTTTCACTCTCCTTGCGCAGTTGCTCCTCGTCCGTCACCAACGCCAGCAGTTTTTCCTGGACTTCCAAGCTCCTTACCGCCTCCAAACTTTGCATCGTCAATAACGCCACCGCCCGGCCGCTGTCCGAATCGTCCTTTTGGGCCAGGCTGAAAATGTTCTTGAGCGGCACGTCGTAATGATGCCAGAAAGTCATGCTGTCCCCCGAGGCCAGGGCCGCGGCATAAACTTTGGTGTTGGCCTCGCTCTCCCGGTAAATCCGCTCGACAATCCCCTTGTGCTTCGTCCATAGTTCCTGCAAGGCCGCCCATTCATTTTCAACGCCGCGCGTTTCCGGCGGATTGGCGAAGGCGGCGTCGATTTCGGCCACCGTTTGGTCCAGCTTTTTCTTCTCCGCCTGTTTCTCTTCCATGGTCGGCGCGAGGACAATTTCCCGCACGGAAATCAACACGTCCTGCATGTCGGATTTAATGTCCTTGAAAGCCGACACCGCGGCGGCGAGGCGAATTTCCTCGTTCATGGCGCCGTCGATACTGTACATGGCGTAAAGCCCGAAGCCGGTGGCGAGAACGGTCAGAAAAATCAACAATGCGACGATACCATAAATACGCACCTTGAAAGACATGGCTGCTCCTTGTGGTCATGTTAGAAGTCCCCCGATACATGTCGGGTATCAAGGTAGCGCCGGCTTTCATGCGAATTATGTGGAAAAAGATGCGTTAAATAATTGCCGCTGAATTATGCCCCGGTTAAGCTTGGCCTGCCGGCCAACTATACCCGCCGCGTTTTGAAATCGTAAAGATGCCGCGAAAAACAACCGGCCCGGCGCCTTCTAGACCAGGGCCGGGCCGGTTGGATTTGCGTTAGGGAATAAAACCCCAATGCTTCTTCCTATCCCTTGCCGGGATGGTTTTCCGTATCGCGGATAAGCTTGGTGTTGCGGACTTCGCGCTGCAGCTTGAGGTTGAGCCGCTGGCTTTCGCGGAGATTTTTCTCCCCTTCGCGGGCGCTCTTCGAGAAGAACCAGGTAACCATGACGAAAAAGACCGGAACGAAGAAGATCCCGAAAACGGTATTGGTGACCATGCCGCCGACAATGCCGATGCCGATGGCGGACTGGGCGCCGGAACCCGCGCCCTTGGCCATGGCCAACGGCAGGACGCCGAGGATAAAGGTCAACACCGTCATCATGATGGGACGCAGACGCAGGCGGCACGCCTCCAAGGCGGCCTGGGAAACGGTCATGCCCTCCTTTTCGTGGAGCTCCTTGGCGAATTCGACAATCAGAATCGCGTTCTTGGCGGCGAGACCGATGATGGTCAGGAAACCGACCTGGAAATAGACGTCGTTCGACTTCTTGAAAACCAGGGCGGCCGCGGCCACGCCCATGATGCCGATGGGAATGGAAAGAAGAATGGAGAAGGGAATGGTCCAGCTTTCATAAAGCGCGGCCAGGAACAGGAAAATCGCGATGATGGAAAGAGTGTAGAGGGCGGCGGTTTGCTCGCCGGAGGCGCGTTCCTGGTAGGAGAGGCCGGTCCAGGCCAGGCCAATCCCCGGGTCGAGACGGCCGACGATTTCCTCGCAGGCCGCCATGGCCTGACCGGTGGACACGCCGGGAGCGGGACTGCCCACGATCTCCACCGACGGCAGACCGTTGTAACGTTCGAGACGGGGCGAGCCGTAGGTCCATTCCTTGTTGATGAGGGAACCGAAGGGAACCATTTTCCCAAGGGTGTTGCGGATATACCATTTGTCGAAATCTTCCGGCACCATGCGGGCGCCGGCTTCGGCCATGAGGATGACCTTCTTGATGCGGCCGTTGTTCATGAAGTCGTTGATGTAGCCGGAACCCCAGCCTTTCTGGAGCATGTCGTGAATGTCGGTGAGGTTGACCTGATAGGAGAAGGCTTTGGCCTGGTCAAGCTCGATCTTGTACTGGGGGTTGTCGTCCTTGCCGTTGGGGCGGGTTTGCCGCAGGCGGCCGGCGAATTCGGGGGAATAGGCGAGAGAGAGGAACTGGTTGCGGCCTTGCATCAGTTTCTCGTGGCCGATGTTGGCCTGGTCCTGCAGCTGGGCGTCGAAACCGCCGGCGATGCCGAGTTCCACCACCGCCGGAGGGACGATGGCGTAGACGTTGCCGTCCATGATGTTTTGCGCAAAATTGGCGTTGGCCCGATTGGCGACGTCGAAAACCCGCAGACCGGGCTTGCTCCGGCTCTCCCAGTCGCGCAGGCGGACAAAGGAGAGGGCGGAGTTCTGCCCCTCCCCGGAGAAGGAATAGCCGCAAACATAGAACATGGACTCGACCGCTTCCTTTTCCGTTTCAAGGAAATACTTGGCCACCGTTTCCGCCACTCTCTGGGTGCGGTCGCGGGTGGCGCCGGCGGGGAGCTGCATCTCGACCATGAGAATGCCCTGGTCTTCGTCCGGCAGAAAAGCGGTGGGAATATGGCGGAAGGAGTAAACCAGAATGCCGCAGAAAATCAGGTAAAGAAGGAAATAACGGGTCCAGCGGGCAATCATGTGGCCGACGACCGAAACGTAGACCCGAACACACCAGGCGAAGCCGCGGTTATACCACTTGAAAAACCATTGGATGAACTGCCCGATGAAGGTCTGCGGTTTCGGACGCTGATCTTCCGGCAGAAAGTCCTCGGCCCTGAGGATGGTGGCGCAGAGAGCGGGGGTAAGGACAATGGCGACAAATACGGACAGGGTCATGGTGGTACAAACGGTGATGGAGAACTGGCGGTAAATCACCCCGGTGGAACCGCCGAAGAAGGCCATTGGCAGGAACACCGCCACCAGCACCATGGCGGTGCCGACCAGGGCTCCCGTAAGCTGTTCCATGGATTTTTCCGCCGCCGCCACCGGCGACATCCCCTCCTCCGATATCAGACGCTCGACGTTTTCCACCACCACGATGGCGTCGTCGACCAGAAGGCCGATGGACAGGACCATGCCGAGCATGGTCAGGGTGTTGATATTGTAGCCGAAACCCAATAGGGCGCAGAAGGAACCCAGGAGCACGACCGGCACGGCGATGGAAGGGATGATGGTGGTGCGCCAGTTCTGGAGAAAGATGTAGAGAACCAAAACGACCAGGATAATGGCTTCGATAAGGGTTTTCACCACTTCAAAGATGGAGAGGCGGACAAAGGGCGAAGTGTCGTAGGGGAAGACGAATTCCAGGCCGGCTGGAAAGAATTCCTTGGCGCTGGTGAGGTAGGCCTTGACATTGTCGGCCGTTTGCAGGGCGTTGGCGCCGGAGGCCAATTTCACCGCCATGCCGGATGCGGGCATGCCGTTGAAGCGGCCGACGGTGGTGTAACTGTCCTGACCAAGTTCAATCCGGGCGACATCCTTCATTCTGAGAACGGAGCCGTCCTGGTTGACCCGGATGTACATGTCCTCGAACTCTTTGACGGTTTGCAGCTGCGACTGGGCGATGATGGTGGCGTTCAATTGCCGTTCGCCATCCTGCGGCATGCCGCCCAACTGGCCGGAGGAGACCTGCAAATTTTGGGTTTGGATGACGCCCTGCAGATCCGACAGGGTAAGATTGTAATTGGACAATTTCACCGGATCCACCCAGATGCGCATGGCACGTTCGGCCCCGAATATGGATATCTCGCCGACCCCCGAAACACGGGACGCCGCGTCTTTCAGGTAGGTGTTGACGTAGTCGGAGATTTCGGCTTCGGTCATGCTGCCGTCCCGGGAAACGAAGGCGGCGACCAGAAGATAGGTGGCGGAGGACTTACTGACGGACATGCCCTGGCGCTGCACTTCCTGCGGCAATTTTGGGGTGGCGAGGGAGAGTTTGTTTTGCACTTGCACCTGGGCGATGTCGGGGTCGGTGCCGTTTTGGAAAGTCAGGGTGATGGCGACGGCGCCGGAGGACTGGCTTTGCGAGGCCATGTACAGCAGGTTGTCGATGCCGTTCATGTTTTGTTCAATGACCTGGGTGACGGTGTTCGACAACGTCTCCGCGCTGGCGCCGGGATAATTGGCGTTGATGACGATGGCGGGCATGGCGATGTCGGGGTATTGCGAGATGGGGAGCTGCAGGATGGAGATGAGACCCGCGAGCATCATGACGATGGCGATGACCCAGGCGAAAATGGGGCGATGGATGAAAAATTTTGCCATGTTATGGAATCCTGGTTTGGGTTTGGCGTATGGGGTTAGGGTAGGGAGGAGAAAGGCGGGCGGGCCGCCGCGGAATTATTGCTAAGCGTCCGCTTACTTCTTCCCTTGCGTTTTCGCCTCGACCGCGTTCACCTTCGGGGCCGGCGCTCCCGGGATGATGCGGATGCGCTGGCTGCCTTCCACCACGACCTTTTCCCCCGGCGCCAAGCCGTCGGAGAGGAGCCAATCGTCCCCGGTGGTGCGGACGGTGGTGACGTGACGCTGTTCGGCCGTGCCGTCTGGCTTGACGACCAGGACGTAGGCGGAACCTTCCGAATTCCGCGACAGGGCGCGTTGGGGAACGGTGACGGCGTCTTCCTCATGCGCCACGGCGAGAAGGGCTTTGACGAACATCCCGGGGAGGAGGACATGGTCGGGGTTGGGGAATTCGGCCCGAAGGTTGATGGTGCCGGTGGTTTGGTCGACGGTGACGTCGGCGAAAAGGAGCTTCCCCTTTTC
The DNA here is from genome assembly GCA_031555915.1 of Planctomycetota bacterium. Lineage (GTDB taxonomy): Bacteria > Planctomycetota > SZUA-567 > SZUA-567 > SZUA-567 > JAJBSZ01. The sequence continues at coordinate 34,864 of JAVBTZ010000190.1, forward strand.
CCCGTAAACTTTACCGTTGTCGAGGACGACGGTCATCTCGCCATAGGATTCGCCGGTGTTTTGCAGAATGCCGGCCTGGAGATTGTTGGCCTGGTTCAGCATCCAGGAGATGGGCTGGGTGACATCGACGTAGATGGGGTCGAGCTGCTGGACGGTGGCGAGGGGGGAGGATTGGCTGGCGGTGACGAGGGCGCCGACGGTGACGTTGGATTTGCCGATCCGCCCCGATATGGGCGAGAGGACTTTGGCGTAGTCGACGTTGATTTTCGCGATGCGCACTTCGGTTTCGGCGATGGTGACCTCGGCGTCGGCCTGTTTGGCCTGGGCCTTGACTTCGTCGTATTCCTGGCGGTTGACGGCGTTGGCTTCCACCAGCTGTTCATAACGGACCATTTTGGTTTCGGCGACGTCGGCGTTGGCATAGGCTTTGGCGAGGCCGGCTTCGGCGCGGGCGAGTTGGGCTTCGTAGGTGGCGGGGTCGATTTGATAGAGTTGCGAATCCTTTTCGACGTCCGAGCCTTCGTCGAACAGGCGTTGCTGGATAATCCCCTGGACCTGCGGCCTGACTTCGGCGATTAGATAAGGCACCACCCTGCCGTTCAATTCCTCGGTAACGGTGACGCTTTTGGGTTGGATGGTGATGACGGATACGGTGGGGAGGGGCGCTTCCTGGGGTTCGGCGGGTTCTTTCTTTTTGCCTTCGACCATTTCCTTGCCGCTGTCGATTAATTTGTTGACCGTGCCCAGGGCCGACTGTTTTGCCTCGGGGTTGGTATGGAGGTAGTACCCGGCGCCGGCGGCGGCGAGGATGACCAGGATCAGGAGAATGTTTTTCATCGGGAGTCACCTTCTTTTTTCACTCGATAGCGATAAGGTTTTGCTTAGGTCTATGTGAATATTACGCAACTAAACGGCGTCGAAACCCGACGCCGAGCTTTTCCGCATTTTTATAAATGTAAACCTTGGGTAAGATTAACATTCAGCATTACTGCGCCGCCCAGTATAAAAACGGTTGATCTAGCGTATATTAAGTAAAATTTACTTCCATGCAAGTTTTTTTACGTTGGAAGTTGAGGCTACCTTCATTCAATAAGCCTTCAATAAGCCTTCGCAAACGGCACCCGCCCGGTCGATTCCTTGCCGCACACCACGCATTTCCCCGCACCGGATTTCTCCCGATCCAGCGGCAAACAACGGATCGTCACCGACAATTCATCCGTTATCTTCCCTTCGCAAGCGGCGTCCCCGCACCAATGGCTCATCGCATAGCCGCCGTGGATTTCCGGTTTCTCGGCGTTCTTCGGGGTGAAGTACTGCTTGAATTCAGCCAAGTCGTCGATTTCGACCGTGTTCGCCTGGCGGTACGCCAAGGCTTTCGCAAACAGGTTCGCCTGCATATCGGCCAAAACCCCGGGAACGGCGGCAATGAAGTCCTCCCGGCCCTGGCCGTATTTCTCCTTCGGCCCCTTGTCCCGCCGGGCGACGAAAACCGCGTTTTTCTCGATGTCCCGGGGACCCACTTCGACCCGAAGCGGCGCGCCTTTCTTGACCCAATCCCAACCCTTTTCGCCGGCGTTCATGTCCCGCCGGTCCACCATCGCCTCGACCTTGCCCCCCCATGCCGTGTCCACCTTCCGCAACTCCGCCGCAATCTTTTCGGCATATTCGACCGAAGCGGCGCGTTCCTCGTCCTTCCGGTAAATCGGCAGAATCACCACGTGCGCCGGCGCCAGGCGCGGCGGCATGACCATGCCGTCGTCGTCGGCGTGGGTCATGATCGCCCCGCCTATGAGCCGGGTCGAGGTGCCCCAGGAGGTGGTCCAGGCGTATTCCTCGCGGCCTTCGCGGGACTGGTAGATGATGCCGGAGGCTTTGGCGAAGTTCTGGCCCAGGAAGTGGCTGGTCCCGGCCTGGAGGGATTTCCGGTCCTGCATCATCGCCTCGATGCACAGGGTCTCGACGGCGCCGGGGAAACGCTGGTTCGGGGTCTTGAGCCCGGTCAGGACCGGCATGGCCAGGTAATCCTGCACGAAATCCCGGTACACGCCCAGCATTTGCCGCGTTTCCTCCCAAGCTTCCTCGGACGTCTCGTGGGCGGTGTGGCCCTCCTGCCAGAGGAATTCGGCCGTCCGGAGAAACAACCGGGTACGAAGTTCCCAGCGCACCACGTTGCACCACTGGTTGATGAGAATCGGCAAATCGCGGTAGGACTGCACCCATTTGGCGTACAAGGCCCCGATAATCGTTTCCGACGTCGGCCGGACAATAAGCGGCTCCTCCAGTTCCCCCGCCGGCACCAGCCCGCCGTCCGGTCCCGCCTCGAGGCGGTGATGGGTCACGACGGCGCATTCCTTGGCGAAGCCTTCGACGTGTTCGGCTTCCTTTTCCAGAAAGCTTTTGGGGATGAAGAGGGGGAAGTAGGCGTTCTGATGTCCGGTGGCCTTGAACATGGCGTCCATGTTTTTCTGGATATTTTCCCAGAAGGAATAGCCCCAGGGCTTGATGACCATGCAGCCCCGGACCGGGGATGTTTCGGCCATGTCGGCGGCGCGGACTACCTGCTGGTACCACTCGGCGTAATCTTCCTCGCGGGTGGGGCTGATGGCGTTTTGCGGGGCTTTTGCCACGTATTTCTCCTAGTAAAAGATGAAGACACTTGTTCTGGTGCGCCAGCTTAATTGGGTCCAGCGTCACGCTGGTTGCGGGGGTTCAGGGGGGCGCAACCAGCCCCCTATGAAACGCGGTCGATCAAAAAGTCAATAAGGCGGTTGTGGTGCGCGGTTAGCGGTTAAAGCGGTTATAAAAAATGCGGTTAAAGGGCCGCGTAAAATGAAATGCAGTTCCAGCATTCGGTAAAACCCCAGTGGAAACTAGTGCCCCGTAAAGCCTAAATTTTCGGATAGATTTGCGTTTTCGCGCCCTTGGGCAAGGCGGAGCTTCGCAGGCAATATTGAATATATTGTCAAGAAGCTCCAACGCAACCCAAGGGCGCGAAAACGCAAATCTATCCGAAAATTTAGGCTTTACGGGGCACTAGTCACGCGGCCCTACCTTTTTGAGCAAAAGAGCGAAGCGAATTTTGCGTCCGGGCGGCCAAGGCGGTATCGCGTTCAGAGCGGGCGAAGCTCCCAACCGTTTCGAATGCATAACCTGTCTGCCAATGGCTACCCCCGCCCTTTCAGGGCAACTCCAACTCCTCCACCACCTCGAAGGCCATCGCCAACCTTTCTTCCGTACAGGAACGTATGAGCTTGTCTGCGGCAAGCTGGTGGGGATGCTTCAGAAAATCGTCATACGCCTCCCGATCCTCGAAGAGGCATTCCATAAATATGTCCGCGCCGTCCGGGCGCTTGTCCGCCGGATCTATGCAAACCGTCGCCTCCAGGAGCCCGTGCACCTCGTACACCAGTTCTTCCAGGGAGGTTTTGATGTTTATCGCTTTCACCCGGTTCCCGCCGGGGTCGTCATCATCCGTGAATTTCCACATGGCGACATGCTTGAACATGGCCCCCTCCTTTAAAAAACCGTCGGCAGATAATTGTTGTCGACTATCATGCCACAAAGAGAAGGATGGCGCAAGCAAAGCTTTTCCACCGCGTCAGACGAAATACCTGCCAATCAACTCCGCCAATTCCTCCCGGCTATGGCAGAAATTCAGGCTGTTCCTGAACTCCCGCGCCCCCGCGAAAGCTTTCGAATAAAACGACCCCAGCTTGCGGCAATGCCGAATCGCCCGTTCCGGCCCCAGCAACTCCACCAAGAGATCGTGATGCCGGAGAATGGTGGCGCCGATTTCCCCCAGGGACGGCGGCGTAAACTCCCGGCCGGCGCATTCCTCCGTAATCCGCCGGAACACCCACGGCGCACCCATGCAGGCCCGGCCCACCATCGCTCCCGCCGCTCCCGCCTCCTCGAACATTTTCCTGGCCGTGGGGCCGTCCCTGACGTCCCCGTTCCCCACCACCGGTATCGACACCGAGCGCACCACCTTGGCAATCTCCCCATACCGGCACGGCGTGCCGTATGCCTCCTTCGCGTGGCGGCCGTGAACGGTCAGCCAGTCCGCCCCCTCCCCCTCGGCGATTCGGGCTATTTCCACCGCGTTGAAATGGCCCGCGTCCGTCCCGACGCGAATCTTGACCGAAACCGGCCGGGACGTGTTTTCCCGCATCGCCCGGACCAGCTCGCGAACCAGTTCCGGCTGCTCCATCAATTTGGACCCGGCGTTGGCGGCGCGCACCTTCCGCACCGGACAGCCGCAGTTAAGGTCCACCGCGTCGGCGCCGCGTTCCTCCGCCACCCGGGTCGCATACCCCAGCGCCCGGGCGTTCGCCCCCCAAAGCTGGTAAAGAACCGGACCCTCATGGGGCGACTTCGCCAGGTATTGATCCTGGGTGTCGGCTTGCTGGTACAGGGCGTTGGCGGAAATCATCTCGGTCGCGAGAAGCCCCGGCCTGCCCATTTCCCACGACAACAGGCGGAACGGCAGCGACGAATAACCGGCGAGGGGAGCCTGTACGAGGTTATTCTCCAAAATGAGTGAACCGATTTTTAGCGGGCGAATGTACATGCGGGTCAAGTCTTCTTCCAGGTCTTCCCTGAAGTTTTGCCAAATGACGATTAAACCGCCAATCGTCATTTGGCAAAAATAGTTTTAGTCCGAATTTACGGTGTTTTTGCTTTTACAAAAGCGCCATTCGGCGGTTTGAATGGCGCTTGGGCAAAACTCCGGGCCTTCCCATAAAAAAACGGCGCCGGGCAAAACCGCCTCATTGCATTGTGCAAAACCCGGCCGTGAGATCAACCGAATCATGTCCCGCGCTTAAAAGGCCATCCCGGTAGGCGTCATGATGCGGCGGGCATGTTTTTAATGAAGTTTTGCAAAGTGGCGATTAAAACGCCAATCGCCACTTTGCAAAAATCATTTTTGCCGGAATTTAAAATGTTTTTAATTTTGCAAAAGTCCAGTTTTTAATGGAACTGACCCCGGCAAAATGATAATCTGAGGAAGTTGACTTTTTGAGGAAATCGAGCCAACCACCGCTCGATTTCCTCAGAAAGTAAGTATAGCCAGAATTAGCTCTACAACGCTAGATTTGCGGGGCGGTTCCCGCAAATCTAGCGTTGTAGAGTTAGGTCAACTCAGCCTGAGCCTTTGAACTGCCGAAAATAAAACCCATGTCCTCAAAGAGGTTAAACTTTCGAAGAAATCGAGCGGCGGTCTCTGCCCGATTTTTTCGAAAAGTCCACAGGAACGGTCCGTATAATTTTTCCGCCGCCACCTTTTGGCAGGGAGTCAGCCCTTATGATGCTGGAAGCGGTCAATGTCCATAAATTCTACAGTTCCCGCCAGGCCCTGGACGGGGTTTCCTTTACCGTCAATAAAGGCGAAGTGGTCGGCTTTCTCGGCAAGAACGGCGCGGGTAAATCCACCGCCATGCGGCTCCTGGCCGGGTTCCTCACCCCCACCCACGGCGAGGTGAGGGTTGACGGCCAGGACCCCCGAATCCCCGGAGTCAGGGAGAAAATCGGCTACCTCCCCGAAGCCAACCCCCTGCCCGCCCGCATGCGGGTGAACGAGTATCTGTCTTTTCGGGCCGGAATCAAGGGAATACCGGAGAATGCCGTCACGGATCGCCTGGAGGCGGTAGCCCAACGCTGCGGCGTGGAGGATTTCCTGCACCGGTTGATTGGACACTTGTCGAAAGGCATGCGGCAGCGGGTGGGACTGGCGGACAGCCTGCTGGCCGACCCCGAGGCGCTGCTTCTCGACGAACCGACCGCCGGCCTCGACCCCAAGCAGGCGGCCGAAACGCGGGAGCTGATTTCCGAACTGGGACGAAAAACGACGGTTCTACTTTCCAGCCATATTCTCTCCGACGTCGAGCGGCTTTGCGGGCGGGTGATTATTTTGAACGAAGGCCGGGTGATTGCCGACGACAGTCCGGAAAACATCTGCGACAACAGCATCGACGAGCGAACCATCATCCTGGAGCTCGTGGCCCATGAGCCGGTCCGCGAGGCTTTGCGGGGAATAACCGGGGTAAGGGCAATCGGGGTGACGCCGCCCGCGGACGATTCGGAAGTGACGACGGTTCGCCTGACCACGCCGGCCGGCGTCGACTTGCGCCGGGAAATTTCCGGCGTATGCACCAGCCGGGGCTGGCTCATCACCGGAATGCATCAGGAACCGATCAAGCTGGAAGACATTTTCCGACGCCTTACCGGCTCCAGAAGGCTGCCGCGGAGCGGAAAATGAAAAAGGCGGCGAAAATCGACTTGATGCTGTTTCGCGCCTATCCGCATGACTGTTTTGTCAGGTTGTGCCTAAGCGACGTAAAGACTTTCGCCGCCTTCCTGAGGTATTGCGGCAAGGTTGCGCCAATCAATTTGCTCGACCTGAATTCCTTATGCTGCTTGAACTCGGCCACGGTCGACGGCAAACTGGAGGAACGCATCGGCGATCTGCGCTTTTCCGCCCGCTTCAAGCAGGGTGGCCAGCCGGTGGAGGTGTTCATATTTTTGGAACACCAATCCGCTCCCGACCCTCATATACCATTTCGTTTGCTCGAATACATCGTCGACGCTTACCGACAGTTTTTGGCGGATTTGAGGAATGGGGACAAAAATCGGGTAAATTATGGTCGCTTTCCCTATCCCCTGGCCATCATCCTTTACAACGGCGCCAAGCCGTGGAAGGGCGCTTTGCGGATGCGGGATCTGATCTGTCAAACTGACGGAGTGGATTCGGCCGTACTGGACTTCCCCATCCACTTGATCGATGTCGCGCGGCTTTCCTTGGAAAACGACATCGACGACCCGGCGTTGCGGATTTTGTTGGAAGCGTTGCAGGCTGCGGCGCAGGGCCGGATGAAAACGCGGTACGAAAGTATCGCCGAGACGTTTGCTTATCTGAAGGGGGATTTGCGGGCACAGTATCTTTTAGACGGATTTGCCCATTACGCCGGCTCGTTATGCCGACCGAAACGCTGGCTGGAGATAGCCAGGAAAATGATGTGCCGGTTGTTTGGCGATAAGGAGGGAAATGCAATGGCTGATACCATTATCGACGAAATGCTCGCAAAAGGCGAGGCAAAAGGCGAGGCAAAAGGCAAGGCTGAAGGCAAGGCTGAAGGCAAGATCGAATCGATTCTGTCGGTTTTGGGGGTTCGTTTCGGTTCGGTCCCGAAACCGGTGGCGAAGGCGGTGGAGAAGTGCACCGATGTTGAAAAGCTGGAGAAATTGGTGGTGGCGGCGGTCACTTGTGGTGATATGAAAGACTTCAAGCGGAAGCTTGGGCTTTAGGATGTTTGTCAAGCAAGGTGGACGACCATGCGGATTATTGTGGCTTGAATGGTTGGTCATCAAGGCGAAATCGCGGATCATTTAACCGACATTGCAATCCAAGGACCGCCCCATGCGTAAATTCCTGGCGCTCACCCGAAAAGAAGCGGCCGACATCATTCAGACCCCGCCGATCCTTTTCGCCACCGCCTTCTTCATCCTCCTCGACTCCTTCGCCTTCTACCTCACCACGGTCCGGCAAGCCACTCCCGTCGCCGAATTCGGGGAAATCGCCCTCTTCATCCTCTTCACCTCCATTATCCTCTATCCCTTCGTCTCCATGCACTCACTGGCCCAAAACAACGCCGACGGCACCATAGAAACGCTCCTCACCGCCCCGGTCGGTTCCTTCACCGTCATCCTCGCCAAATACGCCGGAGCCATGCTGTTCGTTCTCCTCCACCTCCTCCACGGCCTTGTCTACGCCGCCCTCCTGGACTACGGCGGGAATCTGGATTGGTACGCGGTCGTCCCCGCCTTTTTGGCCCTCGTCGCCTTCGGCTCGCTCGCCATGTCCCTGGGCGTTTTCATTTCCTCCCTTACCACTTCACCCGTGGCCGCCGCCGCCGGCACCGGCGGCATTCTCATCTTTCTCGCCGTCGCCGCCGGCCTCGATCCTTACTCCGGCGCCACCGCCAGCATCCTCAGGTCCATGAGTTATCTCCCCTGCTGCCAACGCTGGATCTCCGGACAACTCGACACCTGCGGCATGATCTACTTCATCTCCGTCACCGCCTTCTTCCTCTTCATGGCCTGGATCGCCATCAATAACCGCGAACCCTCCGACCGGCCCGTAAACGCCGTCGTCCGCCGCCGCCTTACCGTCACCTATATCCTGGTTCTGGCCGGTTTCGTGCTCCTGACCCTCCAGACCGCACTTATCCATATCAGAGGCTTCTGGGAGGCGGGACACCCCTTCACCTCCGCCTTCGCCAGCCTTTCCCTCCCCTGGTTTTTGCCCCTGATTTTCGCGGCCTGCGCCTTCCTGTGGTCGGTCTTCACCTTCCGCGCCGCCCGAAGAGCCCAACGCCAGGACCAGGGAACATACCGCAATCCCAAATACGTCACCATCTCCGACACCGCCGTCATGAAAGCCCCCATATACTATTATGAGGAGAACGGCCGCGACCGCCGCCGCATCATCATGACCGCCCTGGCCGCCTTCGTCATTCTCGTAAATGTCAATTGGCTGGCCAACTATCCCTGGCGAACCTTCGCCGACGCCCGGGCGCCCTTCCGCTTCCTCACCCTCCTGCAGGAACGTTCCTGGGACTTCACCAGCGAGGGCATGAATTCCCTTTCCCCCGTCACCCTGCGCGCCCTCGATTCGCTCCAGGGACGGATGCAGGTCTATTCCTTCCTGCCCGAGGGCTTGGACGTCCACGAGGTGCCGGTCGCCGAGGAAACGCGGCATCTCCTCCAACGTTATCACGACTACAACCCGCAATTCACCGTCTCCTTTGCCGACGCCGTCCGCGAACCCGCCCTCGCCAAACAACTCGCCGACGAACTGGACATCAGCCCCGACCACCTCGCCAACCTACTGGTCGCCGATTATCAGGGCCGGCGCATCACCATCCCCGCCGCCTCCCTCGCCGCCGCACCGGATTGGCGCCGGCAGCTGGCCGGCGACGACCGCTGGGTTTACGACGGCGAACGCCGCCTCACCCAAACCGTCATGCACCTCGCCGACCCCCGCGTGCCACGCATCCTGTTCAGTTACGGGCATTTGGAACACTCCCTCGCCGGCGGCGCCTACCCCGACCGTACCGCCTCCCGCCTCGCCAACGCCCTCGCCGGCGCCAATATGCAAATCCGCCAGCATTCCATCGCCCAGACCGGTTCCATACCAACCAGCTGCGACGTTTTCGTCATCGTCGGACCACGGATTCCCTTCAAATCCACCGAAACCGAAGTCCTAAGAAGCTATCTAAAAACGGGAGGTCGGCTGCTGGTCCTGGCCGCCACCGCCGGACCGGATTTCACCTCCGCCGGGGACCCCCTGAACGACCTCCTTTTTGAATTGGGCGGCTCTTTCCGGGATGACATCATCGAGGACAAGAAGAACAACGACCACGGCCAGGCCCTGGCGCCGCTGGGAAAAAGCCGCGGCGGTACGGAAGGCGGCGGCGCGATCGGTTTGGTTTTCCCGCTGGCGCGTTCGATTCGGGACAATCCGCGGGTGGCGGAAAACGGTTGGACGTCGGAAAGAATGATCGAGTCCTATCCGGAAGCGGTCTCGACCGCGATGGGGAACGGTCAGAAACGGCCGGGGCCGTTTACGCTGGCCTACCGTTCGGTTGCCGAAGGCTCGGCGCGGGAGGCGCGGGTGGTGGTGATGGCATCGGGGCGGATGGCGTCGGACGCGGATATCGGCAGAGGCGCGAACGAAGCCCTGATGCTGGCGATGGTGCACTGGCTGGCGGGACGGGAGGAAACGGGAGAGATGCCGGTAAGGGCCTGGGTGGACAGAAGATTGCGGCTGACAGGAAGCCAGTTGCGGGGGATTATGTGGATAGCGGTGGTGGGACTGCCGCTCATATGGGTATTGGCGGGGGTGTCGGTGTGGTGGTTGAGGCGGGAATGAGGGGACGCCCATTGAATTTGGCAAAGAGCGACAACCCCAGAGGCCCAGGCAAACTAAAGTTCTTAACCCCCATCCCCAAGCGAGACCCGCAATGAGCAAACGATACACCGCGCTTTTCGTCATCCTCGCCCTCGCCCTCACCTTCACCTCCCTTTCCCTGAGCCGCCGCGATTCCCGCGATTGGCGAGCCAACCAGTCACGGCGTCTCTTCCCCTTCCCCTGGCAGGACACCGTCGGCATCACCATCAAGCGTCCCGGTGAGGACGACCTGGTCTGCACCCGGAAACCCGGCGGGGAATGGCAGGTAAACCTCGCGGATCAACTTGCCGATTCCCTCCATCCCGCCGCGGTCCAGGCCATGGCCGCCCTCGCCACCCTCGCCTGGCGGGAACCCCAAGCCGGGAGAAGCGCCCCCGATCCCGAGAAAAGCATCTCCCTCTCCGTCACCAGCCAATCCGGCCAGAAAGTCGCCTTAGCCTTCGGAGACGTGCAAAACAACCTCCGCGCCGTCGTCATCGACAACTTCCCCGAACCGGTATACGGCGTCAACCAGGACCTCCTCAGCTTTCTGGAATGGCCCCGGGAGCGTTTCCGCAATCTTCACCTCGCCGGCGCGCCGGGAAACGTCAAGCCGACAAAAATCAGCCTGATACCGGGCGGCGACGCCAGCCTCACCGTCACCCTCGAACACGACGCCGAGGGTTGGCGGCAGACCCAACCCGTAGCCTGGCCGGTCGACGAGAACCGTCTGGACCTGCTCCTCCGCTGGCTGGACCGACTGCGCGGGGATTCCATAGCCGCCGAATATTCGGGCGACCTGAAATGGTTCGGCTTCACCCCCCAGTCCACCCGCATCGAAGTCTGGTACGACACCCCCGAAGGCACCCTGCAACGCCGCATCGAAATCGGCAAGGAAGGGGACGACCCCCAGCATGTCTATGCCCGCGACAGCGGACGCAATCCCATTTTCAACCTGCCTGTCGATCTCCTGGGGGAAATTTCCATCAACGTCGCCAAGGATCATCCGGTCCTGTGGCGGAATTTCTACCGGAAACGCGTCCTCGACCTCCTTGACGGAAAGATCCCCGAATCGATTGTCATCGAACGCCTCCTCCCCACGCCGGAGAAAATCACCATTCTCCAGCTGAACGATTCCGCCGGCCAACGTTGGCAGGGCACCCTGGAGACAGCCGCCGGCAGCGAAACGTTCCCGCTCGATCCCCCCGACCCCAACGACAACATGCGGCCCCTGTCCGCCCTGCTCACCGGACTCGGCAACCTCAGGGTCAAGACCTTCCTGTCCGATCTCCCGCCCGGACCCGAGACGGAAGAATGGACCGCCCACCCCGCCTGGCGCATCAGTCCGCGCTTGCCGGAAAGCAGCCTCTCACCAACCGTCCTCACCATCTACGCCGACGACCGGGAAGGGAATCTCCCCTCGGGAAAACCTTTTGTCCCCGGCCGGGCCGATCCCCACGAACTTCGCCCCCTGCCGGGCAGACCCGAGAGAGTCGGCTTCGCTTTTTCCCTGTCGAATCAACCTGCGGTCATGGAGACTTTCGGGGAACTTTCCTATCTCCTTTGCCTGCCGCCCTACCGTTACCGCTCGGCCAAACTCAGCGATTCGCGGCCCAAATCCTGGACCCGGGTGGAAATCGCGAAGGATGGCGCGACCAACCGCTACATTAGAAAAGCCAACGATGTCAACGAACAATGGTGGCGCGACGGCGAGGATAAACTGCCGCTGATGGACGACAACAACGCTTTCATCAACGTCCTGCTGGAACTCAGTCAACTGAGGACGGACGGCTTTGTGGCGGATGGAATGGGAGATGTTGGCGAATTTGGGCTTGACCGGCCGGAGATTACCGCCATAGTTTATATTTCCGCCGACCCGAAAAAACCGGAAAGCGGGGAAAATATCCTTTTCAAGCTTTCCATCGGCAAGGAGGAGGAGGGAACGTCCAAGCGTTATGCGCGTCTCGGTGATGCGGGCCCCGTGTTTTTGTTGCCGTCCCGCATGGGCAAGGCACTGGGTGAGACATACCATTAACAATGGGTGGGATCGGTTCTGTAGCTATATTATGTATTTCCGATGGAACCGGATGTTCAGTTTAGGGAAGAGACTATGACCAAGGCGAAGACCGCGAAAAGCGAGGAAAACAAGACCTCTAGGGTTAAGAAGGAGGAAACGGCCCCTTCCGATTCCCAACGTCTTAAGGAGGGCGCCGGCGAGCGCCCGGACTCGCAACGCCTCAAAGCCGCCGATAAAGCGGCCGAAAGAACTCCCGAAAAGGCCGACGACAAAACAACCAAGGCCGCCGGCAAGAAACCGGCGGGCAAGTCCAGGGACACCGATATCATTCCCGCCCCGGCGGCGACGGCCGAAGCCAAACCGGCCCCGATGTTTTTAAATGCCGGATTGGGTATACGCGGAATGGCCAAGAAACCCGCCCTCTCGCTGGCACCAGGGGTGATGACTCTCGGCCGACCCGCCCAGCCCAAACTGGAAACGATCGCCAGGCCGTCGGACCGCCGGTTGTCGAAGAAGGAGAAGGACGATCTGAAGACGACCCTGATGGAACGCCGTGAACGTTTATTGGCGGGAATGCGCCGCGAACTCGCCATGCAGAAGGAAAGGGCGGAATCGAAGGCGGCGGACGAAGTGGACAAGGCCACCGACGCCTACGACGAGGATTTGTCGTTTGAAATCGCCACCGCCAACGATCAGGAGCTCCAGGATATCACCATTGCCCTGGAAAAGATCGAGAAAGGCACTTACGGCGAATGCGAGGTTTGCGGTTGCGCGATTTCTCCCTCCCGCCTGAAGATTCTCCCTTCCGCCACCACTTGCGTGGCTTGCCGGGGCCAAGAGGAAATGGCCAGGCGCAGGGATGACGGCCAGCAGATTTTCAGCATGCTGTCGGAGGAGGGGGAGACCGAAGCGGAGGGGGGAATCTAGAGCGGCAAAGGATGTTTTCCTTGGCGAATTCGCTGTTTCGTAACGAGTCGAAACGTTATGCCAAACCAGGTCCGGCGTTTCAAGGCCGACGGATCTTCGCGGTGATGTTGGTGGCGTTGACGCTGGCCGCCGCGTATTTGGTGTTTACCCGCGACGTCAACTGGGAGAGGCGGAACCGCTCCGCCCGCCTGGAGGGGCTGAGCGCGGTGCATAATGGCAATTACCAGGCGGCGCGCGATTTCTACCAGATCGCCCTGGCGAACCATCCCTACGACTGGCGGACCCATTTCGATTTGGCCAATATCCTGGCGCATCGCCTGAACGATCAGGAAGGGGCGCTGAGGCATTACCTTTATACCTTGGCCTATTGCCCGGAGTCGACGGTTCTGGCGAGGGCGAGGGGCGAGGTGGAGATTCTCCGCTTGGTGCGTTCGGGCGAGTTGGAGGATCCCAATGATGCCTTGGACGATATGTTCGACACGGCGGAGGCGGGGACGCGGCATTTGTTCGAGCGAAGGCTCAGTTTGCCGGTGCGGGTGGAGTCGGAGGCGTATTGGCGGGGCTGGCGGATGCGGGAAAGGGGCAGGATGACCAATTTGCGGATTCGCGCCCGCAGCGAAAACTTGTATGATGCGTATGTGGTGGTGGAGTATCCGGATGGGACGTTGATGTCGATGCATTTCATGGCCCAGCCAAGGGATATTTGGCGGGTGAGCCTGAGTTTTCCGTGAATTTGGGCGCCGGAAAAGCTTTATCGGAGAAAATATGACCCTGGATGCCGTCCGCCGCGACATTGACGAAATAGATGCCGAATTGGTGAGGCTATTGGATGCGAGAGCCAGAGCCGGCCGGGAAATCGGCCGGCTTAAACATGCGGCGGGTTTGCCCCTGCGGCAACCCGGGCGTGAGGAGGCGGTGTTGGCGAGGATAGCGGGGTTGTCGGACGGTTCGATGCCCCGTGAAGCGCTGGATCGGATATACCGGGCGATCATGACGGAGACCCTGGGGCTGCAGCAGCGGGCGGCGGGGGGTAAGCGGGACGCGGCGGGAGTGGTGGTCGAGAATGTACGGGTGGGGGAGGGATTTTACCGGATGCGGATTCGCTCGGAGGAATTGGCGGGGGTTTTTCAGCCCGGCCAATTTTTCCAAATCCGGCTTGGCCGGGAGGGCGAGGGGTTTTTCCTGAGGCGGCCGTTTGCCCCGTCCGAGTATTTGCCGGACGGGTTCGCGTTTGTGTATGCGGTGGTGGGGGG
>JAVBTZ010000140.1:0-4000 GCA_031555915.1 Planctomycetota bacterium
GTTTAAGGCTTTGCCCAAAAATAACTTTTACAAGTTTAACCCGGGTGTTTCGTTTGGATCGGCATTTTCGCCCTTACCGCCTGGTCGAAAATGCCTCTGGGTCATTGGGCAAATTCCGAATGTGTAAAAGTTAATTTTGGGCAAATCCTGACCTACAGCTTCTTCACCGCCTCCACATCCTCCACCGCCTCCGCCTTCTCCTTCACCGGCTCCCGCCCATACAACCGCACCATGTCCCTCAACCCCTCCCACGGCGCCCCCGCCAACTGCCGCTCCGTAAGCCGCCAGCGCCATTGCCCCCCTCCCAAACCCGGGCGGTTCATCCGGCAACTGTTCGGCAAGCACAGAATGTCCTGCATCAACGTCATCGCCGTGTCCGCCACCGACATGAACGCCAAACGCATCAGATCCCACGGCATGTCCGCGCCGTCCCGGCCGAGATAACGCCGCGCCTTGTCCCGCTCCGCCGCGACAACGTCCTCCCCCATGTGTTCGTAATCCGGTCCCGCCGCGTCATACCAGCCGCGGGTCGTGTCGTTGTCGTGGGTGGCGACGTAACAGACCGTGTTCCGATCGTAAGTATGGGGAAGGTACGAGTCGCCGCCGCCGAAGGCGAAATGCAACACCTTCATCCCCGGGAGACCGTTGTCGGTGCGGAGCTTGTCGACCTTGGGGGTGATGACCCCGAGGTCCTCGGCGAGAATGGGCAGGTTTTCCCCGAGTTCCCGCTTGAAGACGTCGAACAGTTCCTGCCCCGGTCCCTCGACCCAACGGCCCTTGATGGCGGTGGTCTCGCCCTGCTCGACCGCCCAATAAGCCTGGAAGCCACGGAAATGGTCGATGCGGAGCATGTCCACCATCGCCAATGACGCCTTCACCCGCCGCACCCACCAGCGGTAGCCGTCGGCGCGGATGGCCGGCCAGTTGTACAGCGGGTTCCCCCACAATTGCCCGGTGGCGGAGAAATAATCCGGCGGCACTCCGGCCTGAAAAGCCGCGCGGCCGTCGGCGTCCAGCATGAAAAACTGCGGCTCGGACCAGATGTCGGCCGAATCGTGGGCGCAGTAGATGGGGATGTCGCCAAGCAACTTGATGCGCTTGGGGGCGAGGTAGGCTTTCAGCTCATGCCACTGGCGGAAGAAAAGGAACTGGGCAAACTTGTGAAAACTGATTTCCTGATGCAGGAGTTTACGGAATTTGTCCACCGCCTCGGGCTGGTGCAGCCGAAGCGCCCGATCCGGCCATTCGTACCAGGGTCTCCCCTTGTAAAAATCCTTCGCCGCCATGAACAGGGCGAAGTCGTCCAGCCAATGCCGGTTCTTGTCCTGGAATAATGCGAACTCGCGGGCGAGAACGGCGCTGGAACGGGCGTCCTGAAAACGGTCCAGGGCGCGGCGGAGAATCCGTTCCTTGAATTGCGCTGCGGCGGGAAAATCGGCGTACATGCTGTTTACGGGCGGGTTGGCTAGGTCCCGGGGATCGGCGAGTTCGAGTTCGACCAGATTGTCGAGGGAAATCAAAAGCGGGTTCCCGGCATAGCTGGAGGTGGTCTGGTAGGGACTGGCGGCGCCGCCGGTGGGCCCAAGGGGCAAGACCTGCCAGATGCCGATACAGGACTTCTCCAGAAAATCCGCAAAAGCGCGGGCGGCCTGGCCCAAATCCCCCACCCCGTGTCCGCCCGGGAGCGAAGTGGGGTGGAGTATTACGCCGGCTAGACGGGGAAAGGGCATGGGGGTTCTCCTGTTGCGGGTGGGCGGTTGTTCCCATTCTTGATTTAGGGCACCTCAGCAACCGAGAGGCGCCCTTTGACGCTACGCTTGTGGCAGCTGGCGTTATATTACTGTCAGCGGTTCAGGCTTTCCGGTACACATTCAGCCCCACGGTTTCGTCGCGGTCGGGAATGGTCTGGTTGCCTTCGGTGGTGGCGATGATGATGGTTTTGCCGGATTTCGAGGGACCGAATTCCTTCGACAGATCAACCTTGATGGTGAGGATGGTGCCCTCGATGGTCATGGCCACGTTTTTCATGTTTTTTCTCCCTTATGCTCTTTTTATGAACTTTGCCGCGGACGGCCCCGTTATTGCTACCTGTTCCCTAACTTAATACCATCTCCCAAGGTGCGTGTAAAGGGAGTCCCTGAACTTCCCCTCCATGCCAAAGAGACCCGGGGAGAGGGAAGCGGCGCGTATCCGGCCCTATAGGTACTCCGCCGCCGCCGCCGCCAGCTGGGAACGCTCGGCTTTTTTCAACACCACGCCTCCGAAGAGGGGGAGGCGTTTCATGCGTTCTACACAGTAAATTAAACCGTTCGACGCGGAGTCGAGATAAGGGTTGTCGATCTGTTGGGGATCCCCGGTAAGGACGATTTTCGTACCCTCGCCGGCCCGGCTGACGATGGTTTTGATCTCATGCGGAGTCAGGTTCTGGGCTTCGTCGACGACGATGAACTGCCTGGCAATCGAGCGGCCGCGGATGTAGGTGAGTGCTTCCAATTCGATAAGATCTTCGGCCAGGAGTTCGTTGACTTTCCTGTCCGCCGCCTTGCCGACCATCTGTTTGCCGCCGCCGGGCCCGACGTGCATGAGGAAGGACAGGTTGTCGAACACCGGTTGCATCCAGTTGGACATCTTTTTGTCCTTGGTGCCGGGGAGGTAGCCGATGTCCTTCCCCATGGGAATAATCGGCCGGGTGACCAGGATTTTTTCGTAGCCGTAGTTGAGATCGGAACCGTTCTTCAGGGCTAGGTCGTCAAGCCGCAGGGCTTCCAGGCCGGCGGCGAGGGCGAGGAGGGTCTTGCCGGTGCCGGCGGAACCGACCAGGGCGACCAGGGTGACGGCGGGGTCCATGAGGAGTTGCAGGGCCATGCGTTGTTCGGCCGAGCGGCCGCTGACGCCGTAGACCTTGTTCCAGGCCTTGTTGACCGCGACCAATTCGCCGCCGCCCTTGCCGTTCGAGCGCGCGAGGGCGCTTTGGCTGGGATTGGCGGGGTTCGTGAGAATGGCGAATTCGTTGGGCAGGAATTCGCAATGCGGAACGCTGGTGAGCCCTTTTTGGTAGATTTCATCGATGCATTTGCCGTCCAGGGAAATTTCCCGGAAGCCCAGGTACATCTCGTCGGCGTTGACCTTGTCCTGGTTCCAATCCTGCGGATCGATCCCCACCACCGCCGCCTTGATGCGCATGTTCAGGTCTTTCGAGACCAGGATGACTGCCTCGTCCTGGTGCTCCAGTTGAATTTGCACGGCGGCGCGGAGGATGCGGTTGTCGGGCATATTTTGTTCAAGGCCGGGGGTGATTTCCAGATGGTCGTCGGCGATGACCATCAGTTTGCCGCCCTGTTCGTTGTGGGTGATGCCATCGGCGAAGATCTCCGGTATCCGGCCTTCGTTGGCGGCGTAGGCTTCTTCCTCTTCGCGAATCCGGTCGATGTAGCGGATGGCGGCGCGGGCGTTCCGGCCCAGTTCGTCGGCTTTGCCTTTGAATTTGTCGAGTTCTTCGATGACGGTCATGGGGAGGACGACGACGTTGTCGGTGAAGGCTTCGAGGGCTGCGGGGGTGTGGAGGATGACGTTGGTGTCGATGACGAAGTATTTGGGCATGGGTCTCCTTTCTTGACCGGCGTAATGATGGCGGTGGAAAAAAGCGGTAATAGGCGGTTAAAAAGCGGTAAAAAGCGGTTAATAAAATCCAGCCTCGGGCTGGTTGCGGGGGTTCTAGGGGGGCGCAACTGGTTCTGTCTAACCAGACAGAACCGAGCCCCCCTGTCGAAATGCGGTTATGTTTTAACGCAGTTAAAACGACCTCGCTTAGGAGCCAGCGAAGCGCCGCTCCGACAGGCCAAAAAAGGAAGGAAAACACCCACATGGCACCTCCAAAAAAAGTAGAAAAGCCCAACCCCACTTGGCGAAATGTTTGTTTTCATTAGACTCCCTTCCTTTTTTGCCCCGTCGGAGCGCCGCTTCGCTGGCTCCTAAGCGAGGTCGTTTTAACTGCGTTAAA
>JAVBTZ010000032.1:0-34042 GCA_031555915.1 Planctomycetota bacterium
ATTTTGCAAAATCGCCATTCGGCGGTTTGGATGGTGATTTTGCAAAAGTCCAGTATTGGAACCGCTCTAAGTTTAGTAGGGGAAACAACAAACCGCCATTCCCGTTTCGCGACGGGGATGGCGAAAAAAAAAACGATTCAACAATAAACGGCGAATTCAGCCCTTGCCGTCCTCCGCCAGCGCCAATACCGCCCGCGCTATCTCCACCCCCGAATCCGGCCTCGCCGTCCGCCGCATCTCGTTCGCCATCACCCGCCGCCGCGCTTCATCCTTCCACAGCGATACCACCAACGGCGCAAACGTTTCCGTCCGGGCCGTCGTCTCCTCGTAGGACACCGCCGCCCCGGCCATCGCCAAAGACATCGCATTGAGGCGCTGATGATTATCCATCGCCGAAGGGAGCGGCACCAGTATCGCCGGCAAACCCGCCGCGGCAAACTCGGCCAAACTTATCGCCCCCGACCGCGCCACCACCAAACGCGAACGCCGGTACAATTCTTCCATGTTGTTGTAGAAGCCGTACACCTCCGCGCTCACCCCGGTCGAACGGTAAAAACTCCGAATCTCCGCCTCATGCGCCGGACCCGCCACGTGAATCAGCCGACAGCCCGTCTCCCCGACAATACGCCGCGCCGCCTCGGCGACAATATCGTTAAGCCCCTTCGCCCCCTGGCTTCCGCCCATCACCAGCAAGGCGTCGCCGTCACACGGAGGCTCCGAACATAATTCAAGAAACGGTTTCCGCAAAGGGGATCCGCTCGCCTGGAAGGTCGCCGGCGACTTCAGGAAAAAATTCCGCGCCTCCTCGAACTGCGAATGAATCTGCCTGGCCCAGCCCGACAACAATCGGTTCACCCGCCCCGGCACCGTATTCTGTTCCAGGATGACCAATGGGATCTGCATCACCCGCGCCATCAACCCGGGCGCCGCCGCCGCGAACCCCCCCAGGGCCCCCACCACGTCCGGCCGGTCGCGGCGGAACAACCGGTACGCCTGGTACATCGCCCAAACGAAACGCGGCAGATTCGCCGGCTTGCGCCAGTTCAGGGGGGATCCGCGGCCCGCCGCCAGCAGCTCCAGGTGATACCCCGATCCCCACAAGAGCTCCCGGTCGAGGCCGTCGTTGGTGCCAAGAAAGCCGACCTGGATCTCCGGCCGCAATTTCAAAAGTTCATCCGCCAGCGCCATGCCGGGGCAAATATGCCCGCCCGTACCGCCGCCCGCCAGCCATATCCTCAGGCGACGCTTGCCGTCGGAGGGGGCGGCGCCTTGTCCGACAATCTCACCGGCCGGCTTTCCCCCCTTGGGAACTTCGCGGAGGGCTTCATTTGCCGGAGAGGGCTTCCGCTCGCCCTTCCGGGAATCCGGACCTGAACGCCGGTTGCGGACTGTATTTTTCCTTGACATTGTTCACCGTTGATCCGTAAACCGCCACGCCCCTGGTAATGGAAACCATCATCCCAATCATTGAATAAAACACCACCAAACCCGACCCGCCAAAGCTCACAAAAGGAAGCGAAATGCCCTTCGGGGGCAACATTCCCGTAACCACCCCCATGTTGAAGAGGGCCTGCCCGCCAATCAGCGCCGTAAAGCCAAACGCCAGTAACGAGCCGAAACGGTCGGGGGCGTTGCGGGATATCGCCATTCCTTGCCAGACTAGTATACAGAACAGCCCCACCAGCGACAAGGCCCCAATCAACCCGCACTCCTGCCCGACCATGGCGAAGATGAAATCGGTGTGCGCCTCGGGTAGATAATCCAGCTTCGCCGGACCCTGCCCCAGACCCACTCCCCACAGGCCCCCCGAACCGATCGCCACCTCCGAGGCGTTGGTGTGATAGGCTTCGCCGGCCAGCCAGGACTCGACCCGCAGCCGGATATATTCGAGCTTGGTCAAACCGTACCAGGCCGCCGCCGGAACCGCCGGCGTCACCAGCAGAACGAACTGCCAGATCCGCACCCCCCCGGCCAGCATCAGCACGCCCAAGGATGCGGCAAGAAGGGAGGCGGTGCCGAAATCCGGTTCCAGACCGACCAGCCCGATGGCAATGCCCGCCGCGGCGCACATGGGGACGACGTCACGGAAAAAGCGCGGCCGGCCGTCAGGTATGCGGGCGAGGATGGCGGAGAAGACGATAACCAGGCCGATCTTGGCCAATTCCGAGGGCTGGACGTTGAAGCCGCTGAAGCGAAACCAGCGGTTGGCGCCGTTGACGCGGGTTCCCAAAGGGGTGATTACCAGGAAAAGGAGGATGTAACAACTGAAGAGGATGGGGAGGCGCAGCCTAAGCCAGAAGCGGTACGGAATATGGGAAATTCCCAGCATCGCCAGAACCGCCACCCCGAGCCAGGAAATCTGGTTCCAGGCATAGGCCATTTCCCAGCCGCCCCCCCGGGCGGCCCGGAAGGCGCTGGCGGAATAGATCATGATGATGCCGAAACCGGTAAGGGAGATGACGATCATCAAGAGGCGGGAACGATGCCAGGCCAGGGTTTTGGCCAGATCGGCCGGGGTAAGGTTTTCGGGCATGCGGAAAATCTTTCGGGCAGGCGCCAGTCGTCGCTTCAATGCATTTTTAAAAGTCCCAGGGATATTATCGACAGGATCACCCCGGCAATCCACAGTCTTACCACCACATGGTTTTCTTTCCAGCCGCCGTATTCGAGATGGTGATGGAAGGGGGCGATTTTGAAAATGCGCCTGCCGTACAGGCGGAAAGACCCGACCTGCAAAATCACCGACAACGCCTCCCACACGAAAATTCCCCCGGCGAGCATCAGGGTCAATTCCTGCTTGGTGACAATCGCCATATACGCCAAAGCCGCCCCGAGGGCGAGGCTTCCGGTATCCCCCATAAACACCATGGCGGGATTGGCGTTGAACCACAAAAAGCCCAAAAGCCCCCCGAACAGGGCCGCCCCGTAAACCAACAGCTCGCCCGCTCCCGGCACCATGGGAATGCGGAAGAAGGCGCAAAGCATGGCGTTGCCGGCGATATAGGCGAGGAGGGAATAGGTCCCCACGACCATGGTGGTGCAGCCGGTGGCGAGGCCGTCCAGGCCGTCCGTGAGATTAACCGCGTTCGAGCAGGCCAGGATAATCAGGGCGGCGAAAAGCCAGTAGGCGGCGCCGAGATCCGGATTCACGTTCGACCATTTCGTGAAGGGGATTACCAGCCGGGTCGGGGGCATGACGTTTTTCTCGGTGGTGGCGGCTTCGATTTGTTCCTCCCGGTCGCCGGCCGGCGGCACGGTCATGCGGAACCAGCCCTGGGAACTCCCGAGCGCCAGAAGGAGGACGGTAACGCCGGCGAGAACGACCTGTCCCGCGAACTTCTGCCGCTTAATCAGGCCCTTTCTGCCCCAGCCCCTGAGCTTCCAGTAGTCGTCCATGAAACCCAGGCCGGCAAAGGAGAGGAGGACGAACTGGCCAATCCAGACCAGGGGGTTTCTGGGATCGCAGCAGAGAAAAACCGCCAGCGCCACCGCCGCGACCAGGAAAAGCCCACCCATGGTGGGAGTGCCTTTCTTGCCGTGGTGGAGCTCCTGGAGCTTGGCGGCGTCGGGCTTGGAGACGTCTTCGGTGGCGCGCCGTTCCGACATGCGGCGGATGAAGATGGGTCCGAAAACCAGGGCGGCCAGAAAGGCGAGAATGGCGGCGAGGGCGGCGCGAACGGTTATGCTTTCGAAAAGGCGCAGGGGGCCGAAAAAGTCGCCGGCGAGGGAGAGGTAACGGAGCAAGGGAGAGTCTCCAAAAGGTGAATACAAAAATCGCCAAATCCTAATTACTCAGGGGAAACCAGTCGAGAAGCTGGTTGACGACCCGCTCCATCATCATTCCCCGGGATCCTTTCACGAGAATCTGATCCCCCGCTTTCAGGAAGGTCCTGAGTTCCATCCACAACGCCTCCACCGAGGAAAAATGCCGCACCACGATGCGGGCGTTCACCTGGGCCGATTCGGCCATGGCCGCCGATTCGGGGCCGGTCGCGAAAAGGGCGTCGATGTCCATCATGCCGACGGCCAGGCCGAGATCCCGGTGCCAATGCCGGGAGCCGGCGCCGAGTTCGAGCATGTCGCCGAAAACCACTATTTTCCGGCCGCCGGGGAGTTGATCCAGGACCTCCAGGGCGGCGAGCATCGAATTCGGATTGGCGTTGTAGGAGTCGTTGATGACCGTAAGGCGCGCGGGGGTGCGGGTGGCCTGCAGGCGGCCGGGGACCGGTTTCGCGCGGTAGACGGCGCGGGCGGATTCGGGGAGGTCTATTCCCAGATGCCGGGCGGCCAGCATGGCGGCGAGGCAGTTGCCGATGTTGTGGCGCCCGAGGAGCGGCAGGAGGACGCGGGTGTTTTCGACCGTGAATTCGCTGCCGGCGGCGGTGACGACGATGTCCTTGGCGACCAGGTCGGCCTGGCAGTCGGAGTGGGAGGAGAAGGTGGCGAGGCGATGGATGACCCCGCGCCTGAGGATTTCGGCATTCGGATCGTCGGCGGGGAAAATGGCCAGGCCGTCGGGGGGGAGCCAGCCGAAGATGTCGGATTTTTCCTTGGCGACGGCTTGGGAGTTGCCGAAGCCTTCCAGGTGGCTTTCACCCGTGGAGGTGACGATGCCGATGGTGGGCACGCAGATTTCCCGCAGCTTGGCGATTTCCCCGGGGTGGCTGGTGCCCATTTCCATTACGGCCGCGCCGGCGTCGTCGGGGGGGGCCATCATGGAGAGGGGGAGGCCGATGAAGTTGTTCCAGTTCCGTTTGGAGGTGCGGACTTTCCAGCGGGAATGCAGGATGAGGGAGAGGAGTTCGCGGGTGGTGGTTTTGCCGTTGGAGCCGGTGATGGCGACCCAGGGGATAAGCGGGGCGTGCCAGCGGTAGCCGTTGGCGATGCGGCCGAGGGCGTCGAGGGTGTCGTCGACGAGGATGAGGGGGAGGCGGCCGGAGTCCTGGGTTTTCTTTTCGACCACGGCGGCGGCGGCGCCGGAGGAGGCGGCGAAGCGGAGGAAGCGGTGGCCGTCGGTGTTCAGGCCGTCGATGGCGACGAAGAGTTCGCCTTCCTGGATGGTGCGGGTGTCGGTGGAGACGCCGCGGACGACGATGTCGCGGGCGTCGGCGGGTTCGATGCGGCCTGCGCACCAGCCGGCGATTTCTCCAAGCGTGATATTCATGTTGCGTCCCCTTTAGAGCGGTTCTAACTGGAGTTTTGCAAAATCACCATTCAAACCGCCGAATGGCGATTTTGTAAAAGCGAAAACCCCGTAAATTCGGGTAAAAACTCTAACCTCTCGGCTTGCGTTTTTTTTTATAAAGCGTGGAAGGCTTCCCGCACCAATTCGCGGTCGTCCATGTGGTGTCGTTCGGTGCCGACGATTTGGTAGTTTTCGTGGCCTTTGCCGGCGAGTAGGCCGGCGTCCTGCGGGCCGGCGAGCCGGACGGCCCGGCGGATGGCGGCGGGGCGGTCGCGTTCGCGGAGGACCTGGTCCGGCCGGCTGAAGCCGGTCATGACGGCGTCGATAATCTGGTCGGGGTCTTCGGTCCTGGGGTTGTCGGAGGTGACGATGACGGTGTCGGAGAAGGCTTCGACCGCTTTGGCCATCAGGGGGCGTTTGCCGGGGTCCCGGTCGCCGCCGCAGCCGAAGACGGTGATGAGTTTTCCCGTGACCAGCGGCCGGAGGACGGACAGGACCGACCTGAGGGCGTCGTCCGTGTGGGCGAAGTCGACGAACACCTTGATGCCGCCGGCCGATTCGAGGCGTTCGAGGCGGCCGGGGACGCCGGGGAAGCTGGCGAGGGCTTTCTGCAGGGTGTGGGGGCCGATGCCGAGATGGAGGGCGAGAATGAGGGCGCCGAGGCAGTTTTCCACGTTATGGCGGCCGACGAGGGGGGTGTGGAAGTCCTGGTCCAGGTTGGGTCCGCGGAGGTGGAAGGATTGGCCGCGGAGGTCCGAGGCGGTGATGCCGGCGGTGAAGGCGTCGGCGGGAATAGTGGCGGCCGGGGCCGTTTGGTCGGCTTCGGCGGTTTGGTCTGGCGAGGGTTCGGCGGAGACCGTTTCGGTGGTGGCCGTTTCGGCGGTGGCCACTTCGGCGGTGGCCACTTCGGCGTCTACCGCTTCTACGCGTACCGTTTCCGCGGTCTGCGGGTTGCCGGGGTTGGGGTTCGGGGCGTTGTCCAGCAGGACGTAGCCGAGGCGTTTCGCTTTGCAGCCGTCGGCCATGCGGCTGGCGGCGGGGTCGCGGTAATTGAAGACGGCGGCGGCTTCGGGCGGGAGGGCCAGGAAGAGGCGGCGTTTGGCTTCGAGATAGGCCGACATGTCGCCGTGGTAGTCGAGGTGGTCGCGGGAGAGGTTGGTGAAGATGGCGCCGGCGAAGCGGTGGGGGTATACGCGGTCCTGGTCGAGGGCGTGGCTGGAGACTTCGACGACGGCGGCTTGGCAACCGAAGTCCCGCATTTCGGCGAGGGAGCGGGAGAAGCGGACGGCGTCGGGGGTGGTGAGGGGCGAGGGTTCGAGTTTGTCGCCCAGGTCGTATTCGATGGTCCCGAGCATGCCGCAGCGTCTCCCGGTGGAGTTGAGGATATGGCGGAGGAGATAGGCGGTGGTGGTTTTGCCGTTGGTGCCGGTGATGCCGACGAGGTCGAGTTGGTGCGAGGGCTGTTCGTAGAACAGGTCGGCGGCGAGGCCGAGGGCGAGTCGGGCGTCGGGGGCGACGAGGCAGGGGATGTCGGGCGGCAGATTGGGGAGGAAGGAGGCGATGATGGCGCTGGCGCCGTTTTTGATGGCGTCCTTGATGTAGGCGGAGCCGTCCTGTTTGGAACCGGGGAGGGCGGCGAAGAGGAAGCCGGGTTTGACTTCGCGGGAGTCGGAGGTGAGGCCGAGGAGACCGGGGTCGCCGTGGCCGAGGATTTCGACGCCGGGCATTTTGGCGGCGAGTTCGCGTAGGTGCATGGTGGGGTTCCTTCCGTGAATTGGTATAGGCTCGCCGAATATTTCCGCTTGGCGCGTTGGCGCGATTGAGTCCAGCGTCACGCTGGTTGCAGGGGGCGGGGGGCGCAGCCGGTTCTGTCCAACTCGACAGAATTTTGCCCTCCGAGCGATGCGGTCATATGAAAGTCAAAAATTCATTCGGCATTCGATTCCAATTCTCCCGCCGCCCGCAGTGCGGCCTCTTCGACCGCCTTTCCCATCCAAATTCCGGCAAGGCGTATACGCGCTATCGCTTCGACAATGGTTATGGCATAGCCTTTTTTTTTGGCGCGGATTAACAAACCTAGCGAACCGGTCAAATTTAGACCGCAGGAACGGGCAACCGACCGCCCCACAGCTTCATCAATCGCCACTTCCTTCCATCCCTGCTCCATCGCCAGCGCAATTACTGAAGCCTCACCCTCGTCAAGCACCGCTTTCAACCATATCGGAATTATGATCTCGTACGGCCAAATTTTCATTCCAGGCCGAAGCGATGTTTTTACCCCAGGACTGCCTGGAGAACCTTGTTGAATTTCCTCCCAGACTTTGGATGAAATGACCACTGACATACCAAGGGCATCAAAAATTTCCCATTCACCCGTTGCCGCCGCAAGAGCGATAAGCACTCCCGTATCAACTGCCAGGCAATCCTCAGACACCGGCATCCTCCGCTATTTCATCAGCCGTGGGCATGGCGGGGGAAAGTCCCAGTCCGCCGGTTTTCAAGAGAAAATCGATTCTGGTTATTCCCGCCATTTCGGCGGCTTGTCCGGAGGTGATTTTGCGTTCGGAGAAAAGCTGAGCCGCCAGCATCAACCGGGCCTCCTGTTCAAATTCTTTCTTGGACATCCGCAAGGCATCGGGCAATGAATCAGGATAAGGTATGGTCAGAGTTTGGGTCATGGTTGTTTTCTCCGCTATCTCACGAATTGTTGGTCCGCATACCCCCGGTCATCCACCGCTCGACTGGCCGTCTACCCCTGCGGAACCGGTTCAAAACAACACTTGGCTGGATCGTCTTTGCGAGGCGATTCTGAACCGGGGGATCACTGTCGACGTCACTACGCGCGGGGACGACCGCCGGTTCGTAATATCCATTCGGGAAAGTTAAAAAACTTACCCCAGCGCCTCCTCGTCGAACGGCATTTCCTCCATCCAGCGGGGGTCGATTTCCTCGTCAAGACGGTTCTCGTCGTCTGCGTCCCCCACCGTGTAAATCGCCGGGACCGGCGCCGGTTCAAAAACGTGTTTGGGCATGATGTCCACCGTCACCGGCGTTCCGTCCGCCGTCGGCACGCCCCAGTACCCCATCAGCCGTCGCGCAATCGCCGCCCCGGGTGGACTCGCCGCTTCGCCGCCGTATTTCCCGGTCTCCCGAATCGATACGCAAATCACCGCCCGCGGCTTGTTCCACGGCGCCAACGCCACAAAATTTGTGGTGTGACGCGTCTTCGAATAACCCGCTTTCGGATTTAATTTTTTCTCTTCCTTGTTGGCGATCATCTCCGCCGTACCGGTCTTGCCGCCCAGTTGATATTCGGGTATGTTCGCCTTCCGGCCCGTGCCGTCCGTCACCACTTTCCTTAGCACCTGGCGAATATCCGCCGCCGTTTTCTCCGAAATCACCCGCCGCCGCCATTGCGGTTGCGTCTCCAGCATCAACCCGCCCGACGCATCGTAAATCCGCTTCACCAAATTCGGCTTCGGCAGCATTCCCCCGTTCGCGAGCGCGCTATAAGCCGCCGCCATCTGCATGGTCGTCACGTTGACCTCATACCCCATCGGCACCGACCCCATCGTCCATTCCGACCAGCGCCGCTGGCTCGTCACCTTGCCCTTTTCCTCCCCGGGCAAACCCAAACCGGTCTTCTCGCCAAAACCCCAGCGGAGAACGTACTCCCGCATCTTCTCGGGGCCCAGCCTTAAACCAATCCGCACCATCGCCGGATTCGAACTCTTCACCAGGGCCGTCTCCAAATTCAGCAGGCCGTAGGGATGAATGTCCTTGATTTTCCGGCGGCCGTTATTCATGGTGAAGGTGCCGCAATCCAATTCCTCATCCAGCCGCGCCACCTTCTCCTCCAACGCCGCCGCGATCAGGAGCGGCTTGAAGGTCGAGCCCGGCTCCTGGGTGGCAATCACCGCGTCGTTACGCCGCGCCCGCGCCTCGACCTTGGTCTTGCCGTCCGCCTCGAAACGCGGATGGTTCGGGTCGAAGGTGGGATAATTCGCAATCGCCAGGATGTCCCCCGTATTCGGGTCCATCACCACCGCGTGGGCGTTCACGTTGGGGAATTCCTGCTTGTATTTGTCCACCGCCCCCTGCAGCTCTTCCTCCACAATCGCCTGCACCACCGAGTCAATCGTCAACTCCACCGTCATGCCGTTCGGGGATCGGTTGTCCACCGCCAGGGTGGAAAGGGCGCGGGAACGCGCGTCCCTGGCCACCAGACGGCGAATGCTCTGCCCCCGCAGGAGCGAATCGCAGGTCTTCTCCACCCCTTCCAGACCCTCGCCGTCGATGTTGCCGAAGCCGAGAACGTGCGAGGCCAGGTGACCCTGGGGATAGAGGCGGTTGTATTCCGGCGGAAAAGTCAAGCCGGCGAAACGGCCCTCGGCGTCCAACGCCACCTTCCGCCAGCCATCGGCGTAGTCGAGGAATTTCCTCTCGTTTTCGCGGTCCCGCGCCACCTTGCGGTTGCCGGCCAATTTCAACCAGCGCCGGCGGTTTTTCCATGCCTCCGACGCCTGCCGCCGAGCCTGGGACATGGCGTCCGCGAGCACCTTGTATTCGGCGTCGGTGATCCGCCGCTTGACCCAGAGGAACCGGTACGGCACTTTCACTTCCGGCGGGGCGTTCCTCGGCGTATGCCGCGCCGCCAAGCCTTTCTCGATTTTCTGGACCTCGGCCGGAGTCAGGGACAGGATTTCCGTGAGGGTCTTCAGGAGCTTCTCCGGCCGCGCCCCCTCCTTTTCCAACAGCACCTTGGGGTCCAGGGCGCAGGCCCGGGCCGGCACGGAAACGGCCAGGGGCACGCCCCGCGAGTCGATAATGGAACCCCGCTTGTCGCGTTCGGTGGTGGTTTTGTAAAGGGTGTTCACCACCTCCTGGGCCTTCTCGCGGTGTTCGAGAATCTGCAACTGGGTCAGCCGCCCCGCCACCGCCAAAAACGCCAGGGTGATGAGAATGGGGAACAACCAGGAACCGCGCGCACGCGGCTCCCGGCGGGACGTTCCCTTCCCGGCTTTCACTCCGGCCGCCATGAGGTGCGCCCTTTTACAGTGATTCCCAAGCGTTGACCTGGTCGAAAAGTCAACCCACCATGTTTCAATGCTGCCCGACCGTGGCTACGTCCAGGTCGGCGAGTTCGGCGATGTGGTTCTCCGACAGTTTGTCCTCCAGCACTTGTCCCGGGCGCCGGGGCAAGCCGTTCGGGGCCTGCGGCTGCGCGCTGCCGATGACCACGAACTGCATTTTCTTTTCCCGAATCACATTCGCCAGGCGGGTCGACGAGCGTAACTCCTGTTCCACCGCGCGCAATTGATCCAGGCGTTTCTGCACTTCGTCCTCCTGCCGAATCAGTTCCGCCAGGTGATATCTGGCCTCGGTCTGTTTCACCGACTCCCGCACCATGCACCAGCTGACGAGCGCCAACAACGCCACCCCCAGAACAAATGCGCGTATGCTCAAATGCCGTCCTTTCCCCATTCTGCGTAAAACGGCCGCCGGCCTACACCCGCTCCGCCACCCTGACCTTGGCGCTTCGGGCCCGCCGATTCGCCAGCGCTTCGTCACGGGTGGCGGCAACGGCATGGCTGGTGACCAGCCGCGCCGCGCCGAGTTCGCGCCAGCGTAAAAACGTCCGCTTTACCAGCCTGTCCTCCAGGGAATGAAACGTGATCACGGCCAGCCTCCCCCCTGGAGACAACAGCCGCCCCGCTTCCATCAGTCCCCGGGACAAGGCGCCCAATTCGTCGTTAACCTCCATCCTGAGCGCCTGGAACATCCTGGTCGCCGGATGGATTCTCCCCCTAAACGGCACCGCTTTCTCCGCAAGGGCGGATAAGGCGGCTGTCGTTTCTATCGGCTTTTGTACCCGCGCTTCTACAATTCTTTTGGCCAGTCTGCCTGAAAAGCGTTCCTCCCCCAACCGCTCGAACAATTCCCGCAATTTTTCCTCCGGCCAACCGTTCACGATGTCGGCGGCGGTTGGACCGCCCCCCTCCTGATCCATGCGCATATCCAGGGGGCCGTCCTGCCGGAAGGAGAAACCGCGCCCGGGACTGTCGAGCTGCAATGACGATACGCCGAGATCCAGTAAAATCCTCTGTACCTTTTCGACTCCGAGTTTGCCCAATTCAGCGCCCATGCGGTCGTAAGTCGCTTGCACCAAAGTTATCGGAACCGCCATTCCGGCGAGATTTTCGCGGGCACGGCGAAGCGCCTCGGGATCCCGGTCGAAACAGATCAATCGGCCCCCGGCGCCAAGCGCCCCGGCCATTAGCCGCGCGTGCCCCCCGAGGCCGACCGTTCCGTCCACGGCCGTTTCCCCGGGCCGGGGATCGAGGAGACGCATGACTTCGACAGGCATGACCGGAATGTGGGCGGGGGAGGACATGGGCAGTTCCTTTACAGACCTTCTTTAGGGAGGGGCAATTTTTACCCGGTATTGCTGTTTGCGTTAACTAGAACCTTGCGGTAAAATGTGGGCGCGGCCTTGCAACTGGGATGCCGCATCGGCAATTTTCGCTTGGGCGCCTTGCATAAACGTTTTCCCCCGCAACATCCGTCGTAACAAAATCTTCAGGCACGACGCCCGCCACCGTTCTCATTTCCACAGGCAAAGGAGGATTCTCTATGGAAGATAACAACCGTTCGCAATGGGGCAGTTCCTTCGGCTTCATCATGGCGCTGGCAGGTTCGGCCGTGGGTTTGGGGAACTTATGGAAATTCCCTTACTTGGCAGGTCGAAACGGCGGCGGCATATTTCTCCTTGTATACATTATATTCATCCTCATCGCCGGGCTCCCCCTGATGATGGGTGAACTCGCCATCGGCCGCCACACCCAATTGGAACCGGTGAGCGCTTTCGAGAAAATGAACCGGCGCTTCAAATTCGTGGGCGTCCTGGGCGTCCTGTCGGGCGTATTGATTCCCTGTTATTATGTCGTCATCGGCGGCTGGGTGATTGCTTATATTTTCCGTTTTATCGTCTACATCTCGGACGGCTTCCCCAAAGACATCTCCGGCTCCTTCGGCACTTTCATCTCCAACCCTTTTGAGCCAATCATCTGGTCCCTCGTCTTCCTGCTGGGATCGTCGTGGATTATTTACCGCGGGGTCGAGAAGGGGATCGAAAAATGTTCGAAAATCATGATGCCCATGCTGTTCCTCCTGATGCTGGTGATGATCGGACGTTCCCTCACTTTGCCCGGCGCTTGGGAAGGGGTCGTTTTCCTGCTTAAACCCGACTTCGCCAAGCTTACCCTTTCCGGCTGCCTGGACGCGATGGGGCAGATGTTCTGGTCCCTGTCCCTCGGCATGGGCATCATCATCGTCTACGGCAGTTACATGCGTAGAGAAACCAACATGGTGCGTAGCGCCTTTCTTATCCCGATTCTCGACACCCTGGCGGCGGTGATGGCCGGTTTCGTCATCCTGCCCGCCGTCTTCGCCTTCAAGCTGGAGCCGACCGCCGGCCCCACCCTCACTTTCATCACCCTGCCGCAGGTGTTTTCGCAAATGCCCATGGGGATTTTCTTCGGCATCATCTTCTTCATCCTGCTCTGGCTTGCGGCCTTGACCTCCAACGTCAGCCTGATGGAAGTGGGCGTCGGCTACCTGATGGACCGGCACAAATTCACCCGTCCGAAGGCGACCGTGGCGATCACCATTTTCACTTTCATCATGTCCATTCCCTGCGCCCTATCGATGGGCTTGATCGAAAAGGAGGCGGTTCTCGGCTTCCTGGCCCAGGGCCCGCTGGCGGGGATAAAACTCTTCAACCTGACTTTCTTCGACCTGGTCGACTATTTGGCCCAGAACGTGTTCATGATTATCGCCGGCCTGTGCACCTGCATTTTCATCGGCTACTACTGGACGGTCGAGGGGATGATCAAGGAAATGACCAACGACGGCAAGATTCCTTTCCGCGGGGCGAATGTGCTGCGCTTCCTCTTGCGCTACGTGTCGCCGGTGGTGATTTTCATCGTCCTGCTGCGGGCGCTCAGCATTGTGTGATGAACCGCCTGGGACTGAGACCTGACAATTGACAAATGGGCGCCCCAACCGTTTGGATTGGGGCGCCCGTTATTTTATGGTTGAATCGGAAAAAAGCCTCGGGGTTAATTCGGTTTCAGGTTTTCGATTTCCTCGATGGATAAACCGGTAATGCGCGCAATCACCTCCATGGACATGCCGTCGTGCAATGCCTTCAGGGCAATTTCCAGTTGTGTTTTTTCGGTTCCTTCCCTGATACCTTCCCTGATACCTTCCTTACGCCCTTTCTTTAAGCCGCTCTGTTCACCGCGTAAATAACCAGTTTTGATTTGCGCCTCGCGATCCCGGCGTTCCTTTTCCCTGGCTTGGGCCAGGAGGCGTTCATTTTCATCGGCGCTGAGTTCTTTCAACCTGCCCCATACTTTTTTCAGGGTCGGATTATTTTTGGCGGTCATCTCGAATTCTCCTTCCGTTCGTGCGGAGAAAAACTTGAGCCATTCCCATAATATACTACCATCGTGGGCGGGTGGCAACTTCGGAATTTCCAGCGTGCGGATTTCCAATAAATTCGGATAGTCGCGACCAGCTTCGGGATCATGCAATATAAAACGGTGATGATAACGCCGCCCGGTTTTTTCGGTCAGGTGATGATCGGTTATGACGATGGTGATGGATCGCTTGATGCCGTCATAGTTTTCACCCTCCCCGATTTGCTCCACTACCATGGCGGCGGTGTAAAAGAGAAGGCGTTCCCAGAGCCATTCCTGCGATTCCACTTGAATCTCGATGTCGATGCGTTTGCCTTGCGCGGTAACCACCTTGATGTCGAGAATGCCTTTCTTGTCGCGGGGATATTGCCCGCCGACTTGCGGATCGACTATTTCCAAAATTTGCAAATCCTTCGCCGACAGATCCAGAACCGACTGGAGAAAGGCGGCTAGTAGGTCGATGTGCTCCCGGTCGCCCATGAGCCGTTTAAATACGAAATCATTCAAGGGCGACAGCGGAGCTTGGGACGTGAGGGTTGTTCTTTTATTCTTCGCCATCTTCATTGCAGCCCGCTTACGCACCTGTCGACTCCTCCTTCCGATAGTTGTAAAATTTGGATTGACCTCACGCCTTCGCCACTTCCGCCTGGCAGGGCAGGAATTTCGCCATGGCGTTTCTGGTGTCGAGAATCAGCTTGGCGTGCGCCCCGAGCAGGCGGTAATCCACCTGCGTGTGATCCGTCGCAATCACCACCAGATCGAAGCCGGCAAGGCTCTCGGCGGACAACGGGGTCGACTTCAGGGCGAAATCGTAACGGCGCAGCTTTTTCAGGGCCGGTATGAACGGGTCGTGGTAGGCCACCTCGGCGCCGCTTTTCTGAAACAGTTCCAACAGCTTCAGGCTGGGGCTTTCGCGGCTGTCGTCGACGTCCTTTTTGTAGG
Organism: Planctomycetota bacterium; assembly: GCA_031555915.1. GTDB lineage: Bacteria > Planctomycetota > SZUA-567 > SZUA-567 > SZUA-567 > JAJBSZ01. The sequence goes on from JAVBTZ010000032.1 coordinate 14,611, forward strand.
CCATGCCGAGTAACAATATCCTGCTGCCGCAGAGACTTTTCCGGTGGCGGTTCAGCTCCTCGGCGGCCCGGCCGACGACATACTCCGGCATGGCGATATTGACTTCTCCGGCCAGTTCGATGAAACGGGTCGAGCAGTCGAATTCCCGCGCCTTCCAGGTGAGGTAGAAGGGGTCGATGGGAATGCAATGCCCCCCCAGGCCCGGTCCCGGGTAAAACGGCATGAAGCCGAACGGCTTCGACTTCGCCGCTTCCACCACTTCCCAAACGTCGATATGCATGCGGTGGAAAACTTGCTTCAGTTCGTTTACGAGGGCGATGTTGACGCAGCGGAAAATGTTTTCCATCAGCTTGGTCGCCTCGGCCGTTTCCAGGCTGGACACCGGGACGGTCGCCGGGACAATCCGGTCGTACAATTTCCGCGCCGCCGCCAGGCATTCCGGGGTAAACCCGCCGACCACCTTGGGGATGTTCGGGGCGGAGTGCCCGACCGAACCCGGGTCTTCGCGTTCGGGCGAATAGGCGAGGTGGAAGTCGCGGCCGGCTTTAAGGCCGGAGCTTTCGAGCTTGGGGAGGAGGAGTTCGCGGGTGGTTCCCGGGTAGGTGGTGGATTCGAGGACGATGAGTTGGCCTTTACGGACCACGCCGGAGAGCATTTCGGCGGTGCTTTCGATGTAGCGCATGTCGGGTTCGCGCTGGCGGGTCAGGGGGGTGGGGACGCAGATCAGGATGGCGGCGGCTTGGGTCAGGTCGTGGGGGTCGTTGGTGGCTTTGCCGTTTTTTTCAAGGATGATGTTCAACTCGGCGTCGGCGATATGGGCGATATAGGATTTTCCGGCATTGACCGCGTCGACTTTTTTCCGGTCCATGTCGTAGCCCAGGACGGACAGGCCGGCCCGGGCGAAACCGACCGCCAACGGCAGTCCGACATAGCCCAGACCGACAATTCCGACGTCATAACGGAATGCCGGGGCAAAAATATTCTTATCGGAAGCCGAGGGATCGGGGCGGGAATTTCTTGCGGCGGAGGTTTTTTTTTCCTCCGGGGAATTTTTCGGCGAGGGTTTGTCGCTGTTTGAGGTTAAGGTTTCGGAGGAAGTTTCGTGAACGGATTTTTTTTTCATGGCTTTGCTCTCCAGCTGATTCCCCACCGTATCTTTGTTTAAGGAGGAAGTCGCAAAATACTTCCTCGACGCTTGCATTCGCCCAAGTATTTTCATACGGTAGGGGAAACGCAAATCCTTTTCCCGGCACTGCTCTTCCCGAAAGCTTGACCCGATTTGGGGAAGGACGGCAAGAAAACGGAAAAAGCCGATTTGCGATAAAGGTGTTGTCGTTTTTGGGACTTCGTGGTAAGGTATTTTCATCGCTACCCGTAGCGATGGAAACGTTCAGCGAGGAGAAAGTATGACAAGAGGCATGGGGAAAATCATGGTCATGGCGCTGGCGGTGACGCTCATGGCCGGCATGGCCCGCGCGGGCGAGAAATACCAGAAAGTCACCATCCCGAACGGTCTGTACACGGCCGAAATAGGGGATTGGGTAGAATTCAAGATGGCGAACGGGAATGTGCAAAAAGTGTCTGTTCTCGAGCGTTCCGGCACCGGCCCCAAAGGCCAGGTCACCGTCCGCACCGAAAACTACCGGGACGGCAGGATTCAGGACTCGCGGCGGGTGACGCAGGATGTGGGGGAAGAATATATCGACCCGCCGGCCGACCGCGACGACAGCGAAAAGGGCGATTCCTTCGGGCGCCGGAAGGGCGTGGCGATGATTCAGGACGGCGAGGCCGAGGTGAACATCATCGACGTCTATAAAGGCGACAAATTGCTGCGAACCTGGTATCTCACCCCTGAAATTCCGGTATACGGAGTTTTGAAATTGGTACGCGGGGACGGCTCGCTGGTTTTTGAAACTATCGATTTCGGCGTGGCCGAAGGCAAGAAATAAGGTGGTGAGGGCAGGGGAAAGCCGACCCAAAATTGGTAGCTGAAAGACATAACCCTAGCGCAAGTGGTAACCAAGCGGATTGTCGCCGTTGACATCGGGCATGTCGGCGGCGACAATTTTTTTAGCAAGCATGAAGGAGGGCAGGAATGAGCGCCGACCAAGCGGGTGTAAAAATGGTGGTGGTGGTGCAGTGCGACCAGGTGGTGCATGAGGTGTGTCCGGGGTTCATGTGCGAGCACGCTTTTACGAAACGCAGCGACGCTTTCCAGGAATACCCGCCGGAAAACGTGCGCTATATGGCCATATCCTGCGGCGGCTGCCCGGGACGGGCGGTGTGGCGTAAGCTCGTCAACATTCGGAACAACCTGAAAAAACGCGAGCAAAGCGGCACGGAAGGGGTCACGGTGCATCTGTCGACCTGCATTTGCCGCGCTTCCGTGCACGGACCCCGCTGTCCCCATCTCGATTATCTCAAGGCGCAGATCGAACGCGCCCGTTTCGCTTACGTCGAGGGCAGCCGCTTCTCCAAACTGGCGGAAAAACACCGCGCCGAAGGCAGATACGGAAGCGACGCCGGTGGAGTTACAGCGGAATGAACGAAAACAAATTCACCGGCAAAGCCGGGGTTTACGCCGCCAATCGGCCGGGATATCCATCGGAAATATTCGCCTTTTTGCGGGATGATTTGGGGCTTACGCCGGGGAAAAGCGTCGCCGACGTCGGGGCCGGGACGGGGATTTTCACCCGGGAGCTGCTGAAAATCGGCTTGAAAGTCAGGGCGGTGGAGCCGAATCCGGATATGCGGGACGCGCTAATGCAAACGGTTCATGCCTATCCCGGCTCCAACCTCACCTCCGGCAACGCCAGCCAGACCCTGATTCAACCCCCGCATAGCCTGGACGCGGTCACCGCCGCGCAGGCTTTCCACTGGTTCGATCGGGACGGGTTTAAAAAGGAATGCCGGCGGATACTCCGACCCGGCGGAACGGTTTTCCTGGTCTGGTATCACCGGGACCAAAACGACCCGACCCTGGCGGATTTGTTTACGGTGAACCGGCGTTATTGCCCCAGATTCAAGGGGTTTTCCGGCGGGGTGAAAGAAGCGGAGCCGGAACAGTATGCGGATTTTTTTCGGGACGGCCGGGTGAACTACCGGGAATTTCCGCATGCGGTCACCGTGGATGCGGCCGGGTTTGTCGGGCGGTCGTTGTCGTCGTCTTACGCCCCGGTCGAGGGCGACCCGGCGTATGCCGGCTATGTTCGCGAATTAGGGGAGGTGTATCGGAAATTCGCCGGGCCGGAAGGCTTGCAATTGCGGCTGGTTTATCAAGTTTATTGGGGGGAGGTGTGAAACAGGTCATTTCTCATAGTGATAACGGCAGGCTGTAACCAGGATTTTGTCGCCCTCTACTTAATAAACAAGGCGATGCTGCCGGTCGATTCTGCGTTCATAGCGAATCCAAGCTGACGCGAAATGTTTTTCCAGCTTCGGCGTCGGCAATCGAGTCCCGCAACCGCTTGGCGTTGACCGGATTGTCCAGAAGATACGCCGTCTCTCGTATTTGGTTGTAATCTTCAAGAGAAATAAGTACCGCCGATTTGTTATCCTGGCGCGTTATGAGGATCGGTACATGGTCTTTGCATACCGAATCCAATGCTTCGTCGAAATGGTCTTTGACCGCCTTGTCGGAAAGTGCGTCCATGATCTAGATCTCCTTTCAAGGGATCATTGTACCTTGTCAGCCAGGCAAAGCAATCCTTGCCCCAGACAAAAACCGCCGGACTTGCATCCGGCGGTTTTTTTGCTTCAGTTCAATGCACTAATTCAATCCCCGCCCCATCTCACGAAGCCGCCGTCTTCGGCGCCTTTTTCGGAGTCGGCATTTTCTCGACCATGATCGACTTGTAGTCGACCTCAACTTCGTTACAGATGTCGATGATGTCTTGCAGGGACTTCTCGTGAATCGCCACCCCTTCCTTGTCCACCTTCAACTTCGAATCCGTTTCCAGTTCGCCCTGGGTGAGAATCCGGCTCTGGCCCTCGGCCTTCGCCGAAGCGCGAATCTCGTTCAAATAACGCGAGAAATGATCCTCAATCGCCTTTTTGTCCCCGAACATCCCGTAATCGACCGCCATGAACATGTGGCAGCAACGGTCGACGTTCGGCACCTCACGCACGTGATTCGAAGTGTTGCCGCAGGCGAATACCCCGGTCATCAACTCGACCAGCATCGAAATCGCGTAACCCTTGTGGCCCGAGTGGGTCATCCCATAGCCGCCCATCGGCAGCAGGCCGCCGTCCAATTTCTCGCGGCGAATCTTCAGGAACACGTCGGGGTCGGTGTTGATCTTGCCGTCCGACCCGACCGACCAGCCTTCGGGGAGGGTCTGCTTGTTGCGGGAATAAACCTCGATCTTGCCGGCCGGCACCACCGAGGTCGAAATGTCGAAATGGAACCAGGACGGGTGCGCCGGCATCGTTACCGCAATCGGATTCGTGCCCATCATTGCCCGGCGGCCGAAAGTCGGCACCACCATCGCTTCCGAATTGGTCATGCACATGCCCATGAACCGCGCCCGCGCCGCCATCATGGTGTAGAAGCCGCCAATCCCGAAGTGATTCGAATTCCGCACCATCACCATGCCCATGCCGGAACGCTTGGCCTTGTCCATCGCCATCTGCATGCCCCTGATGGCGGCCGGCTGCCCCAGGCCGTCGTTGGCGTCGAGGACGGCGGAGACCGGCGTCTCCAGCACCACGTTGACATCGGACTTCGGGCGGATACGGCCGATTTTCATGCCGTAGATGTACATGCCGATACGGGATATCCCGTGCGACTCGATCCCCATGCGATCCGCTTCGAGAATTACCTTGGCGCAATCCTCGGCCTTTTCAGGGGAGGCGCCGTATTGCTCGAAAATGGCCTTGACCAGGTTGCGTAAGCTCTGAATCTCGAAGTGTCTGCGCTCTTCCATAGGAAGTTCCCTTTTCCTTTTATGACGACAATGCCGACGAGGGTAAACCCGCTTATTTCCGCGAAGCCAAATAACGCTCCACCCCAATTTCATACAGATTGTTGCCCTCGGCGTCAATGATCACCGTCGCAGGGAAATCCTTGACCGTCAGCTTGCGAATGGCCTCCGAGCCGAGGTCCTCATAGCAGACAATCTCGCAGCCGACAATGCGTTTGGCAATCAACGCCGCCGCCCCGCCAATGGCGCCAAAGTACACCGAGCCGTTTTTCTTCATGCTGGCGATGACCTCCGCCGAACGCTTGCCTTTCCCAATCATGCCCCTGAGACCCAGGTCCAGGAGGCGCGGGGCGTAGGCGTCCATGCGGTAGCTGGTCGTGGGACCGGCCGAACCGATGACCTGGCCCGGTTTTTCCGGGGTCGGGCCGACGTAATAAATGAGGGCGTCCTTGATGTCAATCGGCAGCTTTTCGCCTTTGTCCAGCAGTTCCACCAGACGCGCGTGGGCGGCGTCGCGGGCGGTGTAAATCACGCCCGAGAGCAGCACCGTGTCGCCGGCTTTCAGTTTTAGCGCCTGTTCTTTCGACAGCGGGGTGTTGAGGGGGATATTATCCATGGCTAATCTTTCCCTTCCTAGAGCACACGCGAGACATGCCGCGAGACGTGACAACAGATATTCACCGCCACCGGCAGGCCGGCGATGTGGGTGGGGAACGTTTCGATGTTGACCCCAAGCGCGGTCGTTTCGCCGCCGAAACCCTGGGGACCGATACCGAGCGCATTGATCCGCTCCAGCAGCTCCTTTTCCATGTCGGCGTAGTAGGGGTCGGGGTTGCGGCTGGTGATGCTCCGCTGCAACGCCTTCTTGGCCAACAACGCCACCCGCTCGAAAGAGCCGCCAATTCCCACTCCGACCACTATCGGGGGACACGGATTCGGCCCCGCCACTTTCACCGTCTCGACGACAAAATCCTTCACCCCCTTTTCGCCGGCCGACGGCGCCATCATCGCCAGCCGCGACATGTTCTCGGAGCCGAAGCCCTTGGGGGCGACGGTGCTTTTCATTTTGTCGCCGGGGACGATGTCGATATGGAGGAGGGCGGGGGTATTGTCGCCGGTGTTTTTGCGGCGAAGGGGGTCTTTCACTACCGACTTGCGGAGATAACCCTGGCTGTAACCCTGGCGTACCCCTTCATCGACGGCGTCGCCGAGGAAACCGCCGGCGAGGTGGACGTCCTGCCCCAGTTCGACCAGGACGATTGCCATGCCGGTGTCCTGACAAATCGGCATTTTTTCGTTGTGGGAGATGTTGATGTTTTCCACCAATTTCTGCATGGTGTCCTTGGCTTGGGGCCAAGGCTCGTCCTTGCTTCTTTGGGAGATGATTTCGGCTACGTCCCGGGGCAATTCGAGGTTGGCCTCAATGCACATGTCCCTGACGGCGGCGGTGACGAGGTCTGTGGAAATCTCACGCATTCCGTCCCCTTAATTGCTGTGTGGTGTAATAAATTGGAAAAATAGAGAAAGAAATCTCTAAAAACGCGACACAATATTGAACCTAAAAAACTGCGTAATTGCCGACAAATTTTTTTTGGGCGGTTATTCGATAACCTAAACAGTATAACACTTTCTTCCTGTTTGTCAATTAAATCAGTAAAAAAATATCGGTAAAAAAATACTGCTAACCACAAGCTTGTTAACCAATTGCGCGATTGGACAAAACCGTGAGTAAATTATTGGTAAAAAAATCTTGAATTCACGGGTGAATGCGTTATAGTGGGCATATTCGGTACAAGCCATCCGACAGTGCAAACAATCGCTCATTCGAGCAGCTGTAACGCATGCGCACACTTAGGGCGCTGCCGTCCATGATCTTGCCGAGTCGCCGAGGCGATTTCGGTCTAGTGCTCCGGAAATTTAGGCTTTACGGGGCACTAGTCTTGATGTGCTACAAACATGACCAAAACAAGCGTGGGTTGGCAAACATTACCCTACTGACAAGACTGGGGCGAATGTGACAAAAGTTACCTACTATCCCGGATGTACCCTTAAGACCAAAGCTGTTACCCTGGATGCCAACGCCCGCGCGGCCGCAATGGCCCTGGGGGTGGAATTGGAGGAGCTGCCGGAGTGGCAGTGCTGCGGCGCGGTGTACCCCTTGGCCCGCGATGAAATCGCCACCAAGCTCTCGGCGGTTCGGGCCTTGAACGAGGCGAAGGAGCGGGGCGGGGTCCTTCTCACCCTGTGTTCGGCCTGCCATCATGTCCTTAAGCGGGTCAACGCCGATATGGCCACGGACGAGGATATTCGCCTCCGCGCCAATAATTATTCCCAGTTCGATGCGCCTTACGCCGGCGAGACCAAGGTGGTGCATTATCTGGAAATGCTGCGGGATACGGTCGGCTTCGCCGCCATCAAGGAGAAGGTGAAGAAGCCGCTGGCCGGCAAGAAAGTCGCCGCTTATTACGGCTGCATGCTGGTGCGGCCGTCCGATGTCATGCAGTTCGACCGGCCGGACAACCCCAGGATTATGGAAGACCTGATTGCCGCGTTGGGGGGGACGCCGGTTCCCTACCCCAAGCGGAGCCAATGTTGCGGCGGCTACACCACCCTGGGGAACAAGCCGCTGGCCGAGGAAATGACCGGGGCGGTGATGGCTTCGGCGAAGGCGGCCGGGGCGGAATTGGTGCTGACGGCGTGCCCCCTGTGCCTCTACAATATGACCCAAAACGTCGGCGAGGACCTAAAGCTGCCGGTGCAGTATTTTACCGAAATTTTAGCCGGGGCGCTGGGGGTCGAGGCCGCCGTTCCGCAGGCTGAAGGAGAGCTGGCATGCACGGATTGAACGACCCGAGGGCGGAAGTGGAGCGGATTTGCGGGGTCAACGCGGCGAAATGTATGCGTTGCGGCAAGTGTACGGCCAGTTGCCCCGCTTATGGGGCGATGGACGTACATCCGCACAAGGTGGTGTCGATGGTGGCGGACGGCGATATCACGGGGCTCTTGAATTGCGATTCATTGTGGAATTGCCTGTCCTGCTTCACCTGCGTGGAGCGTTGCCCCCGGGACGTCAAACCGGCGAACGTGCTGGAAGCGGTGCGGCTCTTGCAGATTCGCGAGCGGGGCGAGAACCATATGCCGCCGCAGCTGCTGCCGGCGCTCCTGGACGCGGAATTGCCGCAACAGGCGCTGGTGGCGGCGCTGCGGAAATATAATAAATGACGGCGAAGAAAAAGAAAATTGCCAGAGCCGAGCTGGCAGGGTTGTCCGGCGATGAGCTTAAGGCCCTTATTTTAGAGAACGAAGCCTCGCTTAGAGAGAACGAAGCCTTGCTTAGAGAGAAGGAAGCAAGGATGCACGAAGTGCAAAGGCAATTTCTGCATAAAAATGAGCAGATTGCGGATTTGAAGTCGCAATTGCTGATGAACAATTGGGATTTGAACGCTTTCAACTGGGAAGCATCCGATTCAACCCCCTCCGATCCGAAGCAGTAATAAAGGATACGTTCATGCATAGAATCGGCGTATTTGTCTGCTGGTGCGGTTCGAACATCGCCGCGACGGTCGACGTCAAGAAGGTGGCCGAAGTCCTCAAGAACGAGCCGGGCGTCGCCTACTCGGCCGACTACCAATATATGTGCTCTGAAGCCGGGCAGGGGATGATTCGCTCCGCCATCAAGGAGCATGGCTTGACCGGGATCGTCGTCGCCGCCTGTTCCCCGCGCATGCATGAGCCGACCTTCCGGAAAGCCGCGGCGGCGGCCGGGATCAATCCTTTTCTGGTCGAGATCGCCAATGTCCGCGAACAATGTTCCTGGATTCACAAGGACAAGGCCAGCGGCACCGAGAAAGCGATTATCCTGGCGCGGACGGCGGTCGCGAAGCTGCGGCTGAACACGCCGCTTCATGCCGGCACCAGCGAAGTGGTGAAGCGGGCTCTCGTGATTGGCGGCGGCATTGCCGGGATTCAGAGCGCCCTGGACATCGCCGACGCCGGCTTCAAAGTCGACATTGTCGAACGGAAACCGACCATCGGCGGCAAGATGGCCCAGCTCGATAAGACTTTCCCTACTCTCGACTGCGCGGCCTGCATCCTTACCCCGAAAATGGTCGAGGCGGCCCAGCACCCGAACATTACCCTTCACACCTATTCCGAGGTGGAAGCAATCGGCGGGTTTGTCGGCAATTTTTCCGTGAAAATCCGCAAAAAAGCCCGCTTTGTCGATATGGCGGCCTGCACCGGCTGCGGCGACTGCATGGCGAAGTGCCCCCAGAAGAAAACCCCGAGCGAGTTCGATCAGGGGCTGAAGAACCGTTCCGCCATTTATATTCCCTTCGCCCAGGCGATTCCGAACGTCCCGGTCATCGACAAGGAACATTGCACCAAATTCCTGACCGGCAAGTGCGGGGTCTGCGAAAAAATTTGCCCTTCCAAAGCCGTCCACTACGATCAGCAGGATGAAATTCTGGAAGAGCGTTACGGCGCCATCGTGGTGGCGACCGGCTTCGACACCGTATCCCCCGAGCGCTTTGGCGAGTTCCGTTACGGCGAATACCCTGACGTCATCACTTCCCTGGAGTTTGAGCGGCTCTGCAATGCGGCCGGGCCGACCGGCGGGCATTTGGTGCGGCCGTCCGACCACCAGGAGCCGAAGAAAGTCGTCTTTGTCCAATGCGTGGGTTCGCGGGGTTCGGGTTCGCGCGACGGCGGCGAATGCGAGAAATCCTACTGTTCGAAAATCTGCTGCATGTACACGGCCAAGCACGCCATGCTTACCCGCGAGAAATACCCCGATTCCGAAGTTTATGTTTTCTACATCGACGTCCGCACGCCGGGGAAGGCCTTCGACGAATTCCAGCGCCGGGCGGTCGAGCAATACAACGTGCATTATGTTAAAGGGATGGTGGGGCAGGTCGAAAAACAGGGCGACAAGTACCTGGTGCAGGCGTCGGATCTCTTGAACAACAAACAGCTCAAAATCGACGCCGACCTGGTGGTTTTGGCTACGGCCGTCAAGCCGGAAGTTGGGGCGCGGGGCCTGGCGACCATGCTCACGGCCAGCATGGACACGAACGATTTCTTCACCGAAGCCCACCCGAAGCTCCGTCCGGTCGAGAGTCCGACCGCGGGGATTTTCCTGAGCGGGCTCTGTCAGGGACCGAAGGACATACCGGAAACGGTCGCCCAGGCCGGCGCCGCCGCCTCGAAGGCGATTGGGCTTCTGGCCAAGGACAAACTGGTTACCAACCCCTGCATCGCCAATCCGAACAGCGCCGCCTGCAACGGTTGTGAATTGTGCGAGAACGTCTGTCCCTACGGGGCGATTACCTACGAAGTCAAGGACGTGCATTACGAAGGCAAGAAGCTGACCAAGAAAATCGCCCAGGTGAACGAGGCGGTTTGCCAGGGCTGCGGGGCCTGCACGGTGACTTGTCCGTCGGGGGTCATGGACTTGCGCGGCTTTTCGACCAAGCAAATTTTGGCGGAAGTGGACGCGATTTGCGGGTAAACACCCAATCACTTTCACCACAGAGACACCGAGGACACAGAGAACCACAACCACGAGATAAAAAAATAGTGGAAAAATTTTGTAGTTGCGGTTTGCGGTTCTCTGTGCCCTTCGTGTCTCTGTGGTGAATTAAAACTTCAGGAGAAACCCCATGGCGGCAGTTCAGCCTTTGGAAGAACCACGGACCAAGCCCCTCATCGTTGCCTTTTGCTGCAACTGGTGCAGTTATGCCGGGGCCGACCTCGCCGGCACCAGCCGGTTGGAATACCCGGCCGACGTAAAAATTATCCGGGTGCCCTGTTCCTGCCGGGTGAACCCGCTGTTCATTCTCCGCGCTTTCCAAAAAGGGGCGGACGGGGTCATCATCGCCGGCTGCCACCCGGGTGACTGCCACTACACCACCGGGAATTACTACGCCCGCCGGCGCTTGTCGCTCCTCTTCAGCATGCTGGATTACCTCGGCATCGAACGCGCCCGGGCCAGGGTCGAATGGATTTCAGCCGCCGAAGGGGCGAAGTTCGCCAAGACCATGCGGGAATTCGCGGCGGCGGTGGGAGCTTTGCCGCTACGGAACAAGCTGGGTGAATTGCGGTAATGCTTTTTTATTCACCACAGAGACACCGAGGACACAGAGAACTGCAACTACAAGTAAAACTTAAAAGTTGAAATATGTTGCGGTTTGCGGTTCTCTGTGTCCTTTGAGCCTTTGTGGTTAAAAAAACCCTTATCGGGAGAACCGCGCCACTATGGGAATTCAAGAGAAAATCCTCGACCGGGCCAAAGCCCTCCTCGCCGACGGCAGTGTCGTCGGGGTGTGGGGCTGGAAAAAAGGCGATATGCCCTGGGATCGGGTGCCGGCTTTGTTCACGAGCGCCCAAGAACTCGACGCCGAATTCGTCTACGATTGTTTTTGCGCGGCTAACGTTTCCCGCTACCTGAACGGGAGAAAAGCCGCCGACGGCAAGGTCCTCGCCTTGTTGAAACCGTGCGACACCTACAGCCTCAACCAAATGCTGGGGGAAAACCGCCTGGAACGGGACGCGGTTTACGTCCTGGCCATTCCCACCGGCGATATGCTCGACCCCGACAAAATGCGCGCGGCCGGGATTCGCGGCCTCAAGGAAGCCAAGCAGCGCGGCAAGGAATTCGTCTTCGCGACCGCCCACGGGGAAAAGGTTTTGCCCCGAACCGACGTCGCGCTGGAAAAATGCCTGGCCTGCAAATCGAACACCCACCGCATTTACGACGAGCTGCTGGTAGAGGTGAAGGATCTCGGCGAAAGTCCCCAGCGTTTTGCCGGCGTCAAGACGGTCGAAGCGATGACCCCGGCCGAACGCTTCGCCTTCTGGCAAGGGGAGCTTTCGCGTTGCGTCCGCTGCAATGCCTGCCGGAATATTTGCCCGGTCTGCAGCTGCGTCAAGTGCGTTTTCGACAATCCCGCCAATCCGGTCTCGGGCAAAGCCAACATCGACGAGTTCGAAGACAAGATGTTCCACATTATCCGCGCCTTCCACGTCGCCGGCCGCTGCACCGACTGCGGCGAATGCAGCCGGGCCTGCCCGCAGGGGATTCCCTTACAGCTCCTGAACCGGAAATTCATCAAAGACATCAACGCCGCCTACGGTTCCTTCGCCGCCGGCGAGAATGCCGAAGGGGTCACGCCCCTGACCTCCTATAAACCGGACGACCGCGAGCCTGCCGAAATGTTCGAACTGGGAGGGGGGAAATGACCATGCGTAAAATCTCCGAGGATAATCTCCCCAAGCTCTACGCCGCCCTGGCTAAAAACGCCAAGCTCTGGCTACCCTATTGGCAGGAAGGCCGCAGCGAGTTCGCTCTTTGGGACGACAAGAAAAGTAGCGGCGGCAGCGACAAGCCGGTCGTCGACCTGGCCGGCAAAACCGGCAAGAGCGCCAAGGAACTGATCTTCCCCCAGAACGAGGAAATCGTCAGCTTCAAGAGCGCCGGCAAGAAAATCGACATCAAGCCGGCGGCGGTTGCCGACGCGCCGTTTGTGGTCTTCGGCGTGCGCGGTTGCGACGCCCGGGCGATGCAGGTTCTCGACCGGGTCTTTCTGTCCGACCCCAAGGACAGCCTCTACGCGGCGCGGCGCGAGGCGGGCACGATAATAACCCTGGCCTGCGCCGAACCGGACGAGAGCTGCTTCTGCGGCGCTTTCGCCATCGACCCCGAGAACCCGGGCGGGGACGTCGAGACCTGGCTGGTCGGCGGCAATCTCTACTGGAAAGACCTGACGGAAAAAGGGAAACGCCTGACTGACGCGGTCGCGGCGGCGCTTGGAGACGATTTCCCCGCGGCCGGCCCGGAAGGGGAGCGTTTGGTCGTCGACGAAAAGGTCAAAATCGCCGAAGCCCAGGCCGCGACTCCGTTCGCCGGTTTGAAACCGGCTGAAATCGCCCCGAACGCCACCGAACCCATTTTCGAGGCCGACCTCTGGCAAAAAGCGTCGGAAAGTTGTCTCGGCTGCGGCACCTGCACCTTCCTCTGCCCGACCTGCCAGTGCTACGACATCCTCGACCGTACTGCTTCCGAGGGAGTGCGGCGGCTGCGCTGCTGGGATTCCTGCATGTACTCCGACTTCACCCTGATGGCGCACGGCAACCCCCGCACCACCCAACTCCAGCGTTTCCGCCAGCGCTTCATGCACAAGCTGGTTTATTTCCCCCAGAACAACGACGGCATGTACAGTTGCGTCGGTTGCGGCCGCTGCGTCGAGAAGTGCCCGAGCGGTCTCAATATCGTCAACATCATGCGTAAAATAAAAGCCCGGCACGAAGCCCCGCATCAGGAGGCCAAAGCATGAGCTGCTCCTGCGAAACGATTCGCGATACCCTCATCCCCACCTTGGGGATAGTCACCGACATCAAACAGCAGACGCCGGACGTCAAGACCTTCCGGGTGACCCTGCCCGAAGGCGTGGGCGTCTGCTTCTCGCACGCGCCCGGGCAATGCGCCATGCTGTCCGTCCCCGGGGTCGGCGAAGCGATGTTCTCCATAACCTCCTCCCCCACCAACACCAAGTACATGGAATATTCCATCAAGAAGTGCGGCCAACTCACCGATTGGCTGCACGATATGGAAGTGGGGCAGATGGTGACCCTGCGGGGGCCGTATGGCAATCATTTTCCGGTCGAATCGGACCTGAAGGGAAAGGATCTCCTCTTCATCGCCGGCGGCATCGGCTTGGCGCCTTTGCGGTCGGTGATTAATTACGTCCGGCACCATCGGAAGAACTACGGTTCCGTCGACATCGTCTACGGCGCCCGCAGTATGGCGGACCTGGTCTACCTCGACGAAATCCAGAACGAATGGGCGGGGAAGGACGGCGTGACCGTCCACCTGACTATCGACCGCGAGGAACCGGCCTGGAAGGGCCACGTCGGTTTCGTGCCGAATTACGTCAAGGAATTGGCCTTCCCGCCGACCAAGACGGTACTGGTCTGCGGTCCCCCCATCATGATCAAGTTTGTCCTGAAGGCTCTCGGGGAAATGCATTTCGACAAGAAGCAGGTTTACACCACCATGGAACTCAGGATGAAATGCGGCGTCGGCAAGTGCGGCCGCTGCAACATCGGCTCGAAATACGTTTGCCGCGACGGCCCGGTATTCCGTTGCGATCAACTGGACGAACTACCGGACGAATATTGAGGGCAATCACATGGAAAAAATGGTCAATGTCCACATAATGGGCAAACGTTATCAGGTTCCCGCCGCGTTGACGATTATGACGGCGATGGAATGGGCGGGCTACAAGCTGGTTCGGGGCTGCGGCTGCCGGAACGGTTTTTGCGGGGCGTGCGCGACGATTTACCGCATCCCCGGCGACCGGGAGCTGAAGGTGTGTTTGGCCTGCCAGACGACGGTGTCGGAGGGGATGTATATCGCCACCCTGCCTTTCTTCCCCTTATTGAAGGAAGTCTACGACATCGAAAAAGTCCGCCCCACCCAGCAAATCATGATGCAGCTTTACCCCGAAATTTATGCCTGCATCGGCTGCAACGCCTGCACCAAGGCCTGCACCCAGGACCTCAAGGTCATGCAATACATTGCCTTTGCCCAGCGGGGCGAGTACGAGAAGTGCGCCGAGGAATCTTTCGACTGCGTGATGTGCGGGGTCTGTTCCTCCCGCTGCCCGGCCGGGATTTCCCACCCGCAGGTGGCGGAGTTGACCCGCCGGCTCACCGGCAAGTATCTGGCGCCCCGAACCGAACACCTGGAAAACCGGGTCAAGGAAATCGACAACGGCGACTTCGACACGCTCTTGGCGGGGCTGATGGGGAAACCGGTCGAGCAGTTGAAGGAACTGTACAACACCAGAGAAATCGAAGCCTAGGCACGGTTTTTCGCCGTTCGCTTGCATCACGTTCGCTGGCATCACACGTCTAATGATTTTTCAAAAACGCCCTGCGGCGGTTGGCATGGCGTTTTGAAAACTTCACTCTAAAGGGGCTCGCCTTGTATAATCAGGACATGCTGGACTCTATCGCCAAAGTGGAAGCCACCCGGAAAAGCCGCATGGGGGTTTTGCCGGCGCGTCTGTCGGCTGACGACAAGACGAACCTTTTGGCCAAATTCCACCCCGATTTCCGCGTGGACCAATTCTCCGCCCTGGCCTTCGGGCCGAACAAGGGGGAGAAGGTCCCCCACGAACTGGCGGCGCTCCTGCAGGGCCGAAGCCGGGTTTTGGACCTCGACATCGACCTGGACAAAGTCAACTACGACGTCGACGTGCTGGTCATCGGCGGCGGCGGCTCGGGCTGTTCGGCCGCCATCGAAGCGAACGCGGCCGGCGCGAAAGTCCTGTTGGTGACGAAACTCCGCCTCGGCGACGCCAACACCATGATGGCCGAAGGCGGCATCCAGGCGGCGGACAAACCCAACGACTCCCCGGCCATCCATTACCTGGACGCCCTCGGCGGCGGGCATTTCGCCAACGTCCCCGAACTCCTGCGTAAACTGGTGGCGGACGGCCCCGGCGCCGTAAAATGGCTGAACGATCTTGGCGTCATGTTCGACAAGGAAAAAGACGGCACCATGATCACCACCCACGGCGGCGGCACCAGCCGTAAACGCATGCACGCGGCGAAGGACTACTCCGGCGCCGAAATCATGCGCACCCTCCGCGACGAAGTCCTTAACCGCACCGACATTCAAGTCGCCGATTTCACCGCCGCCATTGAACTGATCCTCGACGAACAGGGCCGGGCGGCCGGCGCGGTGTTGATGAACATGGAGACGGAAGACATCCTGATCGCCCGGGCGAAGACGATTGTCCTGGCGACCGGCGGGGCGGGACGCATGCACTACCAGGGCTTCCCCACCTCGAACCATTACGGCGCGACGGCGGACGGGCTTATCCTCGCCTACCGGGCCGGGGCGCGTTTATTATACCAGGACACCTTGCAGTATCACCCGACCGGGGTGGCGTATCCGGTGCAAATTTTCGGGGCCCTGGTCACGGAGAAGGTGCGTTCCCTGGGGGCGCAGTTGGTGAACAAGGACGGCATCGCCTTCATTCACCCGCTGGAAACGCGCGACGTGACCTCGGCGGGGATTATCCGCGAATGCAAAGAGCGTAGTCTCGGCATCGACACGGCCGGAGGCCAGGGGGTTTGGCTGGACACGCCGCAAATCGAGGCGGTGCACGGCAAGGGGACGATCGAGAAGCGGATCCCGGCGATGATGCGCATGTACGCCAAGTACGGCATGGACATTCGCGACAAGCCGATTATCGTTTACCCGACCCTCCACTACCAAAACGGCGGCATCAGGATAACGGTCGACGGCCAGTCGGACATCGAGAACCTCTACATCGCCGGCGAAGCGGTGGGGGGGATTCACGGCCGGAACCGGCTGATGGGGAATTCGCTCCTGGACATCATTGTCTTCGGCCGGAATGCCGGGCAGCAGGCGGGGAAAAAGTTCCGTAGCGTTACCCCGGGCAAGGCGACTTTGGCGCATGTGAAGAAGTTCGAGGCGAGCCGCAACGAGGCCGGGATTACCACCGCCACCCAGTCGCCGATGCTCCTGCCGGACTATGTGCATAAGGGTTATGGTAGGGATTTGGCAATGGCGAAATAATTTGGAATTGACTCCGGTCTGAAGTTATAATAGTTGGATTCCAAGATCGGAGGGATGGAACATGAAAATAGTCCGTAGAGAATTTCAGGTTAATGATGATGGTACGGAGCAGTTGCTTTCGGAAGAGGTGGTGAGTGAAGTACCCAGAGGCAGCTATGAAGACTATATGAAATTAATGCGGCAGTGCTGGGAGCAGTATCCGGAAGTTTTCAAGCGGCTGTCTGTGGATGAAGTGATTCGCGAACGAAGAGAGGAAGCCGAGAGGGAATGGAATGAAGCATGAGTGACAAGCGAGTGGTATTGGACTCTTCCGCCCTGGTGGCCGCAGTCAAGGATGAACCAGGTGGAGATTTTGTACGTACATATATCGCCGAACTCCCCCAAGGAAATGTTCACATTCATTCCGTAAATACCTGCGAGGTAGCTTATCAACTCATCAAGTTCGGTCTTATGGAAATTATGGCCTACAGTTTGGCCAACCACCCCCGGGTGGAACTTTGTGACGTAATTCAACCAGGGCTATGGCAAAGAGCCGCCAGCCTCAAGGCGAAATATAAAAACTTTGCCCTGGGTGATTGTATTTGCGTGGCTTTTGCCGAGTCGTTGAATGCATCCATTCTGACTGGTGACCGGCATTTTAAGACTATAGACACCCCGGTCAAAGTAGAGTTATTCCGCTGACTTTCCAGTTACAAGAAAAATTTGGTTTCACCGCA
Organism: Planctomycetota bacterium; assembly: GCA_031555915.1. Taxonomy (GTDB): domain Bacteria; phylum Planctomycetota; class SZUA-567; order SZUA-567; family SZUA-567; genus JAJBSZ01. Next base: position 31,860 of record JAVBTZ010000032.1, read on the forward strand.
AACTTCGCCGGCCTAACCCGCCGGCGTTTTTTATTGCCTTCAGGGCAGAAGGGGGCTTATAATAAGTCTTATCATAACAATGTGTTTCATTCGCGACAGACCCGGGGAAACGAAAGGAAACCGGCATGGAAGGGAAAAGCGGCAACGCGGCGCTCTTGCGCCAGATTAACCAGGGGATTGTGTTGGACGCGCTGAAAAAAGCCGATGTCGCCACGGTCGCCCAGTTGTCACGGCAAACCGGGTTGAGCCTGGCGACTTGCGCCACCATCGCCGGGGATTTGGTCAAACTCGGGGAAGCGGTGCAACTGGAAGAAAAAAGTTCCCAGGGCGGCCGGCCGGCCCGGCATTTCCGCTACAACTCCAACCGCACCCTGCTGGCCCTGCTGCAGGTCCAAAGCGCCAAGGCCGGCGGCGAAGTCCTGAAGACCAGTCTGGCGAACGCGAAAGGGGCGGTCCAGGCGTCATCCCAAAAAGGGTTTAAAAGGATTACCCCAGGCCACATCGTCACCGTTTTGCAAAAGTTGCAGGAAGCCAATCCCAACTTGCGGGCGGCGGTCATTGCCGTGCCGGGCCTGGTCTGCGAGAGGGCGGTGGCGAGGTGCGCCGCGCCGGGTTTGGCGGACAGCCGGCTGGCGGGACAGGTTTGGACTCACGTGGGCATACCGGCGGTGGTGGAGAACGACCTGCATTTGGCGGCTTTGGGCTACGCGTGCCGGCAGGGAGAGGACAGGGGACCGGCGCGGAGCCGATCTTACGTTTATATGGCGGTGCCGGCCGGGGGTCCGCTGGGGGCGGGCTTGGTGGTTAATGGTGTGATACACAAGGGGAAGAGCGGTTTTGCCGGCGAACTGTCCTTTGCCCTCTCCGAAGAGGACAAGCGCCAGGACAGCCAAGGGGCAATTGGAGCGGAAGAACGTCTGGCGCAGCTGATAAGAGCGTTACTAAACTTGACGACGAGCATTAATCCGGAGACGGTGCTGTTGCACGGGGAGGGAGTGACCGGGGAGATGTTAACGGAAATACTGGCGGCCTGCCGAAGCCGGATTCCTGCGGAACATTTGCCGGAGGTGATTTTAGCGGGCGATCCCGAAGGGGATATTAGGGAGGGGATGTTAGCTCTACAACGCTAGCATGAATAACCAGTTGCGGTGACCTTCGTTCTTTACCGCCAGCGCGGAATTATTGTCTAACCCTATACTCATGCTACTTTTACGGAAGTGGTTCCCGTAAAAGTAGCGTTGTAGGATTAGGGTTGGCGTTAGGGTCTTTGTCGGGGGTACGCGGGGGCGAGGCGTGAAGCGCGGGAGGAAAGAGGTTCCTTTTAAGTTGCGTTACTATTTGGTAGCTACTTGCAATTTGAATATAACATTATGCTATGTATAATGATAGCATAGTACACGCCCAACTTTTGTAAAAACCATATCCTAACCGGTGACCATTAGTGTAATTGCCTTGAAAAGGGTCAACGCCCACCATATGTAGTCTCAACTCTCGTAATATCAATATATTACAAACGTACTTTCAAAAAACAGCCACGTGCTGTGAGACTGATCGCTAAAAATAGCGCCATCATGCCTAGTTTAAATGGTTTCCTCTTGGTAACGCAGCTAATAATATGCAGAAAAGCATCAGGACGCGGCAAAACCACGGGATGGCGCGAGGCAGGATAAATAATTACGCCGCAATACGTTATGGTTTATTCGATCTAAATTGCTTCCTACTGGCATTCTTGTTGCATATGCAAGAAAGCGAAGGCTTTGCCCTTCGTCGTTGAGGAGGATTTCACATGCCAGTAAGCCACATAATGCCGAGCGCGGCGGCTCCCAAGCGGATTGGGATGCAGGGAATGACCCTGATTGAGGTGATGATAGCCATGGGGATATTCGCCGTGACGATTGTTTCGGCCATGTCGACTCTGGCCTCCACCATTCGCGCCAATCGGATAACCTCCGCCAACATCGTCGCCAACGGCGCGATCCTCGCCAAGGTGGAAGAGGTGCAAATGGTGGCGCATACCTCTTACAACCATGACGATTCGATCAGTCTGCCCGAAGCGGTGATAAAATTTTACGGCACGAAAGTCGCCGCCATGGGTTCTACCGCCGGCGACAATGGGGTGTTGGTCGGCCCCAACGGCACGGCGGTCCCGAAGGTGCAGTGGGCGACCCGGGACAAGGTCGCCG
>JAVBTZ010000128.1:0-11566 GCA_031555915.1 Planctomycetota bacterium
AAACTGGAAAACTACGTGGCTATGATCGACTTCGCATTTGCGGTCATGATTTTTAATACAATGAAAAAGCAAAACCGCCTATTCGGATAGGCTCTAAGCGAGGTCGTTTTAACTGCGTTAAAACATAACCGCATTTCAACAGGGGGGCTGGTTGCGCCCCCCTAGAACCCCCGCAACCAGCCGTGGGCTGGATTTTATTAACCGCTTTTTTAACCGCTTTATTAACCGCTTTTTTAACCGCTTTTTTACCGCCTTTTTTACCTACAGCCTCTTATTCCCTCCCCCATCGCTCATAAACCCAAACCGCCAACACCTCAGCCGCATCCCCATCCGGCAAAGAACTCACCCAAACCCCCTCAGCATGGGGAAAAACCCCCCGCCAAGGTTCACCCGACCAAGCCGCCGGTAAATCGCTTTTGTTGACGACTACCAAAACCTCCGCGCCAACCGCCGCCGCCAACACCGGACCCATGGCCAAGTCATCCCAAGGACAAGACCCGTCCACCACCAACCAAATCAAGTCCGCCTCCTTAAGGCGCTCCCTGGCCCGCTCAGCCGCGGCGACAGCCAAGGGATCCCTGGCGGTAGGGGAAAAACCCGGCAAGTCACACAACCATACCGGAATTCCCCCGACATCGACCAATTCCTCCACCTCATCCCTGGTCGCCCCGGCAGCCGCGTCGACGAAGGCCCGGTCGTAACCGGCCAAGGCATTGAGGAGACTGCTTTTACCGGCGTTCGGCGCGCCCAGGAACGCCACCCGCCGTACCGGCCATGGCACGCGAGGAACCTTCTCGCCCCTTTCCCAGGCCGCCAAAATTCCCGCCGCTTGACCTTCGGTCAGACAATCGGCCAGTTCAGGACAGAACAGGTCATCCCCCGCCGTCCATGCCGCCGCTTCCCCCGACGCCTGCCGCCAGGCCAATTTCTTCACCCCATTCTCGCGAAAATACTCCTCCACCGCCTCCCGAACCGCTCTCCCCCCATGACAAGTCAATACCCGCCTCGCTTCGCCGGGCTTAGCCAAGAGCACTTCATCGATCACCCCGCCCGCCGGCGAATACAGCCAACCGTACCGCAATTCACCGGTTAACAAGGGCGGACTCCCCCCTTGGGTGGTTTTTCTTTGCAACTTGCTATCCAAGAGGGATGACAATTCTTTTTCCAAACCATAGAGCTGGAAAATAGCCAAAGCCCCGGTTTGCTCCGAAGTGGCTAAAATATAAGCAGATAAAGGTAAATTATCCACATCGATTCCCTATAAAAAAATGCCAAATACTTATGCCTATCCACCACCTTTACGGATAGCGATCGCGCCTCTGGTGGTTTTGGTGGAAAACCTTCAAGGTCCGCGAATTTTTTACCTGCCGCTTACCCAAGTATAATCCCAACTTTAAAGGAAAACTAGCCGCGGAGGAAGGGTTAGGCCGGGATTTTTCCTTGACTCACAATATGCAGTGCTATAATAGATAAGCATGCACTAGCGGTTGCGTTGTCTGTCGCGTGCGTGACTTTGTTACCAGGCTGTTAAACCTGTCCTGCCTTATAACCGATTCCGGGCCTCTCCCTCCAGCGACTTAAATCTTGGGTCGCTGGTTGTTTATGCCTATTATTTTATTTTCGGTTCGAGTTGACTGCTTTGGGGAGGCGCCTATGCGCTGTCCATTCTGCAAGAAAGACAACGACAAAGTCATCGATACCCGGCCCTCGGAAGACGGTTCGACCATTCGCCGCCGGCGGGAATGTTTGGAATGCAACAAACGCTTTACCACCCATGAACGCTTGGAGGAAATGCCGATTCGAGTGGTGAAGAAGAATGGGCGGCGGGAGCCGTTTGACCGCAACAAGATTATGAATGGCATCACCCGGGCGGTGGAAAAACGGTCGATATCCTTGGAAGAGGTGGAAAAACTGGTGGCGTCGATTGAACGTCAGGTGTTGGATCAAAACGATCGCGAGATTGCCACCCGGGATATCGGCGAAATGGTTATGGCCAGGTTGCGAGCCATGGATGAAGTGGCGTATGTCAGGTTTGCCTCGGTGTATCGGGAGTATGCCAAGCTGGAGGAATTTGTCAAGGAGATTCGCAGCATTGCCCCAGCCGCCAACGGATCCGCCGACGGCAATCACATTAGTAATAATAAATAGTATAAAACTGTGGCGTGGGAACCTGTGGTGAGGTTGCATGACCGTCTCAGGGAGAAGAGAGCATGTCTGGTATCAATTGGGTGGTAAAACGGGACGGAACGGTGGTTCCTTTCCAGAAAGAAAAAATTTCCGACGCCATCTTTGCCGCCGCGCGGGCGGTCGGGGGTGAAAACCGGCAGATAGCCGAGGACATCGCCGATTTGGTGGTGAACCTGTTGGAAAAACGTTATCACGCGGATCCTCCCCCGGGAATTGAAGATATCCAGGACATGGTGGAGAAGGCCCTGATTGAAACAGGCCACGCCAAAACGGCGAAGGCCTACATCCTGTACCGTCAGCGGCGGGGCGAAGCCCGGAAAAAGATGCGGGTCAGAAAAGACACCCTGCACGGAACGGATTCCACCGACATCCATCTGTTGGTGGATCCCGGTTCCCGGGCCGAATATTTCCCCTGGGACACCCAACGGATTGCCCAGGCGCTGGTGAAGGAGGCGGATCTCGACCAGGCGGAAGCGGCGTCGGTGGCGCGGGCGGTGGAGAAGCGGGTGCTGGCGTCGGGGTTGTCCCGTATTTCCACCAGCCTTATCCGGGAACTGGCGGACAACGAACTGTTCGAACGTGGACACCAGAAGTCACTGGAAAAGCAGGCGCTTATCGGGCTGCCGAAATACGACATCGAACAGTTGATCATTTCCAAGTCGAAGGAAAACTCGAACATTTCCGCCAACAATCCGGAAGCGATCAACTTGGCCATTGCCGAAACGGTGCTGAAGCAGTACGCGCTGCAGAACATTTTTTCCGCCGAAGTCGCGGACGCCCACCGCGAAGGCGCGGTGCATCTGCATGATCTCGGTTATCCCACCCGGGTTTATTGCTCCAGCCATTCGATTGAATATTTAAAGAAGTTTGGCCTCCACCTGGAAAACCTGGACACCAGTTCCGCCCCGGCCAAGCATGCCCGTACCCTGACCGGACACTTGAACACTTTCCTGGCTTCGATGCAGGCTTACTATGCGGGGGCGCTTGGGGTCGCCTACATCAACATCATGTACGCCCCCCTGGTGGAGAAGATGACCGACGACGAAATGCGCCAGGAAGCGCAGCATCTGATTTTTTCGTCGAGCCAGAACGCCTTTTCCCGCGGGGGGCAAACGCTCTTCCTCGACTTCAACATCCACACCGGTATTCCCGGTTACCTCAAGAAAATCCCCGCCATCGGCCCGGGCGGCAAATACCTCGACCGCACCTACGGCGATTTCAGCGAAACCGCCACCCGGTTTACGAAAGCGATGCTGGACGTGTGGGCGCAAGGCGACCAGTACGGACACATTTTCGCCTTCCCCAAGTGCGATTTCCACATCAACCACGAGACTTTTGAAGATCCCAAACAAATGGAAATCTTCACTTACGCCTGTGAAATCGCCGCCAAGAACGGCACCCCCTACTTTATTTTCGACCGCGACGAAGTCACCCTTTCCGCCTGCTGCCGGCTCCGGACGGTAATCGAAGACACGCATATGATTACCCACCCGGAATCGATGCGCTTCTGCGGCTTCCAGAATGTGACCATCAACCTGCCCCAATGCGCTTACCGGGCCGGACGGGGAAATTACGGCCGGGTCTTCGCCGAAATCGAAAGGGCGCTGGAAATCTGCGTCAAGGCCCACCAGGAGAAGAAAAATTTCGCCAAAATTCTCATGTCCGGTCCTTCCATGCCGCTTTGGCAAATCGGCAAGACGGCGGCGGACGGCAGGCCGTATGTGGATTTGGATCAGGCGACGTATATTGTCGGGGTCATCGGCCTGAACGAGTGCCTGGCTTACCTTACCGGCAAGGAACTGCACGAAGACGAGAAAACGCTCCAATTGGGGATGAAGATAATTTCCCACCTGTTCTTCTGCATCAAGGAGATGGGCGAGAAACACGGCATGAAAATCACCATCGAGGAATCCCCGGCCGAATCGGCGGCGCGGCGCTTGGCGAAGATCGATCTGAAGCGTTACCCCGACGCCATCGACTTCATGCGGGGGGACCTGGCGAAGGACGAAGTCTATTACACCAATTCCGTGCATCTCAGGCCGGACGCGCCGGACGGGATGGTCGACCGCATCATCAAGCAGGCGAAATTCCATAGCCTTATCGAGTCGGGGGCGATAATCCACGCCTTTATCGGCGAATCCCGGCCGTCGGCCGGGTCGATTGCCAGCCTGGTCCGTAATGCCTTCGAAAAGACGAAAGCGGCGCAACTGACGATTAGCCCCGAGTTCACCGTCTGCAAATCCTGCCATAAGGTCGGGGCGGGAATTAGGAACATCTGCCCCTTCTGCGGAGCGGTGAACATCCCGGGGATTAACCGGGTGGACGAGACGGAAGCGGTGCGGTCGGGCTGGAACCGGGAGGCGCTGGCCGAACTGGGACGGCTGGAATTGGCGGGGTGTTGCCGCTGATGCAGATAATCGTCCCCGACTACGACCTTCGCGGTTTTATCGAAAACTCGCTCCTGGAATGGGAGAACCGGCTGTCGGCGGTGCTGATTTCCGGTGGCTGCAATTTGCGTTGTCCGTTTTGCCATAGCTGGCGGTATGTAACCCAGTTGGAACTGCTGCCGCCGCAGGATCAGGGGCGGGTTTTCGCCTTATTGGAACGGCAGCGGGGCTGGATTGACGGAGTCGTTTTCACCGGGGGCGAGCCGACCCTGCAACCGGGGTTGGGCGATATGATGCGGCGGGTGCGCGAATATGACGTCAAGGTCAAGCTGCACACCAACGGCACCCGGCCGGAGGTGATCGCGGAGCTGCTCAGCGACAAATTGATCGATTGCCTGGCGCTTGATTACAAGGCGCCCTTTACGGAAAAGGACTATGCCGCCGCTGCAGGAACGGAAGAGCGGGGAGTCTTGGCGCGGGTCAAGGAATCGTTCCGACTGGCGGCGGCCGATAATGCGGTGGAGAAGGAATACCATACCACCCTGGTCCCCGGTATAATCAGTCGGGACGGCTTCAAAAAAATGGCGGCGGAGCTGGCGCCGGGCGGAGTTTGGTTTTTACAGCAATATAATCCCCGGGACATCCTTAATCCCGCGGCGGTCGGAGCCGGCGTTTACCATCAACAACAGTTGGCGGAATTGGTGCAGGAAGCAGAGAACGGCCACCGTACCGTCCTAACCGGAGTGGAGTGATTTTATTATGGCTGACGATCTTTTTACCGAAATCCTGCGGGAAGCCCAAAAGGAAAAACAACTGGTCTGCATCTTCCGAGACCCCGCCGACCTGCGGCGTTTCGCCGTCGGTTTCGTTCAGGCCGTCTCCCAGTCGGACTATACCTTGCAGCAAATCGACCCGGACGGCAATCCGGACGGCCTCGACATCGGTTCCATTGACGATATCATCGAAGTACGGAAGGAATCCCGCTACGCCCGGCAAATCACCCTCCTGATGGAAAAGGAGGAGGAACCCGCCGCCCTCAAGGCCCCGCAGGGTTGGACCGGGAACCCCAATCCGGAAAGCTGTCTGGACGAAGTCCTGAAGCGTTCGATGCTGGAAAAGTTGGTCGTCAACATTCTCCTCGCGACCGGCGACGACGAGCTTCGCTTCTACGGCATCGCCCGCGAACTCACCAGCACCCATGTCCGGGTCGACGTGCTTACGGACGACGGCGAGCCCGACGGCACCTCGGTAATCCGGCTTGACGATATCGCCGGCCTGCAGGTGAATACCCGCGACGAAAAGAAAATCGCCCTTTTTAACCGGCACAGGATGCATCTTTATCTATGAGCATGCTTTCGACCACCCAGGCCAAATATTACAAGCCCTACGCCGACGGCAGCGTCAGTTGCGAGCTGTGTCCGCATGGCTGTTATTTGAAAAACGGCGGCATCGGCATCTGCGGGGCGCGGAAAAACCGGAACGGCGTCCTCATGGCCCTCACTTATTCGGAAGTGACCGGGTCGGCGATCGATCCGATTGAGAAGAAGCCCCTCTACCATTTTTACCCGGGTTCAAAAATTTTCTCCATCGGCGGCTGGGGCTGTAACCTCAAGTGCGTCTTCTGCCAAAACTCCGCCATCTCCCAATCCGAATCGCCGACCGTGCATATGTCTCCGGCGGAAGTCGCCAAGGAGGCGCTCCGTTTTGACTCCATCGGCGTCGCCTATACTTACAACGAACCGGTCATCGCCATCGAGTTCCTCATGGATTGCGCCAAGGAGGTGCGTAGGCGCGGCGGCAAAAACGTTCTCGTCTCCAACGGCTTCATCAACCCGAAACCCCTGGCCGACCTCTACCCCCTTTTCGACGCCATGAATATCGACTTGAAAGCCTTCAACAACGATTTTTATAAACGCCTCTGCGGGGGAAAACTGGAGCCGGTTCTGGAGACGGTGAAATTCCTGGCCGGCAAAACGCATTTGGAACTGACCACCCTGCTTATCCCCGACGCCAACGACGCCATCCCCGAATTGGAGGACCAGGCGACCTGGATTGCCGATAACTGCGGCCCGAATGTCCCCTGTCACCTTACCGCCTACCACCCGAGTTACAACTATCACCGCGCCGCCACCACGGAGGCGCATCTCAAAAATGCGCGTTACATTTTCCGAAAAAAATTGCATTATGTCTATCTCGGCAACGTCAATATCCCCGGCGCCGACGACACCATCTGCGTTCGTTGCGGCTCCAGGATCGTCAAGCGGGTGATTTTCGACGCCGATACCAGCGGGATGAACCGGAACGGCACCTGCGCCAAGTGCGGGGCGTTCAATTATATCGTCAACAAATGAGCCGTCTTGCTGACCTTTTTAAATTTGTTTTCCGAAATTGTTTGCCGTCGTCATCCTTGAATTAATCACGGAGCCGTCAAAACCCATGCGCCTAAAATCCGTCGAACTCTTCGGCTTCAAATCCTTCGCCGACCACACCACCATCACCTTTGACAATGGCCTCACCGGCATCCTCGGACCCAACGGTTGCGGCAAATCGAATGTCGTCGACGCCATCAAGTGGGTGCTGGGCGAAAAATCCGCCAAGTCCCTGCGGGGCGAAGAAATGCTCGACGTCATCTTCTCCGGCTGCGCCACCCGTCCCCCCGCCGCCATGGCCGAAGTGAAGCTAATATTCGACAACACCGACCAATCCATCCCCCTGCCCTACAACGAAGTCTGCCTCGGCCGGCGCCTGCACCGTTCCAAGGAAAGCTTCTATTTCATCAATCAAAACCGCTGCAAGCTGAAGGATATCCGCGACCTCCTCCTGGACGGCGGCATCGGCACCTCCGCCTATTCCGTAATCGAACAAGGCCGGGTCGAAGCGCTCCTCCACGCCAAACCGGCGGAACGCCGCGCCGTCTTCGAGGAAGCGGCCGGCATCGCCAAGTTTAAAATCAAGCGGAAAGAAATCCTCTCCCGCCTGGACCGGGCCGAGCAAATCCTTCTCCGCGTCAACGACCGGGTCGAGGAAAAGGAAAAGCAAATCCGTAAAGTCGCGGCCCAGGCCTCGAACGCCCGCCGGCACCGCCGCCTGTCGGAAGAACTCGCGGCCATGCGCCGGCACCTCTATACCCGGCAGTACGCCGCCCAGCATCAGCAACTCGCCAAACTGGACCTCCAACGCCAGGAGCTCGAAAACGAACTCGACCGCGAGGAAAAAAACCTGACCCAACTCAACAGCGAATTCACCCGCCTCTCGGAAGAGGAAGCCGCCGTCAGTAAAGACCGCGACCAGGTGGTGGAGTCGGCATCGAAAACCCAGGAAGAACTGGCCCAGGTGCAGTTGGAACAGTCGAACGCCAGGAATCGCATCGAAACGCTTTCCTCGGAAATCTCCCGCGGCAACGAGCGGAAAACCGAACTCACCGCCCGCCTCGACCGGCTCACCCAGCAGGAAGAGGAATTAAAACGTAACCTGGAGGAAGCCCGCGGCAAGGCGGCCGGCCTGGAGGAAGCTTTCGCCAGCCAAACCCAGTCCCGGCAGGGTTTGATGGAAGCGATGACCGCTATTGAAAGCGTGGTCACGGCTCTCCGCGGCGAAACCATCGAACTCCATAGAAAACGCCAGGATCTCGCCGCCGAAACGGCCCGCCTGGAAGCGTCGGAGGAGTCGACCAGCCAGCGGTTATCGGAACTGAACGAGCGCGAGGCCAAGATGGCGGCGGAAGAAGCGGCGCTCCAAGCCGCTTTCACTGAGGTCGAGAGTCAGTATTCGGCGGCGGCAACGGCTTTTGGCCAAAACGCGGATCGGCTGCAAACTCTCCGCGCCAAGGGGCGGGAGCTGACCGCCAGCGCCGAGCAGCTTCTTCGCGACGAACGCGCCCTTGATTCGGAAAATTCCGCCAAAGCCTCCCGCAAAGCCACCCTGGAAGATCTGGAAAACAGCTTCGCCGGCGCCTTCGAAGGGGTACGGAACATCCTTTCCGCCGCCCGTAATAATCAATTCGACGGCCGCGGGGTGGTCGGGATGGCGGTGGACCTGATGACCATTCCCCCTGACCTGTCCCTCGCCTTCGAAACGATTCTCGGCGGACAAGCCCAGGATGTGGTGGTGGAGTCGGCCCGGGACGCCCAATCCTGCATCGAGTATCTGAAGCGTAACCGCCAGGGCCGGGCCACGTTTCTCCCCATAGACCGCATCCAGCCGCGCCGGCGCTTGACCCAGAATTTCCGCCATGTCCCCGGGGTCATCGGCGAAGCGGTCGATTTGGTCAGTTACGACCGCCGTTACAACGGAGTGATGGAATACCTGCTGGCGGGCATTTTGGTCGTGGACAATCTCGACCTCGCCCGCGACTTGGCCGGCCGCGAGGCCCGGGGGGTCAAAATCGTCACCCTGGAGGGCGATGTGGTCAGTCCTTCCGGCGCCATGACCGGCGGGCACGGGAAACAGGTGCGGGCCGGTTTGGTGCAGCGGAAAGCCGAACTCGACGCGCTAACGCATGACCTTGCCGATTGCGCCCGGCGGCTCAAGGAAATGCAGGAACGCCGCAAGTCGGTTTTGGACGAAGTCAATAAGCTGAACGCCGAAGCGGGCGAATTGGAAATCGCCCAGGCCGAAGCCGGCCGCAGCGAAGCCGCCCTCAAGCAAAACCTGGCCGCGAAAAAAGCCGATGTCGAACGCGTCGCCCGCGAACGCCAGGAGACGCTTAACGAGCGCGAACATATCGGCGCCGGCGGCAAGCGGGAACAATTGGCGAATCTGCGTTTGACCTTGGCCAATCATGAAACCGAAATGAGCCGCTTGGAAACGGAACTGGCGGCGCGTTCCGAGGAGCAGCGTTCGACCCGCGAGCGGATTGACAGTCTCGGACACGAATTCGCCGCCTTGTCGGGCGATCGTTCCGCGGCAATCGCCCGGGTGCGGGAGTTGGAAGGCCGCAGCGCCGAAATGCTTCGCGACCTGGCCGAATGCCGGGAGGAGTTATCCCGCCCTGGCCTTTCCCACCAAGAGGCGGAGGAGTGGATTGCCGAATGGCGGGGGCGTTTGGAACAGGCGAATCAGCGCGAGGCGGAGCTTTTGGCGGTACGGGACAGCCGGCGGGCCACGGCGACCGAATTGGCCGAACGGTTGGCGGATTGCCGTAGCCGCACGGAAGCGGTGCGGTCGCGGGAGCGTGAGGGCCAGACCCAGGCGCAGCGCCTGCGGGAGGGCTTGGCGCAAGTCGGCCGGCAGGACGCGGAATGCAAGGTGCGCATCGAAACGATTCGGGAAAAGGCGCGGGTCGAGTTGCATCTGGAAGAATTGCCCCTCCCGGTGGAGAAGGCGGACACCGGCGGCCAGATAATGGTGGGGGACGACGGCGGCATGGCGGCGCCGGAAGCGAAGGCGGCCGAACCGGAGGCGCCGCCGCCGGAATGGGCGGTTTGGCCGGATGGTGAATTGCAAGCCAAGATCGAGGACGTCAACCAAAAGCTCCGTAACATCGGCAGCGTCAACCCCGAAGCCATCGACGAACTGGCGGAATTGGAGGCGTCGGCCGAGTTTCTCCGCAGCCACAAGGAGGAACAGGAGGAGGCGTCGGCGTCGATGCGGGCGGCGATTGACAAGCTTAATGTCGAGAGCAGCGTCAGGTTCCAGGAGACTTTCGTATCGGTACGGGAGAATTTCCAGCGCATGTTCACCCGCCTCTATGGCGGCGGCAAGGCGGATTTGCTGCTGGAAGAAGTGACGGAACCAGGGGCGGACCCGCTGGACGCCGGGATTGAAATCGAGGCGCAGCCCCCCGGTAAGAAGCCGACCAGCATTTCCCTCCTGTCCGGCGGCGAAAAGGCCTTGTGCGCGGTGGCGTTGCTGTTTGCCTTGTTCCGTTCGAAGCCGAGTCCGTTTTGCATTCTGGACGAGGTCGACGCTCCCTTGGATGAATCCAACATCAACCGCTTTATGGATGTGGTCCGTGATTTCACCGACGAGACCCAATTCATCATCATCACCCACAACCAAATCAGCATGAGCAAGATGGACAGCATTTGGGGGGTGACCCAGCCGGAACAGGGTATCTCGCATGTTTATGGCATGCGTTACGAGGCGATGGAAGACATGAGCCGGGAGAAGGTGAGCAGGGAAAAGGGGGTGCTGACGGCGCGCGAGGTGGGGTCGACCGCCTGATTTTTCCCGGGCAAGGAACCGGCGGGGTGATAGGGGCGGGTTGGTTTCCCCTTGTGTCGGGCGTTCCATTCTGCACAATTTCAATACGCGACAAGTCCACTTTTCGGAAAGGAAGCGCCATGCTTACGGATAATTTCGCGGATCGGCTGGATAATGCCATTCGCGAAAAAAACAGCGTCGTGGTGGTGGGGATTGACCCCACGCTTTCCCTTATGCCTCCGCAATTGGCGGCGAAGGCGAAGGAGGGGTCTTCCGGCCTTTACGCGGCTCTTTCCGATTATTGTTTGGGGATTGTCACGGCGGTGGGGGATTTGGTGCCGGCGATCAAGCCTAACATCGCTTTTTTCGAAGCGTTCGGCCTGCATGGTCTTTCCATATATAAATCCGTCTGTCTTTCGGCCAAGGACGCGGGGTTGATGGTTATTGGCGATGTCAAGCGGGGGGATATTGGTTCGACGGCGGCAGCTTATGCCGAGGGTCTTCTGGATGCGCCGGCGGTTAATCTGCAGGAACTTACGGCATTTCCGCCGGAGCGTTTTCAGGAGAAGGTGGGGCCGTTATTGGGGCCGCATGACGCTTTGACCTTGAATCCTTATATGGGGTCGGATTCGGTTATGCCGTTTATCGAGCGGGGGGCGGAGCGGGGTAAGGGGTGTTTTATTTTGGTGAAGACGAGTAATCCGTCGTGTCGGGTGGTTCAGGATCTGGTGGTTGTGGGTGGGGGTACGGTGGCGGAGCGGGTGGCGGGGTTGGTTCAGGGCTGGGGGAGGGATCATTTGGGCCAAACGCGGCTGAGTTCGGTGGGGGCGGTGGTGGGGGCGACGCAC
>JAVBTZ010000181.1:0-14238 GCA_031555915.1 Planctomycetota bacterium
ATTTAAATCTATTTATAAAACTGCATTCAGGATTAACTCCCATCCGTAGTTTAAGGTGGTTCTCTGTGGTCTCTGTGTTCTCTGTGGTAAAAATTATTTTAAATCATCGCCTCGCAAAGGATTAACCTTATTTCAGCGCCATTCACCACAGAGACACAAAGGACACCGAGAACCGCGACTGTAAAAATATGATATGCCAGAAATGAAAAGCGGTTTGTGGTTGCGGTTCTCTGTGTCCTTTGTGTCTCTGTGGTGAAACAACTCTGGTCAATTTAATTCCCGTTGATTTTAATCTCTTTCGCCGCCGCGACCATGTAGAGGTTGTTCACGGCGCTGACGAACGCGGTGATGCAGGCCTTGACCGTGTCGGTGGAAATCCCCCGCCCGCTGGCGGAAAGGCCGGAGGAATGGCGCACCGTCACCTGGGCGACGCCGACCGAATCGGAGGAATGGCTGGCGGCGTTGATGGAAAAGTTCTCCAGAACCAGGTTCAATTTGATGATGCGCTGCATGGCGATGTAGGCGGCGTCGATGGGGCCGTTACCCACCGCCGCGTCGCAGTGCTCGCGGCCGTCGGCGGTTTTCAGGACCACCCGGGCGGTGGGGCCGCCGACTATCTCCGTGCCGCATTCGATACGGTAGGAGCCTAGGGTGTAGCGGCGTTCCGGCGCGGCGGAGATGATTTCCGCCACCAGCGCCTCGAGGTCGCCGTCCGAGACTTCCTTCTTTTCGTCGCAGAGCGTCTTGAAGGCGGCGAAGGCTTTTTCCAGTTCCTCCTTGTCCAAATCGTAACCGAGATGCTCCAGCCGGTCCTGGAAGGCATGGCGGCCGGAATGTTTCCCCAGAATCATCACCGCCGCTTCGGCCCCGACGTCTTCGGCCCGCATGATTTCGTAGGTCTCGCGGTTGGCCATGACCCCGTGCTGGTGAATGCCGGCTTCGTGGGCGAAGGCGTTGGCGCCGACGATGGGTTTGTTGGGGAGGACCTGGACGCCGGTGAGGCGGCTGACCAACCGGCTGACCGTCACCAATTTCGTGGTGTCGAGGCAGCTTTGCACGGGGAAAAGATCCTTGCGGGTGCGGAGGGACATGACGATTTCCTCCAGGGCGGCGTTGCCGCCGCGTTCGCCCAGGCCGTTGATGGTGCCCTCGACCTGCCTGGCGCCGGCCTTGACCGCCGCGAGCGAATTTGCCACCGCCAGGCCGAGATCGTTATGGCAGTGCACCGAAAAAATCACCCCCGGCGGGGCGTTCACGCCATCGATGATATTCCTGACAAAAACGCCGAATTCATCGGGAAGGGCGTAGCCGACGGTGTCGGGGATATTCAGGATGGTGGCGCCGCCCGCGGCAGCCGCCTGGAAGAGGGCGACAAGAAAGGCCGGGTCGGAACGGCTGGCGTCTTCGGCGGAAAATTCGACCTCCCGGCAGAGCGACCGGGCCAGGGGAACCGCGGCCCGGACCTGGGCCAGCACTTCCTCCCGGGTCATTTTCAGTTTGTACTGCATATGAATGGGACTGGCGGCGATGAAGACGTGGAGGCGGGGTTTTTCCGCTTCCTCCAGGGCGGCGGCGGCGGCGCGGATGTCCTCCGGCCGGGTGCGGGCCAGGCCGGCGATGGTGGCGCCTTTCACTTCGCGGGCTATCGTCTTGACGCAGTCGAAATCGCCCGGGGAAGAGGCGGGGAAGCCGGCTTCGATGACGTCCATCCCCATGAAGGCGAGTTGTTTGGCGATTTGCAGCTTTTCCCCCACGTTGAGGTTGATGCTGGCGGCTTGTTCGCCGTCGCGGAGGGTGGTGTCGAAGAGGCGGAGGTAGTCGCCTTGGGGCCGGGCGCGGTAGCGGCCGGATATCCTGGCGCTGGCCGAAGTCGCTGCGTTTTGCGGGGTGTCCATGGGTGTTCCTTTTCCAGGGTGTTTTAACAGCCCGGTAACAACGTCCATTGCCGAAAAAAAGGGGCCGGGATAAATCCCGACCCCTGGGCTCGAATGTTTGGGCTTTCGGCAAGCTTTCAACAGACATGGCCTCGGGCGCCGGGGTGACCGGTCGTAAGGAGGAGGCCAAGGAGGAGTGCGTGGTTCACGACCGCGTGCCGCCAAGTTCCGCCGATGGCGGAGGCGTTGTCCTGGTAGCGGTTGGCGGGCGTGTAAGCGGACATATATATCTTTTCCATTCAATAAAACGTCACTCTAAGTTATGCGCATTCGTGGAATGCCGTCAAGTTTATTCCGGCATGGCCTTAGGCGCTGCGCGGAAATAAGTTGACCTGGTTTATTTTACCACAGAGACACAAAGGACACAGAGAACCACAACTACAAACCATCTTTCATATTTGACATTATCAAGTTTTTCGGTTGCGGTTCTCTGTGTCCTTTGTGTCTCTGTGGTAAAATAAAACTAACCAACTTATTTTTGCGGGGCGCTTGGAGTCGCTTTCAATTCTGGGCGTCCCCGAAAATATCCGGCGGCCTTTCCGACTTGGGCGCGGAGTTTTCCTGGTCCTCCGGTTCCGGGCGGTCCGGTTTCAGCTGGTCTTTATCCCCCCTCTCAGCCTGGGTCAGCGCGGCGCCGGAACGCATTTCCATAGCCGGTTTCGCCTCCGCCGCAGACACCCCGAGATTCTCTTTCGCCACCGCCTCCCCTGGCCCCGGCCATTCCCCCTCCGCCATTTCCGCGGCGTCCGCCTTTTCCAACCCTTCCCCCTCCTCAACCACTGCAACCTTCTCAGCCGCTTTGAGCTTCTCGGCCGCTTTAAGTTTTTCCGCCGCTCTAGCCGCTTCCACCGCTTCCTCCGCCTCAATCCTACGGATCTCCCGTTTGGCGTCTTCGGACTGCGAGGCGAGAATTTCCTTTTCCAGCCCCGCCGCTTCACTCTCCAGGTTCGTCTCGCCCGGTTTCGGCCCTTCGTACAGCCGGCTCAGTACCGGTTCGAGCAGCTTGATGCTCTCGGGATCCTTGAGAATAGCTTCCATGTGCGCCCGGGTGTCGGGTAGGGGGATGGTCGAATCGTTCCGGTCCAGCAGGGTGTCCAAATCTTTGCCGAAATGCTCCAGCAGGAACGCGTTCACCTCCGCCTGCATCTGCGCCTCGGTCTTGCCGGTTATCTCCTCCTCGGCAAAATCGTCCAGACCCATTTCCCCCAGCCGATCCACCTGTTCCCGCGTGAGGGGCAACCCCTCCCAATCGATTTTGCCAAACCGGTCCAACATCTCCGAAAAAGTGGCGGCCCCCGTCAAGTCCACCGGCGTAAACACCTCCGCCGCCATCGCCCGCGCCGGCCCGTCCTCCACTCCCAGCTGGATAAGCGCCTGGGAAATGATTTCCACCGCCTGGCCCTCGGTCAAATCCTCGCCTCGTTCTTCCGGCGGCACCAGGCTTTCAAAATCGGCGTCCTGCATCCGGGCCAGTTCCATCCGCACCTGTTCGAAGAATCGCGTCACCGCCTTGCCGTAGTCGGCCTCGCTCACTTCTTGGATCCCGCGTTCCCGCAGGTAGCGGTTCATTATGTCCAATTCCTCGCCCCCCTGGCGAATCCGCGCGGCGTTGGCGATTTCCTCCACTATTTCAAACATCCGCGCCCTGCCCTTCGCCCCGACCGGGCCGGTGTAATCCTGGGGTTTGACCCGCCATTCCTTTTTACGCTCCGGCTGATTGGCGTCCGGCGCTTCCGTTCCGTCCGACACCTCGGCGGCAACCACTTCCTCCGGCTCTTCGGTAAGCGCCTCCCGCCGGAACGGCGCCACCGCCGGTTCCGCCGTTATCAGCGGTTCCGCCGCCACCGCCGCCGCCGGTGCCGCACCTTCCAGCGCCGCCAGCTTGGCCGAGGCCGAGGCCGCTTTCACCTCTGCCAAAGGGGGCGGTGGTGGCGGCGGCGGCGGGGGAACCAACGGCGGCGGCAGCAGGGGCGGCGGAGCTTGGACCAGTTCGGCCGGCGCTTCGCCAAAACCCGCCCGCAACGCCATTACCTCCGACGCTTCGCCGTCCCCCACCGGAATGGTGCCGTGCCAGATCTGCACGCCGACTTCCTTTTCCGGAAACAGCCAAACCGTGTCCTGGCTTAATTCAATCCCCGCCGCCCGCGGCTGTCCGTCCTTTCCCAACCGTTCCACCCGCGCCCAAGGGCGCTCGGTCGGGAGCGTCCCCAACTGGACCGCTTGTTCCGCATGCATCCCCGTTACCTCGAAAGCTTCTCCAGGCTGGAATTGTCCCCGCCCGCGCTGGCCTGGGCCGGCGGTTTGAAACCAGCTCCAGTCGAAGTCGTCCGGCAAGCCGGGACCGCCCCGCGCCAACCAGGCCGCGTCCTGGCTGGCCGGTTTCTCCTGCCGCTCCGGCCAAACGCCCTGCGGCAGAAACGACGCCGGCGGCGGCGGGTTGTCCGGACCCAGCGGGATCGTTTCCGGATCGACCACATTGGGGTAGGGGAGGGGGGCGTCAGGTTTGGCGGGGCCGCTCCCTTTGCCGAGTGGATTATCCGGCGCCTCGGGTCCGCCGGCGGCGTGGGACCAATCGACCGGCATCTCGGCAAACGGTTTAGGTTCCGACAGGCTCCGCCCCTCCCAAACCCGATCCCCCGTGACCCTGAGACTGCGCTGCAAGTCCCCGACCCGGGCGGAAACGTTCACCGCCTGCGCGACTTGACCGGCCGGCGCGTGGGCGGACCCGTGCACAAAAAATTCCTTCTCCCCTTTCGGCATTCCTTCGTCCAAATTCAGGCCGAGATCCGTGACCGGCCCCGCCGCCGTCCATAATTCCGCCTCAGGGAGATACCTCTCCAAACCCCCACCGCCGGCGAAGCTGAACGCCGACAAGAGCGTCACCGCCAAACGGTCCTCCCCCCGCCACTGGTAGACGCGGGACAGGAGGGACAATCTTTCGTCGCGAATCTCTTCCATGGGAGCCTCTGCCGTTTCAAGCCAGCTTGATCATTTGCCCGTTTATCGTGCAATTGCCCGACACCTTGACTTCGCATTTATCCTTGTTCAGGAGAAGCTTGCTGCTTTTTCCCGCCTTGAGGAAAACATCCGCCGCCGATTCGACCATGACCTTTTTCGGTTCCAGGGTCACTTTCTCGCTTTCGTTCTCGCCGTTTATCAGCTCCAAATTTTTACCCGGGGAGCGGTTCGGCGCGTAGGTTTCCTGGAGAAACGCCTTCTTGAGGTTTTCCTCCTTCTTGCGGCAGGTCTCGACTTTGGCCTTGGCGGTCGGATAAGTCGCGACCAGCTTCATCAGTTCCGCCTGGGCCTTGTTATACCTTATGGCGTCGGTGGGATTGGCCCGCTTGACCGTGCACAGGTGCTCGATATCCTTGACCATTCGCTCGCAGGCGTCCATGGCTTCCAACAATTCGCGCCGCGCCGTTATCAGGTCCTTGACGCTTTTGTGGACTTTGGCCCCCTTTCCCTTCATGGCGTGAATCTTAAGGCTGGGAGCGCCCTTGACCAACCCTTCGGCGTCCACCATCCCCAGCACCAAACCGCCCTGGCCGTGGTCGGCCCCAAGGACGACGTTCTTGCCGTGCGCGAAAAGGGTCTCGCCCGCCGCTACGCCCAAGCCTCCCTTGAATTGCAGACTGCCGCTGCCTTCCCCATTGACATGCACTTCGCCGGCGTCGAACAGGGCCAGGCGCGAACGCACGGTTTTATCCTTCAAGGTGGCGGCCAGGTTCAGGTTCTTTTTCACCGTCAGGTTAAGGTTGGCCTCCGTTTCCAGGGCGATGTCGTTGGCGTTCATGCCGATGCGCGAGGTCATGGGTTTGATCGGCTGGGACGGGTCCGGCGTCCCCTTGGTCGGCGGCGGGCGGTTGGGGCCGGAGAGGTTTATCCTGGCGATTTTCGTGGGCGGGGAAGGGGCTTGGATGGAACGCGAAGTCGCCACCGGATCGACCCGGAGATCGATGCCTTCGTCGGAAAGTTGCGTGGTTTGGCCGTCCGATTCGACGACCAGGGTCATGCCGTTGTCCTGACGGCCCACAATGGGCACGACGGGTTTTAACATGTCGATCAATATATTTTTTAGTATCGCTTTGATTCCGTCGTCGGAGGCGCGAATGGTGGAAATGCGCATGCCGTTCGAATCGTTGTTCTGGGCGCAGATCGTATAGATCAGCTTTACGTAGGTGAGGACATTGGCGGCGAGGTCGGGGATGGTTTTTGCCAGATCGGGGTCGATGGGCTGGGGACGCCAGCGCTTGACCGAATTTTCGCTCCCGGCGCCTTTGTGGGCGTTGGCCTGTATGGAGTAAAGTTTCTTGCGGTCCAGGCCGGCTTTAATCACCCCCAGCGCTTCGTTAAGCATGTCGTGAACCAGGCTGACAATCACCAGGGAGAGATTGATCTTGTTCGTGGAGCCGCCTTTGGGGAAGAACCCCCGGGTGCCCAGGGCCGCCGACCCCTCGCTGGCGGTCAGGAGGAGCCGCTCCTTCTGCTGGCTCATCCCGAGCATGGCCAGGACGGTGAAGATGAACTGCAGGGGACCGGTTGCCAGGGAGGCGGTCAACTTGTCGGACTTATCGTTCAATTTGGCGAAGGAAAGGCCTTTGTTGTAGGTGTCGACGCCGGCGCCGATGAGAGTGAAGAAACTGGCGACGACGTTGCGGCCGGCCGACATGGAGTTGTAAAAAGTGGAGGAGTTGGTCCCGAGGCCGCCTCCCCGCGAACTGTATAACCGCGATTTCGAATTGTAGAAGGTGGAGCTGTGGGTGAGATAGGTGGAGGAATAGTCGGAGGCGGCGTCAAAGAACGGCGTGCCGCCCGGGGAGGACAGCTTCCAAAGATCGATGTTCCGGTCCAGGGCGGTCGAGAAGCTGGAACCGTTTTCCCGCTGCAGCAGGAGGGCGTTGTAAGGGTGGTTGGACAGGGACAGATCGTTCTTGGCGGCGCCGATAATCAGGGGGCGGTCCGGATTGCCGTGGTCGAAGGAAACAACCACTTCGGTGCCGGCGTTGAAGGGGGCGCTTTCCAGGCTGTTGACCCCCACCCCGCGCGCCAGGGCGCGCACCGGGCCGATGGAACCGGCCTCGCCGGCAAGGAGCGGCATCGGCGACACCCCTTCCAGCCACAGGTAGTATTGGCCGGTCGAGTTGACCGCCACCGAATAGTCCTCGGAACTCGTTCTGGGAACGGTGAAGGCGGTTACGGAACCGGCGATACGCGGCCAGGACACGGTGCGGGGGGGATGGTAGGTGCCGGCGCGTTCGTACCTGATGCTTTCGAAACGCACGCTGTAGCCGACTTCCGGCAGTTCCTCCCAGATTTCCTTGGCGTCCAGAAGGAGATCGGCCGCTACTTCGGCGGCGGCGGCGGCGTGCCGGGCCGAGAGGATGAAATGGCTCTTCGTCTGCCAATCGCGGTCCGGTTCCAGGAGGAAGGCCCGGCCCGGTGCGATGCCCGGCAGATTGGCGTGACCGGTGAAAGTGTTGGCAAGACAGGTTAGACCTTCATGGCGGGTCTGGGCCAGCTTGTCGCCTTCCGTTTTGGCGGCGAAAAATTCGTCGTCCAGGTTCAGGGTCGGCAGCTTGGCGTCGGCGGCGGCGGGATATTTTCCGGTCAAATCTTCCGCCGACTTGAGGGGCGCGTAATCGTGAACCACGATCTGGCCGGGGGGCGGCGTTCGCTTTTCCCTAAGGGCCGTCAGTCCCAATTGCGAATGCGCTTTTTTCGCCATGCGGGTGTACTGGGTTTTCCCCACGCCGATGGGATTGAAAACCACCTTGTCGCTGATGCGAAGTTCCTCGTCGTGATACTGCAGCCGCCCGCCGCTGCGGAACTTCTCCGGCTCGGAAACAAAGTTGAACAGAAAATGCCAGCCCTGCCGTTCCACCCAGCGGAGGAGAAAATCGTAATCGTTCTCGCGGTATTGCACGATGAAGGGCAGGGGAAAATTAAGCGCCTCCTGGCTGCCCGGTTCCTTGAAAGAATATTTCACCTCTTTGACATGATCCTTCAGTAAAGTGGTTATGGCATGGGAGGGCAGGATGCCCGGCTTGCCGTCCTGGCCGGCGGCGGGGGTGTAAACCCGGGAGTTCGCGGAGGCGGTCATGCCGCGCGCCTTGGGGCCGGCTTCCAGCATGAAGAAACGGTAGGTCATTCTTATTCCGGCGGGGGTATTGTGCTCGCCGGATTCACCCAGGTAGGAACCGTGGTAAACCTTGCCGTAAAAAACCCGATCCGACGCGTCGATGTATTTGGCCGTGCTGGCGGCGTTGGAGCCGGCGGCGTCGTAGTCCTCCTCGCCGCTCACGCGCTCCCATCTCGCCTCCAGTGACAGGGGACGCCCGAGAAAGTCGGCGATGTCCACGCTGGCGCTGGATTTCACCGCGAATAAAACGGTCAGGCGGTATAGCCGGTTGATGCCTTCGTCGCAGACGAAGCCGATGGTTTCGAGGTCGCTTTTGTCCAGCGACAGGCCGTCGAAATTCACTTCCAATTTTAGTGAGGGCATGGCGTTTTCCCCTTGTATGGCGGCGTTGGGTACCGCTGCGTTTTATTGCCGGCGCTTTCGAACCTCACCTAGGGAACGAAATCCTCCGCTTGGGCCAAAGCCGCGTCGGTCGTTCGGGCGCCGAGGTCCAGGGCGTGCTGCAAATCGTAACGCCCGATGATGGCCCGGTGCAGGTTCGCCTCCGCCAGCTTGCAGCCGGCCAAGGTGACCTTGGTCAGGTCGGCGTGCGAAAGGTCGGCCCGTTTTAGACTCGCGTCGGCAAAACTGGAACCGTAAAGATTGGCCCGGCTGAAATGCGCCCCATCGAGAATCGCCCCGGCGAAGGTCACCCCCCTGGCGTGGGACTGGGTGAAGTCGGCCAGCTTGAAGACCGCGCCTCTGAACTGGCTTCCGCCCAAATCGGCCGCGATGAAGGAGGCGTTCTCGCCCGAGCAGCCGGACAGGACCGCCCCTCGCATGCTGGCGGCGTTGAAACAGGCCACCGCCAACTGACAGTCGACGAAACGAATCAAATCCAGGACTGCGCCGTCGAACTCGGCCAGGGTGAAATCAACGCCGGTAATAACCGCTCCGGCCAGATTGACGTTCCGCCAAGAAGCCTGCCTGGCGGTGAAATGCGCGAGCAGGGCGCCTTGCAGCCGGGTGCCGTTGTCCATGCCGCTCCGCGACAAATCGGCGCCGGAAAAATCCGCCCCGGCCAGGTCGGCTCCCGAGAAATCGGTCAGGAAGAATTTGCCGCCGTCCAAACGGAGGCCCGCCAGTTTTCCGCCGCTCAGGTCGGCGCCGCTGAAATCGCTCCCGCCTAAAACCGCCCCGGTTAGATCGGCTCCCGAGAGGAGCGCGCCGGCAAAGAGCGCGCCTTCGAGGTTGCAGCCGGAGAGGTCGGCCCCGGTCAAATCGGCGTTACTGAAATCGGCCCGGCGGAAGGAGCGCCCGGACAGGTCGGCCCCTTCCAGCCGCGCTCCAACCAGAGCGATGCCGTCCCCGTTCACCACGGGCGGCAGGGCGCCGACGGCCGCGAGTTCGGCGAATTCCTCCGGGGTTAGGTGGTATGCCATGCTTCTACTCCGTGAATGGCGCGAAGGGGGTTTTTTCTTCCTTTCAACCGCCCACGTCGACCTTGGTCTGACTGGGAGAAATCGCGCTCCCCGTCGTGTTCGGCGGCTTGCCGTTGTGCTTGGTCATGTCGCCCAGCCGCACCCCCGGGTTACCCTCTATCTTCACCTTGAAACTCCCCTTTAAGAATCCGCACTCCCCCATATTCTTGCCGCTGATTACCCCGCCCCCCGTGCCGGCTTCGTCCCCATTCGACTGCTTCACCACCGTTTTCACCGTGGCCGCCTTCGAACCGGCGATGCTCACTTTCTTGGATAATGTTCCCGAATCCGCCGCGGTCATCATGGCCATATTCGGATAGGGAACGGGAATCGTTCCGGTCGGACTCGGGGTCTTGCAAACGTCCGTCGGCCCCGTACTCATCAGGTTACCTTTTTGATTGGTCAAGGCAAACGGCATCATCCGGCCCTCCCGTTACCATAAGCCAGCAAGGCCTGTTTTAAATTGGCCCCGCGGAACAAGGTGCCGGCATCGGCCTTGGCGCCAAGAAACTGGGCGGCGTAACAATTCGCTTCGGTGAAATCCGCCCCGGCCAGGGCGCAGCCGGCCAGGGTCGCTTCGAAGAGATCGGCCCGCCGCAGTTTGGCTTTCCGCAGAATGCTGGCGGTGAAGTCGGCGCGTCTCGCGCGAATGCGGGACAGATCCGCGCCGGCGCAATCGGACCGGACCAACCGCATGCCGGTGCAGACCGCGTGGACAAATAGGGCGGCAGGGCAGTCGACTTCCTCCCAGGCGGAATCGGTCAGGTCGGCTTCGGAAAAATCGGCTTTGGCGAAATTGCTGCGTTCGCCCACGCGCGAATTGCTTAAGACCGCCTCCCGCCAGATGCTCCCGCCGGCGCTGGCATGGTAGAGGGTGAGTCGGGGAAGGGTGGCGCGGCTGAAGTCGGCGTGGTTAAGCCAGGCGCCGGAAAGGTCGGCGTATGCGCCTTGGGACCCTTGCCAGTTGCTATGGTCAAGGACGGCTTGGCGGAGGTCGGTTTCGTTCAGCCGGCAGCCGTGGCAGTCGGCATATTCGAGGCGGGCTTGGCCGAGAACGGCTTGGTCAAGGGTGGCGCCGGCGAGCTTGGCTTTGCTGAAAACGGCGGCGGTGCAGTCGGCGGCGCTGAGGTTGGCGGCGGTAAGGTCGCACTGGTCGAAGCGGGCGTTGCCGACGCGGGCAAGGGAGAGGTCGCAGTGTTTAAGGTTGGCGTTCAGGAAGACGGTGTCTTCAATAAATGCTTGGTGGAAGGAGGCGTCTTGGAGATTGGCATAGTCGAAACGGGCGGAGGTCAGGAGGGCTCCGGTGAAATCGGCTCCGCTAAGGTCGAGGTTGGAAAAATCGGCATGGCTAAGGTCGAGGTCGGCCAGGGGCTGGCCTTGACTGATAGCGTCGAGGATGGATTGCGGGTCGATCTGCGGCATTCTTTTCCCTCGTCAAGAAAACGTCACCGTATACAAATCCGCGGCGGCGCCCTCGGGCATGGCGCCAAACAGCACCCGCGCCGGACCGCCGACAACCCGCAGAAAATACGATTCGCCCGAAGTAAGACGATTCGCCACCCCCCACCCGACATATTCACAGCCACCCGCTTCCAGCTTGACCCCCTGCATGGGATACTCCACCACCCCCCGTTCCGGCACTGTTCCGCGCGGTCCAACCGCATGGTGGGTAATCTCCCCCCCGCCGGCAACCGCAAACAAAGCCCCGCGCCATTCCTTTCCCGCCGCCGGTCCCACCTCTGCCACAAACCCCTCGCCGGCCGGCAAAGGATGCACAGCAAAATAATACTCCGGCGCGACTTTCGGCGAAGACGCCAACCCCAGCTTCGCCGCCAACCGCACGCCCAATTTTCCCCGCTCCACCGCCTCCGCTCCCGCCAAAGGGGTCGGCAAATGTTCCGGCGCCGGCGTCAGCATAGTGAACACCCCAAAACCCGGTCCCAGGCAGTTCGCCGCCCGCACCGCCGCCAACGCCACCGACCCGCGCCGGCCCGCGTCCTTGTCCCATTCGGCGCCGTTACCCGCAAGCAGCCAGCCGTCCACGGCGTTCTTCCGCATCAAGTCGACCGCATCGCCCCACACCGGCTTCCCCGGTTCCTCCCGCCATACCCCGCCCAACGGTTCAATCCCATATTTCATCGCCGTCTGGCCGATGAAGGCGCTCAACTCCGCGTCCTCCACCAGCAGGGTGATAAACAGTTTTTTCCGCTTCGCCATCGTTTTCCCCCATATTGTCGCCAAACCCGCACCAATCCCAAAATAGCCCTGGCCGCCGGCGGAATTCACCCCACATCGATTTTTTTGCCGTCAATCTTCATTCGCTTTTCGGCCTTGAGGTCGACCGTCTCGCCGCGGAGCGAAAACAACCCGCCCACCAAACAACGCAGCCGGCCAATCCTGCTGTCCTTGACCTCGCCGACGTCTTCGTGCCGCCGGTTGAAAACCTCGCGAAGCATTCCCGCCTTCGCCTCCATCAACTCCGCCGCCAGGGTGATTTTTTTAAAAGCCTGCCGGAAAATCCCGCCCCGCAAATTCACCTCCGCCGCTTCGAGCGTCAACCTGCCGCCCGAGCGCCCTGCCGTTAAACGGGACGCCTCCGGCAGCCGCAACGTCGCCTCGGCCTCCGTCCCGGCGGCTCTCTCCAGCACCTGGATAATGAAATAATCTTCCTCTCCCGCCAAGACCAGCAACACCAAATCCCCCCGGCCCGGTTCCAAAAAACACCCGGCCGACAACCGCGCCCGCAACTTTCTCCCGCCGTCAATCTGCACCCTGAACCCGCCTCCGGCCGAACATCCCGTTATCCTGCCGGTCGACAACGCCGCGCCGGACCACGTTTCCAAAATATTCTCGCGCATTTGCAAACTCCTCGCCGCCTTGACAATCGCCGGGCTTGCCGGTAGCTTGAACCTGGATTTTTGCAACATCACCATTCAAACCGCCGAATGGCGATTTTGTAAAATTGAAAACCCCTGAAATTCATGTGAAAATGATTTTGCCAAGTGGCGATTGGCGGTTTAATCGTCACTTGGTAAAACTTCAGTTGAACCAAATGAATAAATGTCAGGAGCCCCGCCATGCTTGAAGACACCACTCCCGTACTCTGGTCGCAGGGACTGTTCCTGCAGCCGCAACATTTTCAACACTCCGACCTTGCCGCCGACGCCGGCCTCCGGTCCCTCCGCCGCAACCACGCCCCCTGGCCCTGGGGCTACTACGACCTGGCCCTCTCGCCAGGCGCCGTGCAAAACAGCCAAATCGAAGTCACCCGCCTCCACGCCGTTTTCCCCGACGGTTGCGAAGTGGCGCTCCCCGGGAACGCCACCATACCGCCCCGCTCCTTCGCCGGCGCCTGGACCCAGCCGGAACGCCCCTTCATGGTCTACCTCGCCCTCCGGCGCCACGACCCGAACGCCAAAAACGTCCACTCGCACGAGGAAGAGGAAACCTTCAGCCGCGGCGGGGACTCCGCCCCCGTGACCCGCTTCCTCTCCTCCTACTCCCCGCAAAAATACGCCGACCTGCACGGTGACGGACCCGCCGAAGGCGTTCGCACCCTGCGTTATTCCCTCCGTGTTTGCTGGGAGGCGGAACTGGAGGGCCTGGCCGACTGCGACTTCCTGCCCCTGGCCCGCCTGGTGCGTATCGGGGACGGCATAACCCAGGACGCAACCTACGTTCCACCCGCCTTGAAAATGGGGGCTTTTCCCAATCTCGCCACCGTCCTCCGCGAAATACGGGATCAACTCCTGGGACGATCCGCCAACCTGGAGGAATACAAACCGGCCGAGGGAAAAGCGGAAATCTGGCAGTCCGACCCCAAAGCCTTCACCATGATTCTCGCCCTGATGATCATCAACCGGAATATCCCCGCCTGCGATTTTGCCGCCGAATCCGACGCCCTGCCGCCCTGGAACGTCCACCTGCACCTTCGCCGCCTCGCCGCCGAACTGTCCAGCCTGACCACCGGAATCAACGCCCTGGGAAACACCGACGCGGGGGAACAACTGCTTCCCCCCTACCGGCACGACGATCCCCTGCCCTGTTTCAACGCGGCGCGAAACCTCATTTCCAATATGCTCTCCCGCGTCGCCGCCGGCCCCGAACACCTCATCCGCATGGAAAAAGAGGGGGGCGTCCTCCTGGCCCGGCCGTCGGAAAGCTTCTTCGAGCCCGGACTCCGGCACTACCTTCTCCTCAGGGGCGATTTGAAAGTCGAGGAAATTCGCCTCGACGCCGCCCGTTACGGAAAACTCTGCCCCCTGGCCAATCTCCGCTATCTGGTGGTCCAAGCCCTCCCCGGCATCGAGCTCCTCAACCTCGAACATCCGCCCATCGGCCTCCCGCGCCGCCTCGACACCGCCTATTTCGAAATCAACGCCCTCTCGCCCCTATGGCGGGATATTATCCGCGGGACCGACCGGACCATCGCTTTCGCCTGGGACACCGGGGGCAGGGAAATCATCGCCCATCTGGCCGCCCTGCGTAAAGCCTGATCACGTATCCGCCCGGCAATCCGCCACCCCGATGAACCGGCAGCCCGCCCGGTCGCCGTCGCATAATTCACCGTCAGCCGGCACGCCGCCCAAAACGGCGTCGCAGCCGAGTTCGTTCCAGCGCGTGCCGTCTCCATACAGCTTCTGGGCAATCCGCCACAGATTGTCGCCGCTTAAGACCACGTAGGTGATCGCGTCGGTGTCGA
>JAVBTZ010000231.1:0-14855 GCA_031555915.1 Planctomycetota bacterium
TTGCGACGCCGGAATGACGTGTGGGGAGGATCGCGGCGTTACAGGATGCGGAGTTGCGTCGCAAAGTTGAGATGCGTCCGTTGAGATGCGCCTGCTGAGATGCGCCTGAATGCAATCCAGTGGGGATTTAGGCTGCCGTTGTTCACCGGGGAAATGCGGGAGTAAAGCCATGAAATTACGCGAAATTATCGAGAGCGGCGAAAAATGGGTTTCCCGCCTCTTTGTCCTGGTGGGCGCCCTGTGCCTCACCGGCATAGTTGTGGTGGTGGTCCTGAACGTGGTCATGCGTTTCGTCTTCAACCAGCCGCTCATGTGGTACCTGGAGTTGTGCGCCATTTTTGTGGTTTGGCTCGCCTTTCTACCCCTCGGCGCCAACTATTACCTGAACAAGCATTTCATCATCGACACTTTCACCCGCTGCCTACCCGCGAAATTCCTGCCCATCCAAACCGGCATCGTCGATCTGGTGAGCCTGGTCTGCGCCGCCCTCCTGGCCGTCTCCGCCCTTGACGCCATCGAAATCAACGGCGGCATGGAGCTTAACATGATCCCCCTCTCCCTCACCATCGCCTCCTACCTCCCAGTCGTCGTCGGCGCGGTCAGTTACGTCATCCTCATCCTTCTCAAGTATCTCAAGCTCTGCCTGGGCACATCTAAGGAAAGGGCTTCCGCATGAGCGTAGTATTCGCGATCACCCTGGCCATTTTCCTGATCTCCATGATTATCGGCGTGCCGATCTGGGCCTCCATCCTCATCGCCTCCTTTCCCTATTTCATCATGGAGGAAGTGCCGATTACCGCCGTCACCTCCATCATGGTCAGCGGGCAAATCACCTCCTTCATTCTCCTGGCCTTCCCCCTGTTTTCGCTGGCCGGAGCCTTCATGAATTCCGGCAACATTTCGAAACGCATCTTCGACTTCGCCAATACGAACGTCGGCTGGATGCGTGGCGGCCTCGGCCAAGTCAACATCGTCGCCAGCCTCCTCTTCGCCGGCATGTCCGGCAGCGCCGTCGCCGACATCAGCGGCCTCGGCCGGGTCGAACTGAAGGGCATGCGGGAGAAGGGCTACGACGTCGAATTCTCCACCGGCATCACCCTCGCCTCGTCGGTCCTGGGGCCAATCATCCCCCCCAGCACGCCGATGATTCTTTATTCCGTGACTTCCGGCGTGTCGGTCCTGAGCCTGTTTGTGGGCGGTTTTCTGCCGGGCCTCCTAATCGCGTCCGTCCTGATGATCTGGGTGTACATGATTGCCAAGAAGCGGAACTACACGGTGGAAAAGGTGCCCACTTTCATGGAGCATCTCTGCAGCTGGAAAAAGGTGTTTCTTTCCCTCATGACCCCGGTAATCATCCTGGTCGGCATGTTCACCGGCATCACCACCCCCACCGAAGCCGCGGCCATCGCGGTGGTGTATTCCCTCATTCTCGGCGTCTGCATTTACCGCGAAATGGGCTGGAAGCAGGTCGGGAAGGACGTTTGGGAATCGGCCATTTTCTGCACCAACATCTACGCCATCATCGCCGCCTCCATGGTGTTTTCCTTCATCCTCACCCGCGAGAACGTCGGCCAGAGCCTGGTGGCCTTGGTGCACGCCTGGAATCTGTCGCAAATCACGGTCATCCTGATGCTCTTGGCGGTGGTGCTGCTGCTGGGTTGCGTCATCGAGGTCAGCGCCATGATCATCCTCATCCTCCCCATCATCATGCCGCTCGTGGAAGCGGTGAATTATCCGCCGGTGGCGTTCGGGGTGATTTTCGTGCTCACTTCGGTTTTGGGCATTCTGACGCCGCCGTTTGGTCTGGGGCTGTTCATGGGATCGGAAATCTCGGGGTTGAATTTCAATCAGACCTTCCGCAGTGTGGTTCCGTTTCTGACCCCCTTGTTTCTGGCGATTCTCCTGATGGTGTTTTTCCCCTCCATCGTCACTTTCCTGCCTGACCTGTTGCTGAAACGGTGAAGCGTTTCGGCCAAGGCTTCTCGCGTCCTGGAGAAAACTCATGTTCGAATCCCTGCGGCGGGCCGAGTACAAGCTGGGCTGCGATGCCGCCTTGGCACTGCCGAAGATGCTCACGGTCGAGCAAAGCTTCGAAAAACGCAAGGTCGGGGACGTCCCCCTGGCGGTGCGGGAAACATTCGCCCGCCTCGCCCCGACCCTCCCCGACCTGGCGGGCAAGCGGGTGGCGCTGACGGCCGGCAGCCGGGGGGTGAAAAACATCGTCCCCATTCTCCGCACCCTGGCGGAACTCTTCAAAGAGAAGGGCGCCCGGCCTTTTGTGGTGCCGGCCATGGGGAGTCACGGCGGCGCCACCGCCGCCGGGCAAATGCGGGTCCTGGCCGAATACGGCCTAACCGAGGACAGTGTCGGCGTGCCGTTCGTCGCTTCGATGGAAGTGGCGTTGGCGGGCAGTACGGCGGACGGCATTCCGGTCTACTGCGACCGGGCCGCGTTCGAGGCGGATTATCTGATTCCGGTCGGCCGGGTGAAACCGCATCCCGACTTCAAGGCCGAGCTGGAAAGCGGCCTCTGCAAGATGCTGGCCATCGGCCTGGGTAAGCACGAGGGGGCGAAAACCCTGCATCACCAGGGCTTCGACCGCATGTCCGCGACCATCGAACAGGCCGCCCGGGTTCTCCTCGCCAGCGGCAAGGTGTTGTGCGGACTGGCGGTCCTGGAGAACGGTTATTCCGAAACGATGCTGATCGAAGCGGTCAGGCCCGAGCTTATCGTCAGCCGCGAGAAGGAGCTTCTCGCCCTGGCCAAGCGGGCGCTGGGAGGGCTCCGCTTCGACGCCATCGACATCCTTATCGTCGACGTCATCGGCAAGGAAATCAGCGGCGCCGGCATGGACCCGAATATCACCGGCCGTCCGGTCACCGGCCAGCCCGGTTTCACCGCTCCCCCCATCCAGAATATCGCCGTCCTCGAACTGTCGGAGCATTCGCACGGCAACGCGGTCGGGGTGGGAATGGCCGACGTCGTCACCCTGCGGGTGGCGGAGAGGATTGATTTCGCCGCCACCTACACCAATTCCATCACCGCCGCCGGACTCCTGGGGAGTAAGCTCCCGCTGGTCGCCCGGGACGACCGGGACGCGATACTCATCGCCTACTCTGCCTGCCACCGGGTGACGCCGGCGACGGTTAAAATCGTTCACATCAAGAACACCTCCGCCATATCCATCGTGGAAGCGTCGGAGAATTTGCGGGAGGAGATCGAGCGGAATCCCGCCCTCCGCGTTCTCTCCGGCCCGAAGCCGCTGGAGTTCGAGGGCGGACGGTTGCGGAGCGGATGGTGAGGTTAATTTTATTCAACACAGGAGAAGGACATGAACGGCAAGGCAACATCGAAGGAATTGTTCCAGGAAGCGCGCAAATATCTGGTCGGCGGGGTCGCCAGTTCCTTGCACAAGTCCGAGTACGAACCCTATCCGATTTACGCCACCCATGGCGCGGGATCGCATTTCTGGGATGTCGAGGGCAAGGAATACATCGACTACATGGGTTCGTTCGGGCCCAGCATTCTCGGCTTCGCCCCGCCAGCGGTCAACCGGGCGGTTATCGAACAGATTGAACGCGGCACCCACTTCGCCCTTCCCACCGACTCCCTGAACCAACTGTCGAAAAAGCTGACCGAAATCCTCCCCTGCGCCGAAATGGTCGGCTACCAAAGCACCGGCACCGAAGCCAACTTGGTGAACTTCCGCCTGGCCCGCGCCTTTACCGGCAAAAAGAAAATCCTCAAGTTCGAAGGCCACTATCACGGCTGGGCCGACGAACTCAGCATCAACGTCAAGCCGCTGACCCTCAAATCGATGGGGCTCCGCAACAACCCCTGGAAAAACCTCGAAAGCCCGGGCCAGCTCGAAGACGTCCTGAACAACATCCTGGTCCTGCCCTGGAACGATCTTAACCTGCTGGAAACAGTCATCAAGCGCCACAAGCACGAGCTGGCCGCCGTCATCACGGAACCGGTGATGTACAACGCCGAACCCATCGCCCCGCAGAAAGGCTACCTCGAAGGCCTCCGCCAGCTCACCCGCGACAACGACATTCTGCTTATCTTCGACGAAGTCATCACCGGTTTCCGCCTGGCCTTGGGCGGGGCCTCGCAGTACTACGGCGTCACGCCGGATTTGATTACTTATGGTAAAGCCATGGCCGCCGGCTATCCCATCGCCGGCGTGGCCGGCCGGCGGGAGATTATGGAATCCGGCGTCCACCCGGCCGGCACCTTCAACGCCAACCCCCTCTGCGTCGCCGCCTCCCTCGCCGCCCTGAAGGAACTGGAAAAACCCGGGGTCTACGAGGGCCTGGCCAAAATCACCAAGCGCCTCACGGACGGCGTCAACGCGCTGGCAAAAAAGCGCGGCATCAAGCTGTACTGCGCCGGGCAAGTTTCCATCTGGCAGCTCCAGTTCGGCATCGACCAGCCGATGCGGGATTTCCGCGACAACTTCCAGGTCGACAAGCCGACCTACCTGAAGTTTTATAGCAAGTGCATGGAGAAAGGGATCCGCCTCCACTCCAGCCGCGGCCGCTTCTACATCTCCACCGCCCACACCGAAAAGGACGTGGACCAGACCCTGGCGGTTTTCGACAGCGTCATGGCGGAAATGTTCAAATAGGAAAAAGACGATGAATGAACTGCTGATTAGAGGCGGCACCGTTTACGACGGCAGCGGCGGCGCGCCTTATCCAGCCGACGTCCTGCTGGCCGACGGCAAAGTGAAGAGTATCGTCAAGGGGGGAATGCCTGTCTCGGGCATTCCCTCCGGCGGTATTATCGAGGCAAACGGGCTGGCGGTGGCGCCCGGTTTCATTGACCTCCATTCGCATTCGGATTGGATTGTGCCGGAGCGGGGACACCTGGACATTTTGCGGCCGCTCCTCCTGCAGGGGGTGACCACCTTTATGGGCGGAAATTGCGGCTTCTCGCCTTTTCCCGTCGACGACGCCAGCCGCGAAACGGTGCTGGCGAATTCACGCTTTTTGACGAACGACGCCTTCCAAATGCCTTGGCGATCGCAACGGGATTTTTTCGACCATGTCGAGCGGCAGGGGACCTGCTTCAACATGGCGAACCTGGCGGGACACGGCGCCATGCGGGCGGCCATACGGGGGAACGACCCCGGCCCCCTGTCGGCGGGGGAATTGGCGCGGCTGGAAGGAATGCTGGAACAGGCTTTCGCCGACGGCGCTTACGGCGTTTCGCTTGGCCTCTCCTACGTGCCGGGCATATTCGCCGCCGAAGCGGAATTGGAACTGGTGTTCCGCGTCGCGGCCCGGGCCGGCAAAATCGTGACCATCCACGGCCGCACTTACAGCCGGGTGTCGCCGTTTTATCCCGAGGCGCCGGCGGGCCGGGCCCATGTCCTGCTGGATCTGGAACATTCCCTTGGCTTGGCGGAAAAAACCGGCGCTAAACTTCACGTCTCCCACCTGTTGCTGAAGGGCAGTCATACTTGGGATTTGTGGCCGGAGACTTTGGCCTTGTTCGATTGCGCCTGGGCGCGCGGGGTCGACGCCAGCTTTGGGGTCATTCCTTATCATTGGGGTAATACGCTTATTCTGACGTTGTTCCCAAGCTGGTTTTTGGAGGATTTCGCCGGCAACATAGCCAAGCCGGAGCGGGTGAGGAAGCTGGCGGAGGAGGTTTTCGCCACCGAACAGGCGATTGGCCGCAAGTTTTCCGATTTGCATTTGTTGTGGGGGGTGAATCCGCAATTGCGGCGGTTCGAGGGCCTAAGTTTCACCGCGATTGCCAGGGAATTGGGCGTGGATGAAATCGGCGCTTGTCTCCATGTCGCGAAGGGGAGCGGCGGCAAGGCGAAAATTCTCACTGCCGCTTATTCCGGCGAAGAGGGGGTGAATCCCGAGCCTTTGGAGCGTTTGTTGCGGCATCCTTTGTCTTTGGTTGAAATCGACACCATTCTCACTTCGGCCGAGGGGCCGCAGAATCCGGCTTCTTTTGGGGCGGTTCCCAAGTGGTTGGGGTATTATTGTCGGGAGCGGGGGCTTATGCGTTTGGAGGAGGCGGTGCGAAGGCTTACGGGGGGGGCGGCGGATCGTTTTGGTTTGGCGGGTCGCGGTTATTTGCGTGAGGGTTATGCGGCTGACGTGGTGG
Organism: Planctomycetota bacterium; assembly: GCA_031555915.1. GTDB lineage: Bacteria > Planctomycetota > SZUA-567 > SZUA-567 > SZUA-567 > JAJBSZ01. The sequence goes on from JAVBTZ010000231.1 coordinate 6,130, forward strand.
TTTTCGATCCGGTTGTGGTGCGGGATCGGAATACGGTGCGGGAGCCGACGTTGCCGCCGGTTGGCATCGAGTATGTTTTGGTGAATGGGGTTTTGCGGGTTAGGGGTGGGGGGGTGTGCGATTCGGTACTTTCGGGTCGGGTTCTTCGTAGTTGCTAGACAGGGGTGGGCTTAATGGTTAGAGTTGTTTGGTGCGGAGCATGGGTATGGGTGAGCGTGCCATTTCCGCTTGGCGTAATTGGGTCCAGCGTCACGCTGGTTGCGGGGGTTCAGGGGGGCGCAACCAGCCCCCTATGAAACGCGGTTATAAAAAAGTCAAATAGCGGTTGCGGTACGCAGTTGCGGTTAAGCGGTTATGAAACGCGGTTAAAGGGCCGCGTAAAATGAAATGCGGTTCCAGCATTCGGTACAAACCCATGTGAAACTAGTTACGCGGCCCTACCTTTTTGAGCAAAACAGCGAAGCGTATTTTGCGTTCGGGCCGCCAAAGCGGCTTCGAATTCCAAGCGGGCGGAGCCCCCGACGGTATCGAATTCAAAGCGGGGGGTCTGGGGGGCGAAGCCCTCCCAGAACGGAGAATATAAGGCCACCGTTTGCCCTGGGTTTTCCGATCTGGGAGGGCTTCGCCCCCCAGACCCCCCGCTCTGAATTCGTTACCGCCTTGGCCGCCCGAACGCAAAATACGCTTCGCTGTTTTGCTCAAAAAGGTAGGGCCGCGTAACTAGTTTCCATGCGTTTTTACCGAATGGTGGATTGTACCTTTTAGAACGCGGCCCATTAACCGCGTTTCAATAACCGCTAACCGCTAACCGCGCACCGCAACCGCTATTTGACTTTTTTATAACCGCATCCACGGGGGGCTGGTTGCGCCCCCCCGGCCCCCGCAACCAGCGTGACGCTGGACCCAATCGGCGCAAAGCGGAAATGCCACGCTCCCCCTGCCCACAGCAACAGCCGCCCGCTGCCCCCTGAAAAATCGGAGGATCAACCATGAACCGCGCCCTGCAACTAAGCAAACTCGACAACGTCGCCACCTGCCTCACCAACGTAAAACAAGGCGACACCGTAAACACCGGCACCCACAACCTCACCGCCACCCAAAACATCCCCAAATTCCACAAAATAGCCGTCGCCCCCATCCCCGCCGGCTCCCACTGCTACAAATACGGCGAAGTCATCGGCATCGCCACCCAAAACATCCAGCCCGGACAACACGTCCACGTTCATAATATCGAAAGCACCCGGGGACGCGGCGACAAGGAGCACAACGCATGAAAATCACCGGCTACCGCCGCGAAAACGGCACCCTGGGCCTACGCAACCACCTGCTGATCCTGCCAGCCTCCGTCTGCGCCGCCGACACCGCCGCCCGCATCGCCGCCCTCACCCCAGGCGCCGTCGCCCTCCCCAACCAACACGGCTGCTGCCAAATCGGCGAAGACTACGACGTCGCCATCCGCACCCTCTCGGGCTTCGGCAAAAATCCCAACGTGGGCGCGGTCCTGATTGTGGGACTGGGCTGCGAAGGCGTCCAGGCCCAAGTCCTCGCCGAAGCCATCCGCGAAACCGGAAAACCGGTGGAAGCCCTGGTCATCCAGGAATGCGGCGACACCCTGAAAACCCTGGCCAAAGGCGCGGAAACCGCCGCCCGCTTCGCCGTCGCCCTGGCCGGGCAAAAACGGAGCGCCGGCGATATCGGCGAAGTCGTCCTCGGCCTCGACTGCGGCGGGTCCGACCCCACGAGCGGCCTCGCCTCCAACCCGGTCATCGGCTACGCCTCCAGTAAACTGGTGGCGGCTGGCGGCACCAGCATCCTCAGCGAAACCACCGAAGTCATCGGGGCGGAACACCTGCTGGCCGCCCGCTTCGCCGACCCGGTCCAACGCGAAAAATTCCTCGCCATCGTCAAAGCCACCGAAGAACGGGCGGTACGGCTCGGCCACGATCTGCGGGACGGCCAACCCACCCCGGGAAACAAGGAAGGCGGCCTTTCCACCATCGAGGAAAAATCCCTCGGCTGCATGCATAAAGCCGGCGACAGCCCCTTCACCGGCGCGCTCTATTACGCCGAACCCATTCCCCGGGGACAAAAAGGACTCTTCTTCATGGACACGCCGGGACAAGACATCGATTCCATCACCGGCATGGTGGCGGGAGGAGCACAGGTGATTGTCTTCTCCACCGGCCGGGGAACCCCCACCGGCAACCCCATCGCCCCCGTTATCAAAATAACCGGCAACTCCGACACCTTCGCCAGAATGAAGGCGAACCTGGACCTGAACGCCGGACGGATCATCACGGACGGCGTTCCCCTGGCCGAGTGCGGGGAAGAACTGTTCGACATGATCGTGGCGGTGGCGAACGGCCTCTGCCCCAAGGCGGAAGTACTGGGGCACAAGGAATTCGGCATGTACCGACTGACCGGAGCCTTCTAGACGATGCTCGACAAAATCCTCTTCGTCGCGACCGACCCGGAAATGCACGACCTCGCCCAACTGGTGGCCAAACAGCGCGGCGGCGCCATGGACATCGTCTCCGGCGAACTCTTCGAGGCGGTGCGCCGCATCGAAGAGTGCGGCCTCGCCGACAAGGAGGTCATCGTCTGCCGCGGCGGCACCGCGCGGCTGTTGGGAAAGTCGTTCAAACTGCCGGTGGTCGAAATCGTCGTCAACGCCTACGACATACTCCGCATCGTCTACAAATACCGCGATCGGCGGATAGCGGTCATCGGGGCCGACAACGTCATCTCCGGCGTAAAGGTCATCCAGGAAACGCTGGGGCTGGACATCGCCTATTTCCCCTTCACCTTCGAGGCTGAAATCGAGGAAAAGGTGGACCTGGTCCGCGCCATGAACATCGGCATCGTGGTGGGGGACACGGTGGCGGTGCGTATCGCCAAGCGGAAAGGGCTGGAAGGCGAACTGATCATGTCCGGGAAGGAGTCGGTGGAGGAAGGGATCGACAAGGCGGAAAAAATCTGCGCCGCCATCCTGCACGAACGCGAAAAAAATTCCCGCCTCAATGCCATCGTCGAAAACCTCAATGAAGGCATCATCGTTACCGACGAAAAGTTGAAGATCCTCCTGTTCAACCGGGTCGCGGAAAACCTGCTGCATAAACCCCGGCAAAGCGTGCTGGGAGCCGACCTGAACGCCGTCCTGTCCGGCATCGACGTCGAACCGATCATCAGCGGCCGGCGGGAGTCGTCCCGGCAAATCGTCGCCGCCAGCGACGCGACCATCGTCGCCAACGTCATCCCGATCATGGTGGAAAAAACCTGCAAGGGCGTGGCCATCGCCTGCGAGGACGTCCGGAAAATCCAGGAGCTGGAACAGAAAATCCGCCAAACCCTCTCCAAACGCGGCCTGGTGGCGAAACACGTCTTCGAGGACATCATCGGCACCAGCGTTGGCATGCACAACGCCATCAACCTTTCGAAACGCTACGCCAGGGTCGACTCGACCGTCCTCCTTTACGGCGAAAGCGGCACCGGCAAGGAACTCTTCGCCCAATCCATCCACAGCCACAGCGGCCGCCGCAACGGGCCGTTTATCGCCATCAACTGCGCCACCCTCCCCCCCAGCCTCCTCGACAGCACCCTGTTCGGCTACGACGAAGGCGCCTTCACCGGCGCGAAAAAGGGCGGGCAAAAAGGGGTGTTCGAACTGGCCCACAACGGTACCCTGTTTCTCGACGAAATCACCGAAATGGACAAGCAAATCCAGTCGAAAATCCTCCGCGTCCTGCAGGAGCACGAAGTCATGCGGCTGGGCGGGGACAGTATCGTCCCGGTGAACGTCAGGGTCATCGCCGCCTCGAACAAGCGCCTCTTCCATACCGTCGACGCGGGACTGTTCCGCGAAGATCTGTATTACCGGATTAGCGTTCTGAATATCGACCTGCCGCCCCTGCGGGAGCGGGAGGGCGACGTGCCGTTGTTGGTCCGGCACTTTGCCGAACGTTACTGCCGCAAGCACGGGCTGCCGCTACTGGACATCGAGGAAAGCGTCATGAACCGCCTTGCCGCCTACGCCTGGCCCGGCAACGTGCGGCAGCTGGAAAACGCGGTGCAGAAAATGGTCCTGCTGGCGGAGAACGGGGTGTTCCAGGACAAGGACACCGCCTACCTGCAACTGGAAAAGCACGATGCGGTAAAGGAGGGTCAGCCGGGATTCCGTGGGGGTACGCTGGAGGAGATAGCCCGGGGAGCGATTTTGGCGGCCTTGAAGGCGGAGGGCTACAACAAGTCTCGCACGGCGAAGCGCCTGGGTATAACGCGGATGACATTGAACCGGCATTTGGACAAGAGTGCCGTCGGCTTGGCGGCGGAGGAAACGTCTAATTTTTATACAACAACTGACCAATAACGATACACATGCCCACGCATTACCCCTGCCAATCCGCGTTTTCCCTTCCCTAATTCCCCTAATTAACGCCGATTCAGGCCAAAATTAATTTTGGCATGAAAATTGCATTAAGTTTCTAACAACAGCTAAACCGCCTGCTCACCACCACGCGCGCATATATAACTGAGAAATTACCCAAACTCCCCCACATTTCCCCGTTTATTTCGGTTTCCAATTCTACCGTTGTGTCTGTCCATTTTAGGCCAATCGTCGCAAGGAGGATGCGTACATGCAAATCAAGAAAATGATCGACAAGGTCCCGGGCGGCATGATGATCGTGCCGATGTTCCTATCCGCCACCATCAACACCTTCTGGCCGGAGGTGTTCAAAATCGGCGGCTTCGTCACTTCCATCATGTACAACCACAATGTCTTCATCGGCGCTTTCCTGGTCTGCATGGGCGCGGGCATGACCTTCAAATCCGCCCCCTCCGCCCTGAAAATCGGCGCCGTCACCACCTTGGTGAAGTACGCCGTCGCCGTCGGCCTTGGCCTCGCCGTAAACGCCCTCTTCGGGCCGGCCGGCTTTTTCGGGCTCTCCGCCCTCGCCATCATCTCCGCCGTCTCCAACACCAACGGCGGCCTCTACGCCGCCCTCACCGCCGAATTCGGCACCAAAGAGGAAATCGGCGCCATTTCCGTACTCTCCATCAATGACGGCCCCTTCCTCACCATGATCGCCGTCGGCACCGCCGGCATCGCCAACATCCCCTTCATGGAACTTATCGGCGTCATCGTCCCCATCATCTTCGGCATGATTCTCGGCAACCTCGACAAGGATATGCGCGACTTCCTCGTCAAGGGCGGCGCCATCATGATCCCCTTCATGGCCATGGCCATGGGCACCCGGCTTAACTTCGGCATGATCCTCACCGCCGGACCGATGGGCATCGTCCTTGGCCTCCTCACCGTCGGTCTCGGCGGTTTCCTGAACATCGCCGCCGACAAGGCCACCGGAGGCACCGGCGTCGCCGGCGCAGCCTGCTCCAGTACGGCCGGTAACGCCGTCGGCGTGCCCCTGGCCATCGCGGCCGTCGACCCCAACCTGGCCCAGGCCGCGGCCCAGGCCACCCCCTACGTCGCCGCCTCCATGATCACCACCGCCATCCTCACCCCGGTCCTCACCACCTGGATGTACAAGCGTAACCTCAAGGCCCACCCGGATTGGCTCAGCGAAAAAGACCGCTTCAAGGCCGAACAAGCGGCCGCGGCCGCGGCGGCATGCGCGACCGACGCCGCCGGCGCCGTGGCGGCGGCGGTTCCGGCGAAGTGAAAACAACCAATCGCGTTTCCTTAGAAAGGACAACGAACATGAAGATTGTTGTGCTTGACGGCTACACCCTGAACCCGGGCGACCTGAATTGGGACGGCCTCAAGGCCCTGGGCGACTTCACCGTCTACGACCGCACCACCAGCGACCCCTCCCAGGCCGACCTCATCGTCCAACGCATCGGCGACGCCGACGCGGTCTTCACCAACAAAACTCCCCTCACCAAGGATATCCTCGCCCGGTCGCCGACGGTGAAGTTCATCGGCGTCATGGCCACCGGCTTCAACGTCGTCGACACCGCCGCCGCCAAGGCGAAGGGGATACCGGTCTGCAACGTGCCGATTTACGGCACCGCCGCCGTGGCCCAGACCGCCATCGCCCTCCTTCTGGAAATCTGCCATCACGTCGGCGAGCACAACCGCGCCGTCCAGGCCGGGGATTGGGTCAAGTGCCCCGACTACAGCTTCTGGAACTATCCCCTCATCGAACTGGACGGCAAGACGATGGGCATCATCGGCCTCGGCCGCATCGGCAAGGCGACGGCGAAAATCGCCCAGGCCATGGGCATGAAGGTCATCGCCTACGACGAGTTCCTGGATTCATCCGTGGTATCCCCCACCCTGTCCTACCAGCCGCTGGACCGGGTCCTGGCCGAGTCGGACGTCGTGGTGTTGCATTGCCCCCAGACCCCCACCAACACCGGCATGATTAACCAGGCCGCCATCGCCAAGATGAAGGACGGGGTCATCATCATCAACAACTCCCGCGGTCCCCTGATTGTCGAAAAGGACTTGGTCGCGGCCTTGAAAAGCGGCAAGGTGGCGGCGGCCGGCCTCGACGTCATCGCGGCCGAACCCATGCCGGCGGACAGCCCGCTGTTGGGGATCAAGAACTGCATTGTCACGCCGCACCTGTCGTGGGCGCCCTTGGCGTCCCGGGGACGGCTCATGGGAACGCTGGTGGACAACCTGAAGGCGTTCATGGCCGGGAAACCGATTAACGTCGTCAATCCGTGAGGCATCGCCCCCAAAGAAAGGGAGAGGCATGATAATCGACATTCTGAAGAACGCCCCGTTATACTACGGTCTCGGCAAGCGCTTTGAAACCGGCCTGAAGTATCTCCAGGAACACGACATCGCCAAAATGGAAACGGGCCGCTATCCCATCGACGGCGACGACGTCTACCTCCTGGTGAAGCGTTACGACTCCTTCAAGCTCGCCGACTGCAAGCTGGAAAACCACCACCTCTACGCCGACATCCAGCAGGTGATTTCCGGCAAGGAGTGGTTCTGCTACGCCCCGCTGGAAGGGTTGAAGCTGGTTGATCCGCATCCCGAAAAGGACGTGTATTATTTCCAGGGTGCCTGCGAACCGATCACCCTGACCGGCAAACTGTTCGCCCTGGTGCTGCCCGACGACGCCCATATGCCGGAGCGGGCGATTGACGAAGTGCCGGAGCCCATCGTCAAGGCGGTGTTGAAGGTGAGGCTGTAGTCCCGCCGCGATCGGCCAATGGCATTACCCCTGTCATCTTTTTAAGGACAGGGGTTTTTTGTTTCCCAACCCCGCCAGCGCCCGAGCCGGAATAAATCCGGCCGCCTTTTCGATTATTTTATTTACGAAAACGAGCGCGGGCGCTAATGTGCTACCAATAATATTGGCACTTTTCAGCGTTTTAATTATTTAAAACGCCTGAAATCCCTCCCGCCCTGGCATCGCGCCATTCCGGCGCTTGTTTTCGATTTTTTCTTAGGAGAAAACCCATGCGTGCAACCGTCGCCAAATTCTTCACCCTCGCCTTGGCCCTGACCCTGCTTCTGGCCTTGTCCAGTCAAGCCGGCGAAAAGACCTACATCCTCAAACTCTCCACCCAGCTCAACGAAACCACCCCCATGGTCAAGGGCTTCAAACAACTGGCCGAAAACGTCAAGAAAGCCTCGAACGGCAGGCTGCTTATCGAAGTCTTCCCCTCCGCCCAACTCGGGTCCGACGAAGACGTCATCGAACAAGCCATGCAGGGGGTGAACGTCGCCGTCCTCACCGACGGCGGCCGCATGGGGAATTATTGCCGCGACATCGGCATCATCGGCATGGCCTACTTCGCCGACAATTACGACGACGTCCTCAAGGTGGTCGAAAGCCCCACCTACAAAAAATGGGAAGACGAACTCGTCAGCGAAGGCATCCAGGTCCTCTCCTTCAACTGGTACGACGGCCCCCGCCACTTCCTCACCCACCAGCCCATCAACGTCCCCGCCGACCTGAACGGCCAGCGCATCCGCACTCCCGGCGCCCCCGCCTGGGCCGAATCCATTCGCGCCCTCGGCGCCACCCCGGTCGCCATGCCTTGGGGCGAGGTCTACTCGGCCGTCCAGTCCAAGGCCATCGACGGCTGCGAAGTCCAGGACACCTCCACCATGGGCTCCCGCACCTATGAAGTCCTCAAATACCGCAATAAAACCGCCCATTTCCAGCTCATCAACGGACTCATCGTCGGCGTGACCTGGTTCCAGACCCTCCCCGAAGACCTGCAGAAACTCCTCCGCGCCGAAACCAAGGCCGAAGGCCAGCGTAACGCCCGGGTGGTGGAAAAAGCCGTCGACGACATCGAGAAAAAACTGACCGAGTACGGCATGGTCACCACCTACCCCGACGTCCCCGCCTTCAAGAAAGCCGCGGAAGCGGCCTACGAGAAGCTCGGCTTCACCAAGCTCCGCGAACAGGTTTACCAGGAAATCGGCAAGAAATAACGGAACTTTTGCCAAGTGATAATTGCGGGGACACTCACGAATGGCGCTGAAATAAGGGCAAAACATTCCTCCGTAACCTGTTACGTGGATCCCTCCCCACGCGTCATTCCGGCGTCTATACAACCAACCGGGGTATAAACGGGCGTTTTCGCCGGAATCTAGGGGGCTGGACCATTGCTATGAAGCGGTGACGGTCGAGTTTGCATGCCGTCAAGGTTTTGCCCCCTGGATTCCGGCTAAACCGCCCGTTAGGGATGCAGCAGCCGTTTAAGACGCCGGAATGACGTGCGGGGAGGGGACA
>JAVBTZ010000222.1:0-6121 GCA_031555915.1 Planctomycetota bacterium
CTGGATTCCGGCTTAACCGCCCGTTAGGGATGCAGCAGCCGTTTAAGACGCCGGAATGACGCGCGGGGAGGTTTGCGGCGTAACAGGCTACGGAGGAATGTTTTGCCCTTATTTCAGCGCCATTCCAACGTGCCCCCGGAATCCTACGAATTCCCTCAGATAAAATAATTTTATTTGCCTTGATTTATCGCGGTAGCGGGGTGTAATGGTGCTGATACGTTTAACCTGGCAGGCACTGGGCGGATCATGGGGACACGATCGAATGCCGCTGAAATAAGGGTGAAACATTCCTCCGTACCCTGTTACGCTGTCCCCTCCCCGCACGTCATTCCGGCGTCTTAAACGGCTGCTGCATCCCTAACGGGCGGTTTCGCCGGAATCCAGGGGGCAAAACCTTGACGGCATGAAAACTCGACCGTCACCGCTTCCACATAATTCGCCATTGGAGACGCAACATGACTTTCGGCAAACGCGCGGATTTGCTAACCGGCATTATCCTGATGGGAACGGCAATCCTGGCATTCCGTGAAGGCGCAGCCATGCCAACCCTGAAGCGGGGGCTGGGGCCGGGCGGTTATCCAATGTTCATAGCGGTCGGACTCGGGGTGTTGGGCGCCCTATTGGCGCTGCAGGCGCTCATGGCGGGCAAGGGCGACGGGAAACCGCTCTTTAACCTGTCGTGGTCGGCCCTGGGCCGGGTCCTCCTGTTCGCCGCCTTGACTTTCGGCTACATCCAGGCGATTCCGTGGCTGGGCTTCATTCTCGCATCAATCCCCTTTCTCTTTGCCGCCACCCGGTTCTTCGGCTATCGCCGCTACGGCGTCAACGCGGCGGTGAGCGTGCTGCTGCCGCTGGCGGTCTACGCAGTATTCAGGTACGGATTCCTGGTCCTCATTCCCACCGGCTCCCTGTTTTAGAAGGGAATGACGCCATGCTCGAACATTTTCTGAACGGCCTGGCCGCGGCGTTTGTCCCCTACACCTTCCTCATGATGCTGATTGGCGTCGTCGGCGGGATAGTCATCGGCGCACTGCCGGGGATGAGCGGCTCGATGGGCATGGTGTTGATGATGCCCCTCCTTTACCACATGAGTTCCACCGACGCCCTGCTGGTGCTGGCCGGCATTTTCTGCGGCAGCATGTACGGCGGCTCGATCTCGGCCGTCCTCATTTGCACTCCGGGCACGCCCTCAGCCTCCGCCACCGTGCTGGACGGCTTCCCCATGACCCGACAGGGCAGGGCGGGGAAAGCGCTGGGGATTTCGGTGTTTTCCTCCTTCGTGGGAGGGCTGTTCTCGGCCATCGCCCTACTTCTCATCGCGCCGCAACTCGCCAAGGTGGCCCTGTCCTTCCAGGCCCAGGACTACTTCGCCCTCTCCATCTTCGGCCTCACCATCATGGCCAGTTCGTCAGGTAAAAACATGGTGAAGGGGCTAATCGCCGGCTGGTTCGGCCTACTGCTCTCCACCGTCGGCGTCGACGGCAACATGGGCCTCTCCCGCTTCACCTTCGACAGCGTCAGCCTCATGAGCGGCATACCGCTTCTCCCAGTCCTTATCGGGGTTTTCGCGCTGTCGCAAATCTTCGAAAACAGCGAAAAGAGCCTGGACGCACAGGATGTGGTGAAGCAGGACCTCAGGGACGTGTGGCCGTCCTTCGCCGACATCAGGCAAATTGCCCTGTCCCTGGCGGTCGGGTGCGTGGTGGGGACGCTTATCGGGATTGTCCCCGGGACCGGCGGGGCCATCGCCTGCTTCCTCGCCTACGACCTGGCAAAACGCCTCCATCCCCACGGCGACAAATTCGGCACCGGATTGGTCGAGGGGGTCGCCGCCCCCGAGTCGGCCAACAACGCCACCACCGGCGGGGCGATGGTGCCGCTCCTCACCCTGGGCATCCCCGGCGACGTCATGACCGCGGTAATGCTGGGGGCGCTGATGCTTATCGGCGTCAGGCCGGGGCCGCTCCTGTTCACCGAACAGCCGCACGTCGTCTACACCCTTCTCGCCGGCATGATCCTCATCCAGTTCCTCATCCTCGGCCTCGGTCTTCTGGCCTGCCGCTATTCGCCGAAAATCCTGGCCATCCCACCCGGCATCCTCAACCCCGCCATCGTCCTGTTCTGCATCATCGGTTCCTACACCCTCGCCAACAACATGTGGGACGTCCTCCTCACCTTCGTCTTCGGCGGCGTCGGCTACCTCATGCGCAAGTTCGGCTATCCCGGCGCGCCGCTGGTTCTCGGGCTCATCCTCGGTCCCATGGCCGAGGACCACCTCAACCGGGCGCTCCTGGTAAGCAAAAACGACTGGACGACCTTCTTCACCCGGCCGATTTCAGGGGCGTTCCTCGCCCTGTCGGCGCTGTCCCTGGCGTATTCGTTCCATAACTATTTCAAGGACAAGGCGAAGGGGAAGGGGAAAGCGATCCAATAACAGCAGAAGGAGAAGCAGGGCATGTTCATCAAGGAAGAAATAGAAGGGAAAAAGGCGGCGGTACGCCGTCTCCTGGACGAGCTTGGGCTCGACGGCATTCTCATCAAGAAGATAGCCAACTTCGCCTGGCTCACCGGCGGCGGCATCAACTACGTCGGCATCACGAGCGAAGTCGGCATCTGCCCCATCCTCATCACGCGGGACAAGGGGTACATCATCTCCAATCATATCGAGGCCCCCCGCCTGCGCGACGAAGAGCTTCTCCTGGAACAAGGCTACGAACAGCGCGACTATCCCTGGTACCACGACGCAGGGGAAGGGGAAACGATTACAGCCCTGGTCGGTCAGGCGAAGCTGGGGAGCGATTACGGCCACCCGGGTTCCGTCGACGTGAACAAGCAGCTTAACCTCCTGCGCTGGTCCCTCTCCCGCTGGGAGGTCGAGCGCTACCGCGAACTCGGCCGCATGACCTCCCAGGCCATCGAGGAAACGGCCCGGACCATCCGTCCCGGCGACAAGGAGTGCGCCATAGTCGGGCGGCTCATGGAACGCTTGTGGGCTGAACGCATGGACTACATCACCACCTTCTGCGCCGCCGACGACCGCATCGCCAAATACCGCCACCCCGTCACCGGCGAGCGGAAAGTGGAGAAACGCGCCATGCTCTGCGTGAACTCGCGCAAGGGCGGCCTCATCATCTCCCTCACCCGGTTCGTGCAGTTCGGCAAAACCCCGGCCGACATCCGCAAAAAGTACGACCAAAACGTCCACATCGACTGCCTGTTGATGGCCAACAGCATCCCCGGCAAGCCCCTAAGCCGGCCCTTCGAAAAAGCCATACAGGCCTACAAGGACTTCGGCTATGACGGCGAGTGGGAGCTGCACCACCAGGGCGGCCCCATCGGCTATGTCGGACGCGAGATGCGGGTGCACTGGAAGACGCCGGAGATGGTGTGCGAGAACCAGGCCTTCGCCTGGAATCCGTCGATAACCGGCACCAAGTCGGAGGACGTCATGCTCGCGACTTCCCAGGGACCGGAGTTGTTGTCGTATCCCGTCATCTACCCGAAAATGGAACTGACCGTCGACGGACACAAGTTTGTCCGCCCGGACATTCTCGAAATGTAGTTTTATACCATACAGGAGGAAGCATTCGCTTCTTTTACCCCTGCAAACGTCCATGCTTATACAAACGCGCTGCTGGCGCATCATGACGAGGGGTTGACATTCTTTACAGGAGAAAGGCATGCGAACCAAGAGTATCGTAACGTTTCTGTTTGCCCTGTTTCTGACCGCGTCCCCGGTCTGGTCCGGCGCCTTCCCCGACAAACCGGTCGAAGCCATTGTGCCGTGGGCGGCCGGCGGCGGCGGCGACATCGTCTTCCGGGCCCTGGCGGCGGTCTTCCCAAAGCACGCCAACGGCCAGCCGCTATTAATCAAGAACATCCCCGGCGCCGCCGGCGTCCCCGGCATCGTCGAGTTCATGAAGGCGAAAGGGGACGGCTACACCATCGCCCACTGGAACGGCGCCCAGACCATCAAGACGCACATGTCGAAGACGCCCTACGCCGCCACCCAATTCCGCGGCGTCGCCAACATCGTCAACGACAACTTCTATATGCTGGCCAAAGCGGATTCGCAGTTCAAGAACCTGAAGGACGTGGTGGAGTACGCCAAGGCGCACCCGGACGACCTCACCATCGGCAATGCCGGCATCGGCGGCGGCAACTATTTCGCCGAGGTGATGTTCGAGGACTACACCGGCATCAAGGCTACGGGCGTCCCCTTCCAGGGCGGCGGCCCGCTCATCACCGGCCTGATGAGCGGCCAGGTGGACATTTCCTCGAACGTCGCCCCCGAAGGCGCGAACAACATCAAGAGCGGGCAAATCCGCATTCTCGGCATCTTCGCCGCCAACCGGCTGCCGTTCTATCCCGACGCGCCGACGGCCAGGGAACAGGGCATAGACCTGGTTCTCAGCCAGTACCGCGGCGTCGTCGCCCCGGCCGACACCCCCGACGCCATCCTGAAGCAGCTTGAGGACATTTTCCGCAACATCACGCAGGACCCCGACTTCATCAAGCAGATTACCGAACTCGGCTCCACCATCGAGTTCCTGTCCGGCGCCGATTACGCCAAAACCATCGCCGCCGACGACCAGAACTACAAGAAAGTCATCATGGAGAAGAAGTTGGGCGATTTGTACAAGTAAGGGCGATGCCTGAGGGCAATGCCCATTGTTGCCGAACAGGGTACGGATGCAAACAGGGAGGAGAGACGGCGTCTCTCCTCCCTGTTTTTGGGGGCAGGGGGGGGTCACCAAGAGGAGGATAAGGCGAAAAATCAGCCAGATGATGTAGTAAGGAAGGTTAATCCTACAACGCTACTTTTACGGGAACCACCATCGCCGCGGCGAACTATACGACGTTTTATACCGGTTTATCCGGCATGAAGTGACGAGGGGGCTACACGAGCTATGATAGGAAGACTCCATGCATCTCATTACGCCTTGTCTATGGTTTGACACCCAGGCCCTTGCGGCGGCGGAATTCTACGTATCCCTGTTCAAGAACAGTGAAATTCGGAAAACCGTCCAATATCCCGCCGGCAATTTCCCCGACGGAAAACCGCTGCCCGCCGGCAAGGTGCTGACCGTCGACTTCACCTTATCCGGCCAGGACTTCACGGGCTTGAACGGCGGTCCGGATTTCTCGTTCACTCCCGCGCTTTCCCTTTTCGTGGATTGCGAGACCCGGGATGAACTGCAGTACCTCCAAACCGCGCTGTCAGCGGCAGGGCGCGCCGACGCGGACGGGTGGCTTACGGACAAATACGGTCTGTCCTGGCGCTTGGCGCTTACGGGACGCAGTCAAAGCATCGTTCCCTTCCTCCGCTTTACCGGCAAGGCCTGCGGCAGGGCGGAATCGGCGATGCGGGATTATTGCTCCCTTTTCCCCGTATCGAAAATCGTCTCGCTCGAGCACGGCGGCGCCGGCAACGACGCCTCCGGAAAATTGCTGAAATTCGGGACATTTCTACTGGGGGACCGGGCAATGGCCGCGATGGACGACTGTGCCGTCAACCCCGCACCCTTCAATGAAGCGTTTTCGTTTAATGTCCGCTGCCAAACGCAGGCGGATATCGACGCTTATTGGAACAAGCTCACAGCCGGCGGAGAGGAAGGCCCGTGCGGGTGGCTTAAGGACCGTTACGGCGTGTCGTGGCAGATTACGGGCGAGTCCTTTGACGCCATGCTGTCCGACACGGAACCGGCAAAAGCCGCGCGGGTCATGGCGGCCCTGTTCTCGATGCGGAAAATCGATCTGCAGACGTTATGGAACGCCTATAAGGGGTAAAAAGCCTACCGGCGGACTCTAAGGGAAATTCGGATACAGGTTGGAATGGCGCTGAAATAAGGGTAAGCCTTTGCGAAGCGATGATTTAAAATAATTTTTACCACAGAGAACACAGAGGCCACAGAGAACCACTCTTAACTACGGAATTACGTATAGCCCCGGAATTTAAATCTATTTATAAAAATGGCATTCCGGTCTAACTTCCTTCCGTAGTTTAAGGTGGTTCTCTGTGGCCTCTGTGTTCTCTGTGGTAAAAATTATTTTAAATCATCGCCTCATTTCAGCGCGATTCTAGACAGGTTGTTAATTAAATCACCGCAACCCCTTGAGG
>JAVBTZ010000193.1:0-8360 GCA_031555915.1 Planctomycetota bacterium
GGAATCCAGGGGGCTGGACCATTGCTATGGCACTTTTTTCTCGTTCCGCTGCGTCATGGCGATTCCACTGCCGTCATGGTAAATCCCCCTGGATTCCGGCTAAAACGCCCGTTAGGGGTGCAGCGACCGTTTCAGACGCCGGAATGACGTGTGGGGAGGTTTGCGGCCTAACAAGGTCGGGAGACGCGTAACAATGTCGAGATGCGCCCGGGCGCAACCAGCCCCCTTTGAAACCCCGCAACCAGCCTGGGGCTGGATTTTATTAAACCGCTTTTTTTAACCGCTTATTACCGCTTTTTTTACCCCATTCTCACCAATTCCGCACCGGCGTCGCCTCCTTCACCGCCGACTTCGGGTCAACAATATTCCGAATCTGCACCCCAAAACACTGATTCACAATCACCGCCTCCGCCGTCGCCACCTTGACGTTGCCAGCCAAAACATCCAAATTCTCCCCCGACATCTTCCTAAACTCAATGATCGTCCCCGGACACATCCCCTGAATCAATTCCATACGCATCTTCTTGGTCGCAATCACCACCACCAAAGGCAACTTGATCTTCATGGCAATCGCCACGTTCGCCACATCCACCCCCAGCCGACTCGCCAATTCACTCGGAGCCGCCGACTCCGACCCCGCCTCCGGCGCCACCCCGGTAACCGAACGGCCAATCAAGATAAACATCGTGAACGGCGTAAGCCCCTCAATCGTCACCTTGATCTTGTTGTTGAGGTACTCATCCGCCCCTAACACCGTATCCGGCTTGACGCTGCTGAAGTCGACCAAACTCGAACCCTGCACCGAAGTTTTGATGCTGCCGCCAATTTCCCCCCTGGCCTGCTGCGCCCCCTGGCCAATGAAGGCGGCAATAGTCTCGCCATAAGCGTCCATGCCGTCGGCGTCGAGCGCCTGGGCCTCGGGATTGGCGTCCCCGCCCAACATCAACGCCATCATATAGGCGACAATCTGCTTCGCCCCCATAGTGGGGACCAAAACATAAATCTTGCCGGAAGTGTCGCCGGACCAATCCACCGCCGTGGCAATGACCTCGCCCGTTTCCGCCGGCTTCACCACCTCGTCCGCCACCCCGAAATCCGTCTCGCCTATCACATAACCCACGTTCTTGCCGATTTGCGTCGACCAGCCCGCCGCACCGCCCTCCATCAACGCCTTGGCGATGCGGCCGCCCTTCTCGGCAATCTCGGGATTGATTATGGCGACAGACATAGGAAGAGCCTATCTCACGCTGCGCGGCTGAACGGGATAACCCTGGGACTGGCCCTGCTGGGGATACTGCTGCGGTTGTTGGGGATATTGCTGCTGCTGCTGGGGATACTGTTGCGGATACTGCTGCGGTTGGGGGTACTGCTGCTGCTGCGGATATTGTTGCGGATACTGCTGCGGCTGCGGGTACTGCGGCTGTTGTTGCTGCTGGGGATAATAGCCCGGTTGATTGGGAAGCTGCTGCTGCGCCTGATAACCGCCCTGCGGATAGGACGGCTGGCCGCCCTGCGGCCGAAGACCCCCGCCCTGCTGGCCCGAAGGAGTGGAATCGGTGTACTGGCGAACCTTGTCGCCAATTTCCTGGATAATGCTGCGGCCCTGGCCGTCCTGACCCCCGCGGCCGCCGGGACCGCCGCCGGGACCGCGGTTGCCGCGCGCCTCATCCAGCTTGGCCCGGCCGATCAGGTACCATTTCTCGCCTTCCTCCTCGCAAACCATGGCGAAGGTGAATAGGGCCCGCCAGAGCTGGTATTGCCAATGCGGAAGATCCTGATTCAGACTGATGGTCTGCACGAACTCGACCCCGTGCGCGCCCTGAAGCGGAACCGACTGCTTGCTGATGGTGCCGTTCGAGCGGAGGAACAGGTAGCCGATGACATAGATCACCAGCATGAGGAACCTGGGACGGAAGAGAAAGAAGGGCTTGGGAGCGGCAGCTTCGGACATTTTGATCTCGCTTAATCAAAGAGGGGTGAGTTCCATGTATTATCTATCGGATTCGCTAATAAATAAATTCACAATTCATCGTCAATCGCCGTTTCCGTGTGCACCCTTATCGCCTTGTAATGCCGGTGCTGGCCGGGATAGACCCAAAATTTCGGCCGGTCGGCGATGGTCATCAAAAGGGGCGAGGTGATGTCCTTCTTGGTGAGGATAAGGTCGCCGGGACGCAGCCGCAGGAGGTCCCGCATGGTGATGTGGGTCTTGGCGATGTAGACTATCGTCTCCAGAGGCGCCGATTTGACCCCTTCGTTCAATTTGGCGTTTTCCAGGGCCGCGTCGGAGGTGCGGCGGGTCTGGAACCAGGTTTGGATGGTGGAAAAGTCGCCGATTTTCGGTTCGATGACAGGGAAGGGAATGCACAGGTTCAGCATCCCCGACGACTCCCCCATGCGAATCTCGAAACAAACCAGAATCACCACTTCGTTCGGCGGCACAATCTGCATCAGCATCGGGTTCGACTCGCGGCCGCTGACCATGAAGTCGATGTCCATGATCGGCTTCCAGCAATCCCGAAGAAACGTCAACGTTTCGGTGGTGACATGGGAAATCAGCCGCCATTCGATGTCGGACATTTCCCGGTCGGGGATGTGGGGGTCGCCGTGGCCGCCGCCGAGAAGCTTGTCCAAAATGGGGAAGACAATGGACGGGTTTATTTCCAAAACCATCGAGCCGTCCAACGGTTCGCACCTAAGCAGATTGAAACAAGTCGGGTTCGGCAGACTCATCAGGAATTCCTGATAAGTAAGCTGCTCCACCGACGCCATCTTCACTTCGACAATACTCCGGAGATACGCGGAAAGGCTGGCGCCGAGTTTACGAGCCAGCACTTCATGCATCATTTCGATGGAACGGATTTGGTCGGTGGAGACGCGTTCCGGGCGCTTGAAATCATAAATCTGAACGTCTTCGGGCAGCTCCGGCTCGTTGGTGGCGGCCTTGGCCGTTTCAATGGTGCTGGCTATGTCGACGCCGGAGTCGACGGCGCTTAACAAGGCATCGACTTCGCTTTGCGATAGGACGTCGGGCATAGGAGTCCTTTTTGCTGTAACCGTGATTTAACCACAGAGGCACAAAGGACACAGAGAACCGACAACCACAATAATAATGCCAAGGCATATTTAAGCGTTGGTATTTTTTGGGAAGGTATTCGTAAAACCAATATATTGCGGTTGCCGGTTCTCTGTGTCCTTTGTGCCTCTGTGGTTAAATCACCACTTATTTTATCTTGCCGCTGGACGGAAGAAAATCGCCGATCGTTCCGAAATGGAACACCTCCCGCGCCGCCTCCTCGATGGCCTCGGGAGAGGCGTCCCGCAGCTCGGCAATCCGCCGCCGGGCCTGGTACTCCTGATGGTTCAACTCCTGAATCCGCACCTGGGCCTGCCTGACCCGTTCCTCGCATTCCCGCGCTTTTTCCGCCTCGGGGATATAGCCCAACAAATAAACCGCCGCCGCTCCGCACAGGAGAAGCATCGCCAAAGGCGCCGAATACAACCAAGAAGGAGCGTCGTCTTCCATACGAGTCCGATTCCCGACTAAATAGGTTTGACTGAAAATACGTCCCTATTGATTATCGGCCGGATCGGCGTCCGTCTTCAACCTATGCGACGCTTCAGGTTGATTTTTCCAAAACCACGGCTTGGCCCGCATTTTGTTGGTCATTGAGAACGGAAAGAAACTCCTCGCCGCTAATTGTCTCTTTTTCCAATAAATACTCTGCCAAACGGTGTAATTTTTCCAGGTTTCCCTCCAAAACCTCACGCGCCCGCTTATGGCCGTCGCGGATAATCTCCGTAACCTTGGCGTCAATCTTGGCGCCGGTCTCGGGAGATACCGCCAAAGTGGTGTCGCCCCCCAGATAACGGTTCGACATCACTTCCATCGCGGTCATGTCGAATTCGTCGGTCATGCCGAAACGGGTCACCATGGCCCGCGCGAGTTTGGTCATCTGCTCGATGTCGTTCGACGCGCCGGAGGTGCGGGTCTGGAAAATCAGCTCCTCCGCCGAACGGCCGCCGGCGCAGGTGGCGATGCGGCCGAGAAGCTGTTCCCGGGTCATCAGGTAATGCTCCTGCTCATCCACCTGCATGGTGTAACCCAAAGCCCCCGACGAACGCGGAACAATGGTTATTTTATGCACCGGCGCCGCATCCGACAACTTCGCCGCCACCATGGCGTGACCGATTTCGTGATAGGATACGAGCTTCTTTTCCTCGGGGGAAATCACCGCGTTCTTCCGCTGGTAGCCGGCAATCACCACCTCCACGCTTTCCATCAAATCTTCCTGCGCCACTTGGTTCCGCTTTTCCCTGACCGCCCGCAACGCCCCTTCGTTGATGATGTTCTCCAAATCCGCACCCGATGCGCCGGCGGTGGCGCGGGCCACCAGGTTCAGATCGATGTTGGGATTGGTTTTCACCTTTTTGCTGTGGACTTTGAGAATGGCCTCGCGGCCGGCGAGGTCGGGCAGTTCCACCGGAATCCGCCGGTCGAAGCGCCCGGGCCGTAGAAGCGCCATGTCGAGACTGTCCGGGCGGTTCGTCGCCGCGAGAATCACCACCCCCTTGCGGCCGTCGAAGCCGTCCATCTCGGCCAGCAGCTGATTGAGGGTTTGCTCGCGTTCGTCGTTGCCGCCGATCATGTTGCCGGCGTCCCGCTTTTTGCCGATGGTGTCGATTTCGTCGATAAAGATGATGCAGGGAGCTTTTTCCGTGGCTTGTTTAAACAAATCCCGCACCTTCGCCGCGCCCATGCCGACAAACATTTCCACAAATTCCGACCCCGAAATCGAAAAGAACGGCACATGCGCCTCACCCGCCACCGCCCGCGCCAAGAGCGTCTTGCCGGTGCCGGGAGGGCCTACCAGGAGCGCCCCCTTGGGGAGGGTGGCGCCGATGTCGACGTATTTATCGGGTGAATGCAGGAAATCGACGATTTCGCGGAGCGCGTCCTTGGCTTCGTCCTGGCCGGCGACGTCGGCGAAGGTTTTGCCGGTTTCGTTTTCGGCGTAGATTTTGGCGTTCGCCTTGCCGAAAGTCAGGGCGTTCCTGCCGCCCATGCTTTTTTGAATCCCCCGCGCCAACAACTGTCCCAACAGGATGAAAAACAGGAGGGGAAGAATCCAGGACAGCAGGAAATTGACAATCGGCGAGGTTTCGTGCGGAACCACCCGGGAGAATTTCACTTCCTTCTTGTGCAGCTCGTTGACCAGCTCCGGATTCTGCCAGGCGCCGGTGACGAATTTTTCTTCCTTCCCCTGGGCGTCCTTGGCGGTGTAGAACAGCCGTTCGGAGTCCAGGACCACCTCGCTGATTTTGCCCTGGTCGAGCTGTTCCAGAAAAGTGTTGTAGTCGACGTCCTTCACCGCCGGCTTGGCGAGGGCCGGGACAAGTATCGAATTAAGCAACATCAGCGCCAGGAGGATAAGGAGAAAATAGGGGATGGTGGGTTTGCCAGGAGTTTTTTCCAGCATGGCTGTCCTCTCGGTTGAAGGGTGGTGGGGCCAAACTCCAGTTCACACAAAATTATTGTCGCTTTTCGAAATTAGTACTACAGTTCTCTGTGGTCTCTGTGTTCTCTGTGGTAAAAAAATATTTTGAATCATCGCTTCGCAAAGGTTTACCCTTATTTCAGCGCCATTCGTGCGTGTCCCCATAATTCGGTTTTGCATAGAAAACGAGACGTCGCGGCCACGACGTCTCTGGATACCCCGGGAGCGGCATAAAAACTGCCTGTCACCGCTGCAAGCAAAAGCTACCTGAAGAAAATCATCGTCGAGGTCATCCCCACCCAACCCACATAAACCTCGCCGTAGGAAGCCAGGGAAATGCACGGCGCGAAGCTGAACAGTTTGGCGAAAAGGTCGGTTTGGTCCTTTTTCTTCAGGGCGGTGTGGCGCGAGCAACAATTGATGTGCAGAACCGCCCCCACATCCCCCTCCATTTCCTTGAGCTTGGCCTCCAAATCCTTTTTGGTTTTTTCGTAGACGTTGCCGGCCCGGGTGATGTTAATCCGGGTGCCGAGGGGAGTCGGGAAAAGCATCAGGAGGCCCTTCTTGTCGATCACCCGCAAGGCGGCCCGCAGGAAGGGTTCGCCGTCGACCGGCGTGCCCATGGGATTGTCGTCGAAGTCGTCGTTCCCCAAAGTGTCCACCGTTTTCCCCAGGCACTTGGCGAGAGCCTCGGCGGCGGGCTGGTGGTCGAACTCCCAGATGATGTCGGCGCCGGAGTCGGAATCCGCCTTGGTGACGACCAGATTCCGATCGGTCATCTCCACCGCCTGGCTCTTCAGGAGTTCAAACCCCTTCACCGGCTTCCCCAGACAGATCACCGTCGCCCGGTTGTAGGCATGGCCCTGGTAAAAGACCCGGGTTTGCCCGTCGAAGCAATAGTCGTCGCCGGCAAAACCGCCAGTGAAAATCACGTTGGTCATGTCGCCCACGGTGTCCAAAATCGAGTAGCCAAAGGGACAGATCCGGTCAAAAAGCAATAAACCGGTAAATTCGCGATAATCCAAATCCAGCGGCTTGATACCGATGCGACCGCAAAAATCATCCAGCGCCGTGCGCGCGTCCGGATAAATGTTGGGCTCGGCCGGCATGGGGCGGTGGGGCAGATCCTCGAGAATCAGGCCGATTTCGTTGAGGGCGAAAACTTCGGGGCTGAACGCCATCGCCACCACCGATTGGGTCAGGATCTTGTCGTTGACCCCTTCGCCGGCGGAAGTGGCGCCGAAGGTCTTCACCCCGGGGAAGGCGGCCTGCATCTCGGCGGCGAGCGTCTCGGGGTCGTAGGCGATGGAAGCGAAGAAGACCAGCGAACCGGCCTCGAAGTCCCCCAGGTCGGCCTTGATCCTCTTAACCGCCTCCTTGGCGTTCTCGGCCGGGTTTTCGAGCTGGCAAACGGCGTGCGAGGTTTTAAAGCGCATGAGATGGTCCTAACTTTTGGCGTTCCAAAAACGGCGCCGAAGCGACGGTTTTGAGAGGAATGTTGCTGAAAAGTCCACTACTGGAAAAAAAGATACACCGAGGATTGACACACCGCGCTCAAATAAATCTGCCCGTAGCAGGAAGTGGCGATAAGGGGAATGTCGGCGAACATCGCTATGGTCTCGTCGACCTTGCCCTCTTTTTCCATTTGGATGTGGCGGATAAGGCTGTTCATGTTGCAGGCGCCGGAGATCCCACCCAGCTTCGCCCGGGTATCCGCCAATAATTGTTGCAAACCCGGCACCGGATCGGTTATCCGGCAAACCGTATACCGCACCCCTTCGATGGGAGGCATATAACAACGCAGGCCGCCGTTGGGGGCAAGGGAGGTGACGGGACGGATGAGAATGTCGCCATCGGCGCAAATGGCCAGGGGAAAATGGCTGAAATACACCAGAATGCCGTCCGCACTCCTTAGCAGCACATCGGGACTGGTACGATGCTTGATCGCTTCGGCATAAATTTCCCGGCTCGATTTGCCGCTATATTTTATGGTGTCGGGTTGAATGTCCAAACCCATCGCCCTGGCATACACTTGCGTCGCCGGCTGACCGTCGAATTCGTAAATGATATTCCGCACCGGGTCGACTTTGGTGGGGGTGATGCTGATCCCGGTGGATTTGACGCTCTGGATTCGGCAGGCGTGAAATTTTCCCCGCGGTTGGAAAACGGCGAAAACCGCCCCGTTTTCATAGGTCACCCCGTTGGCCCAGACCCAGGCGCCGGTGAATTGGCCGCCGTCGCCGGCCAGCCCCCCCGCGAAGAGGATGTCGGTTTTGGCGCCGAGACGGCTAAGCATATTGTCGAAAGTGTGGGAAAGGCCGTCGAGCATTATCCAGCCGACATAGTCGTGATGGTCCAACCGGTCCAATTCCATACCCGAGGCGGCATAATATTTCTCGGCGATAAGGTCGACGGCGTCGGCGCGGTAATCGATATGATCGATGCCGACGGCGTGAACCGCGGCGATTTTGTCGGGGGTGAAGGCCAGGGCGACGACGGACTGGTTCAGGGACGCCTTGCATGCGTATTCACCGGCCGAACTGCAACCGAAGGTTTGGGCGTTGGGGAAAGCTTTACGCAACTCGGTCGCCAGAGTGGGGTAATGGTAATTGCTGGCGGCAAAAACCAGAATGCCGTTGATGCCGGGATCGCGCAATTCGTCTTTCAGCCGCTCGACCGCGCTTTTGGCGTTGTCGTATTTGTTCGAACTTAGGTACTGGACACATGCGCTGTAAAAAGGCATGAACGGCTCCCGGCAGTATGAATGCGGCGACAGCGTTTCCCCTAGTGCCCCGTAAAGCCTAAATTTGCGAGTGATTTTTCGTTTTCGTGCCCTTGGGCAAGGCGAAGCTTCGCAGGCAA